>NZ_JAMYLQ010000020.1:0-126345 GCF_040318115.1 Mesorhizobium sp. M1312 | reverse complement strand
TCCTTTGTGCGTCCAATTGGACGCACAAAGGACGCTCTACCACTTTTAATCTGCTGCATCGTTCTTTCCGAAAATCGATTCCGATTTTCGGGCCGATGCAGTAAGGCTCCCAATAGCATGAGTCCGGAAACTGGAAAGGTTCGTCTCGATGAAAAACCCCAAGGAAGATGCCGCCGCGCCCGTTCCAGGTCCGCTGAAGATCCGCATCGACGGCAAGGCGCTCGAGTTCGACATCGAGGACCCCAAGCTTCCGGACTGGGTCGAAGACAACAAGCTGAGCGCCGGCGGCTACCCCTACGACAAGAAAATGAAAAGCGACGAGTATGACGAGACGCTGGAGCGGCTGCAGATCGAGCTGGTCAAGGCGCAGGCATGGCTGCAATCGACGGGCAAGCGGGTGATGTCGCTGTTCGAAGGACGCGATGCCGCGGGCAAGGGCGGCACGATCTTCGCGCTGCGCCAGTACATGAACCCCAGGACAGCGCGCAACGTAGCGCTGACCAAGCCTAGCCCAACCGAACTCGGGCAATGGTATTTTCAGCGCTATGTCGCGCACTTTCCGACATCCGGCGAGTTCGTCACCTTCGACCGCTCCTGGTACAATCGCGCCGGTGTCGAGCCGGTCATGGGCTTCTGCACGCCGGAGCAGCGCGAGAAATTCCTGAACGAGACGCCGTATTTTGAACGGATGATCTGTAACGAGGGCATCCATTTCTTCAAATTCTGGCTGAACATCGGTCGGGAAACACAGCTTGAGCGATTTCACGATCGGCGCTGGAGTCCTTTGAAGAGCTGGAAATTCTCGCCGATCGACATTGCCGGCATCACCAAATGGGACGACTACACCAAGGCGCGCGATCTCATGTTCGAACGCACGCACGAGGGATTCGCGCCCTGGATCATCGTGCGAGCCAACGACAAGCGGCGCGCGCGACTTGCCATCATACGGCGCATCCTGTTGTCGCTTCCCTATGACGGCCGCGATCTCGACGCCATCGGCAAGGAAGACAAGAAGATCATCGGAGAAGGGCCTTCCTTCTTGCAGGCCTGAAGCCGTGGGGGCGCCCCCCCCCCGCCCCCGCGCCCCCCACGATTCCAGATGTTCCTGTCATTTTGCCGAATGACTTCTCATGCCGCCAGCCGGGCAATCCGCTGTAGCCGCCGCAGCGTGGTATCGTCCTGCAAAGCCTGCTGAAACAGCGAAATCTCCTGGTCTATGCGATCGCAGAGCGCGCCTGTGTCGCCCTTGAGCAGGTCGCGCGTCTGCAGCAGTGCGGCGACCGGCTTCTTGGCGAGTTGCCTCGCTCTGCCAAGTGCGGCTTCCTCGACATCGCCCACCACGATCTCCGTGACCAGGCCAAGCATCCTGGCGTCCTCGGCACTGAGCGTGTCGCCCAGGCAGAAGAAGCGGAAAGCGCCGGCATAACCGAGTTTCTGCGGCGCCAGGATGCTGGTCGCCGCGTCCGGCACGAGGCCGAAATCGACGAACGGCACCCGGAACGTGCTTTCATCAGATGCGATCACCATGTCGCAATGGAACAGAATGGTGCAGCCGACGCCGACGGCGTCGCCGTCGACACAGGCAAGGACCGGTTTGGGGAACGTCGCTAACGTGCGGAACATGTCGGTGACGGCGGCGATCAATCGTTGATGCTTGGTGGCATCGAGGAATTCGGAAAAATCGCCGCCGAGGCAGAAGCAGCCGGCAAGGCCGCGCAGCACCACGACGCGCACGTCATCGTCGATTGCGGCTTCGTGGAATATCTTGGCCAGGCTTTCGTAGGCTCGCCCGTCCAGCACCGGCCGGCCGTCATCCGACGACACCGTAACAATTAGCGTATGATTGCGGAACTCTGTTTGCGGGTGGATGTTCATGGCTGTCTCCAATTCTCACGAGGCCTGCCTCATTCCGAGCCTGTCGGGGTATCCCCTGGCCAGCACCGGCGCGAAATGACTGCGACGCGAACGCACCACCTCAAGCGTATGCTCGTTGAAGGTGAGCAGTGTGGCGACGACCTGCTGGTTGCCATAGGTGCGCTGGTAGCCAAGCGGCTTGGCCAGGAAGTGCAACTGCAGCGCCCGTAGGACCCACATCGGCTCGAACTCGATGATCACCTGGTTGACGTTCCGCTTCAGCCCCCACTCGACGAAGCCGGCAATGAGCTCGGTGCCGACCGTCGAAACGCCGCGCTTGCCGTCACGAAAGCCCGGCGCCACCCCATAGCGGGTCAGTTCCCAGACGTTCGGCCCGGATGGCGGCGTCCCTTCATAGAGGTCCGCCAGCACTTCAGTCAGAAGATGCGCCCGGGTTGTCGGCAACATCCGCTGATAACCGGCGAGCTCGCCGTTGCGGATGACGAGCTGATGCACCGCCTCGTCATGGTCGAACTGATCGATCTCAAGGCCGTCGGGGCGCTGCAGATCTGTCCACCCCATCTCCTCGACGAAAATCTTGTAGCGCAAACGATGAACGGCCTCCCAAAGGTCGGGACGTTCCATAAGTTCTTGTGTGGTAAGGGAAAAAAGCATCTGCCGTCTCCTAGGTTCAAATAGGAAGATACGGCCGGGCTGTCCCGAGAAAATTACGCGATCACGTAGGCAAGAATTTCTAGGCCGGCACGGCCGAGCTAGCTAATATAGCCGCGCCTTATCGCTTCCGCGACCGCCTGCACCCGGTTGACGGCACCGAGTTTGCTTTTGGCGTTAAGAAGGTGTTTCTCTGACGTGTGTTCTGAAATGCCGAGAATCTGTGAAATCTCCCATTCGGACTTGCCGACGGCGGCCCATTGCATGCATTCGCGCTCACGCGGCGTCAATTCGACGTGGTCGATGGTCTTGGCTGCCATCGTGTGGAGTTGCATGGCGCGGCCAATCGCATAGGTTGCGGCCAGCGACACCAGGCCGAAATCGGCGCCAGACAATTCGACGGCTTCGCCACCGAGCGACACCATGACGATCTGGCCATCGAGCGTGACCAGCGGGAAGGCCATGCCGTCGCACAGTTTGAATTCACTGGCGTCGCCCATCACTTCGCCGCTGCTCTTGTCGATGCGAATGCCCTGAGACGCTTCCCGCCACTGGAATGGCGCCTGCAGCTGTTTCATGTGGCTGACGACGGGGTCATGGTCGATATAGTTGCGCGCCACATAGCGCTCCAGCCATTCTCCCGGCCAGTCACAGAGAAGCACATGGTCCTTTTGCTGCCCCCTCGGCGTGCCTGGCTGCGGAACTGTCCCGGCCATAAGCGCCGTCAGACCGAACTCCGAGGTTATGCCAAGCAGTTTTTGGCAGACCGCCGCCGCCGTATCGGCGTGCTGCAGCTGATCTATGAATTCCAGTGTGCGATCGAAGTGGCCCATTGCAACATCTACCCCATGTTGCCTTCCGCGTTGAGATCAACAGTCCAGCGCTTGACTTGCACTTTGCCATCGACCCCGGATTACAAACCTGATCCTCTCTGTTTGCAGCGCCTTGCGGCTACCCTCCAGCCGACGCCGCACATGTTTGCAAGCTCGCTGAAGCATAACCCTAAATCGGCGTGATGGAATCAAAAACCGTTGTGCCTGTGGCATTTTCGTACCAAAAGCCACATTGGACAGAACAACGCGGAGCTCGATCGTGGCAATTCGGTGGACAACCATCGTCTTGATGCTGGCAATTACGGGGGCACAGTGGCTCACGGCAGCGCGTGCCGCGGAGCCGCAAGTGCCGGTGCTGTGGGATGCCAAGGAGCGGCTGCCGAAGCCTGACCTTTCCGCGCTGCCGCGTCTGAGATTCCTGACCACCACCGATTTCCCGCCGTTCAACTTCCTCGACGGGGCGGGCCGGTTGTCCGGCTTCCACGTCGATCTGGCGCGCGCCATCTGCGCCGAACTCGGCATCGCGGAAAAATGCCAGATTCAGGCGCTGCCTTGGGCCGAGCTCGAAGGGGCGCTGCAGAAGGGCGAAGGCGAAGCGATCATTGCCGGCATCGCCGCCACGCCGGAGTCGCGGTCGAAATTCGCCTTCTCGCGTTCCTACCTGCAGTTTCCGGCGCGCTTCATCATGCCGAAGACAAAGGCGTTCACGGAACCGATCTTCGACAGACTGCGCGGCAATCGCGTCGGTGTGGTCGCCGGCTCCGCGCATGAGCGGATGCTGCGCGATTATTTCGACACCGTTCAGGTCGTCCCCTTCGACCGGCCGGAAGAGCTCTATGATGATCTCAAGGCCGGCAAGATCGACGCCGCCTTCGGCGACGGCATGCGCTTCGCCTTCTGGCTGGGCGGGTCGGATGCCGCAGCCTGCTGCCGCTTTGCCGGCGGCCCGTATCTGGCGCCAGAATATCTGGGCTCCGGCATGGCCATCGCCGCCAGGGCCAACGATCCGGCGCTGGCCGCAGCGTTCGATTACGCACTGCAGGAGATTTCGGTGAAGGGCACCTTCGCCGAATTTTATCTGCGCTATTTCCCGGTCAGTTTTTTCTGATCCGGCCCGGTCAGTTTTCTGAGTCTTCAGGGCCTGGATCAAGTCAACGTGCGCAGGCGGGCCTTGGCGGCACGGGCGATGGCGGCGACGGTGAGCGTGTCGAGATCGAGTTGGCGACGGATAAGCTGCAGTACCCTCACCTCCTCCAACCGCATTTCGAGGTCGACGGCCGCAACCTCGAAGGCTGCGGCATAGGCGGTATCAAGCAGGCGTTCGGGCAGCGCTTCAGCGACCCGCGCCAAAACGCCTTCCAGCCCGTCCTTTTCGTGCAGCATCTTTTGGCAGTCCTGGGCGACGCCGACCAGCCGGTCGTGGTCGAAATCCTCGAACACCGGCCATGAGCGAACGACGTCGCCGATCCGCGCCAGTTCGACATCGGTCATGTCGCGATCGGACGCGGAGGTGATGACCATCAGATAGATCAGGGCTTCATGCGGCGGCAACGACATTTAAAAACTCCTCAAATGGGCTCCGAAGTTAGGAACGCGGCACCGACGCCGCAAGGAAAAAGAGCCGCGATCGTTGACGCCCACGGCAGGCACGCCTAGAGACCGGTTGAAAACCTCTTCCGGCCCCCTTTTGCGGCGATGCCGGCGAACGATTTGGAAAACAGTGACATGGCGGGATCAAACATCGTCGATCTCAATCCCGAGGTGCTTGCGGCAGCGGCTGAAAGCAAGGCGTGGCCGTTCGAAGAAGCCAGGAAGATCGTCGAGCGCTACAAAGACACTGACTTTCCCGAGACCGTTCTGTTTGAGACCGGCTACGGTCCGTCGGGGCTGCCGCACATCGGTACTTTCGGCGAGGTCGCACGCACCTCGATGGTGCGCCACGCCTTCCGCGTCCTCACCCGGGACGCGGTCAAGACCAAGATATTGTGCTTTTCCGACGACATGGACGGCATGCGCAAGATTCCGGACAACGTCCCGGATCGCGCCGCACTCGAGCCGCACCTGCACAAGCCGCTCTCGTCCGTCCCCAATCCTTTCGGCGGCGATTATGCGAGCTTCGCAGACCACAATAACGCAATGCTTTGCCGTTTCCTGGACACGTTCGGCTTCGACTACGAGTTCGCCAGCGCGACGGAATACTACAAGGCTGGCCGTTTCGACGACGTTCTGCTGCGCGCTGCCGAACGTTTCGACAAGATTATGGGCGTGATGCTGCCGACGCTCGGAGAGGAGCGTCAGGCGACCTACAGTCCGTTCTTGCCGATTTCCCCCAAAAGTGGCCGCGTGCTTTACGTCCCCATGAAGCATGTCGACGCCAAGGCCGGCACTATCACCTTCGATGATGACGGCACCGAAACCACGCTGCCCATAACCGGCGGCAGGGTGAAGCTGCAGTGGAAGCCGGATTTCGGCATGCGCTGGGCGGCGCTCGGCGTCGATTTCGAAATGTTCGGCAAAGACCACCAGACGAATGCGGTGATCTACGACCGTATCTGCAATATCCTGGGCGGGCGCGCGCCCGAGCATTTCGTCTATGAGCTGTTCCTGGACGAGAGCGGCCAGAAGATTTCGAAGTCGAAGGGCAACGGGCTGACCATAGACGAGTGGCTGACCTACGCGCCGACCGAAAGCCTCGAGCTCTACATGTACCAGCGGCCGCGGCAGGCCAAGAAGCTCTATTTCGACGTCATTCCGAAGGCGGTGGACGAGTATTACGCCTTTCTGTCCGCCTATCGCCGGCAGGAGTGGAAGGAGCGGCTGGGAAATCCCGTCTGGCACATGCATGACGGTAACCCGCCTGTCGTCGACCTGCCGGTGTCGTTCGCGCTGCTGCTCAATCTGGTCAGTGCCTCGAGCGCCCAGAACAAGGACGTGCTGTGGGGGTTCATTTCGCGCCACACATCGGGCGTGACGCCGAAGACCCATCCCGAGCTCGACCGGCTGGCCGAGTATGCGATCCGCTATTTCGACGATTTCGTGAAGCCGGCCAAGGTGTACCGAGCAGCCGACGCGGTCGAGCGCGAGGCGCTGACGAAACTCTCCGAGGCGCTCGCCGCGTTGCCGCCAGATGCCGATGGCGAGGTGATCCAGAATGCCGCCCTCAACGTTGCGCGCAAGACCGAACGCTATCAGGACCATTCGAAGCAGAGCCCGGAAGGCGGGCCGGGCGTCTCCGTTGCCTTCTTCCAGATGATCTACCAGGTGCTGATCGGACAGGAGCGCGGCCCGCGCTTCGGTTCCTTCGCCGCGCTCTACGGCATCGCAGAAACCCGCGCGCTCATTCAGAAGGCGCTGGCTGGTCAGTTGGCGGCATAGCCGTCGTCTCGGTTGGCGGCGTAGCCGTCGCCGACGGATCGAGAATCGGCTGCGTCGGCTGCGTTGCCGCGACAGGGGCTGGTGCCGGAGGCAGGCCGGAGAGACTGGGCGCCGGCCCGAAAATGCCCTTCCTCGCCGTACGCGCCTTCTCGCCGGCCTCGACGTAAGGGCCACCCTTGGCTGCGCGCGCCCAGCCATTTTCGATCAACCACTGACCGACATCCTGGTTGCCAACGCGGCATTCGGCGGCGATCAGGTCACGGCCGCCTTCGGGCGGCACCGCGCAAACCACCGCCCGGCCGCGCAGGAAAGCACGGAACGCCGTGCGCGCCCGGCTGCCGCACGTCCAGGACTTGCCGCCGTCGGCGCAAGTCTCGTCCTGCCTGACGACGTCGATACCCGAAATCGCGACCGAGTAGCCCTTGGCCTCGATCACACCGGCAGCAGTTGCAATCGGCTGGAACAGTTTTGTCCCGTTCCAGTCGTCGGGCATTTTCGATTTGGGCGGTCTGGCCAGCGCCAAATCACTCAGCGGCGCGCGCGGCTCGACCCGTTCAAGCTCGTCGGGTTGAAGCTGCGGCGGCGCGACGACCTCGGGATCGATGGCCCTGGAATGCGCCTCCGGCCTCGCCGCCTTGGGTCGCGGGTTCGCTGATGTGGCAGGCGCTTCGGATTGCGCCGCCATGCCGGCCCGCGCTCGAGCTGCGACACGGCCGTTTTCGTGATGCAGCACGGCGCGGCCGCCGGCGGCGATCGCGGCCCCCATAACCAGGATCGTCAACACCGCAGCGGCTGCATGAAGCGGGCGCACCGGCGCCCCCTACTGGCTTGCCCAGACAATCCGCGCCACCCATTCGACATCGTGCATGGGGATGTCGCGGTCCGGGTGATCGGGATTGAGCGAGACCAGCATGATAGACTTCGCCGTCTGACGGTCCAGCACCTTGGCCATCACCTCGCCATCATTGGTCTTGACGACGACCCGGTCGCCCTTGCGGGTGGCAGCGCCCGGCTCGACGATCAGCACGTCGCCGTTGCGGTAGAGCGGCAGCATGGAATCGCCCTGGACCTGCAGCGCATAGGAGGTTTCGGTCGCCTGTGCCGGAAGCTCGATCAGGTCCCAGCCCTGCCCCGCCGGAAAACCGGCATCATCGAAGAAGCCGCCGGCGCCGGCCTGGGCGAAGCCGAGCAGCGGCACCGAAGACCTCTGTGCGGGCAGAGATCCGGGAACGGTTTCGCCCCGGCCTTCGACCAGTCCCGTGAATTCGTCGAGCGAGGCGCCCGTCGCCTCGATGATCTTGGCCAGCGATTCGGTCGACGGCCAACGCGGCCGCCCGTCCGAGGACAGCCGCTTCGACTTGTTGAAGGCGGTCGAATCGAGGCCCGCGCGCTTCGCCAGCCCGGAGGCCGAGAGCGAATAACGCTCGGCGAGAGCATCGATTGCGGCCCATACGCGGTCATGCGAGAGCACTTTTGCTCTCCTTCAGAACAGGAAAAAATACCTTCTCTGTTCTAACTGGTGGCCGCGATCTTGTCCACCAAGAAGGCGGCGTCACGCCGCCTTCTTGGCCTCGCTCCTGGCATAGGGATCGAAGCGTTCGTAGAAAGTCTCGCCCTTCTCCGCCATGTCGAGCAGGAGCTTCGGCGCCTTGAACTCGGCGCCGTACTTCTTCTGCAGGCCCTTGGCGATCTTGACGAATTTCTTTGCGCCGATGCCGTCGATGTAGGACAGCACGCCGCCGGTAAAGGGTGCGAAGCCGAAGGCGAGAATCGAGCCGACATCGGCTTCGCGCGGATCGGTGACGATGCCCTCCTCCATCACCCGCGCCGCCTCCAGCGCGATGGTGACCAGGAGCCGCTGCTTCAGTTCCTCATAGTCGACCTTTTCAGGCGCCAACTGCGGATAGAGATCCTTCAGGCCCGGCCACAACTTCTTCTTGGCAGGCTTTTGCGGATAGTCGAAAAAACCCTTGCCGTTCTTGCGGCCAAAGCGGCCATGCGTATCGACCAGCGTGTTGATCAGCGCCATCTGCTTCGGGTAGACCGCGTTTTCGCCGAGATCGCGCATGGTTTGCTTCATGATCTTCTGCGCGAGGTCGATCGCCGTTTCGTCCGTAAGCGCCAAGGGGCCGACCGGCATGCCGGCGGCCTTCGCCGCGTTCTCGATCATCGGCGCCGGAACGCCCTCGATCAGCATCTTGTAGGCTTCCGACATGTAGCGCAGCACGCAGCGGTTGACGTAGAAGCCGCGCGTGTCGTTGACGACGATCGGCGTCTTCTTGATAGCGCGGACGAAGTCGATCGCGGCGGCCAGCGCCTTGTCACCCGTCTTCTTGCCCAAAATGATCTCGACCAGCATCATCTTGTCGACCGGCGAGAAGAAATGGATGCCGACGAAATTCTTCGGCCGCGCCGAATTCTTCGCCAGCGACGTGATCGGGATGGTGGACGTGTTCGAGGCAAAGATCGCCGACGGCTTCAGCACGGCCTCCGCCTTTTCGGTGGCGTCCTTCTTGACGCCCGAGTCCTCGAACACCGCCTCGACCACTAGGTCGCAGCCTGCGAGGTCGGCATAGTCCGCCGTCGGCGTGATCAGCGACAGCAGTCTGTCCTTGTCCTCGGGCTTGGCACGGCCCTTCCTGACCTGATCCGAGATCAGGCTGTCAGAATGCGCCTTGCCCTTGGCGGCAGCTTCCATGTCGCGGTCGAGCAGCACCACCGCAATGCCGGCCTTGGCCGTGACATAGGCGATGCCGGCGCCCATGAAACCGGCGCCGAGCACGCCGATCTTCTTGAATTTGGTTTCCGGCACGCCGGCCGGGCGGCGCGCGCCCTTGTTCAGTTCCTGCAGCGACACGAACAGCGAGCGGATCATCGCCGCCGCTTCCCTGGTCTGCATGATCTCGGTGAAATAGCGCTGCTCGATGCGCAAAGCGGTGTCGAACGGCACCAGCAGGCCTTCATAGACGCATTTCAGGATGGCGGCGGCGGCAGGATAGTTGCCATAGGTTTCGCGACGCAGGATGGCGATTGCCGGTGGCCACAGATTGGCGCCGGCCACCGAATAGACCGGGCCGCCGGGCAGCTTGAAGCCCTTCTCGTCCCACGGCGCCACCGGCTTCAAGCCATTTTTGATCATGGCCTTGGCGGACTCCACCAGCTTCGCAGGCTCGGCGATCTCGTGGATAAGGCCCATCGACTTGGCCTTCTGCGGCGACAGCGTCTGGCCGGAGGTGAGCATCTGCAGCGCCTGCTGCTGGTCCGTCAGCCGCGGCACGCGCTGGGTGCCGCCGGCGCCTGGGAAGATGCCGATCTTCACTTCGGGGAGCGCCATCTTGACCTTGTCGGAGCCGGCTGCGACACGGCCATGGCAAGCGAGCGACAGCTCGAACGCGCCGCCCATGCAGGTGCCGTTGATCGCCGACACCCACGGCTTGCCTGAGGTTTCTAGCTTGCGGAACAGGCCGGTCATGTAACCGGCATTTTCGAACAGCGCCTTGGTCGCCTTGTCCAGGTCCTTGGCTTTGTCGGCTGCGAACTTCGACAGCATCTTCTGCAGCATGGTGATGTCTGCACCGCTGGAGAACGTGTCCTTGCCGGAGGTGATGACCGCGCCTTTGATTGCTGCATCGCTCGCCACCTTGTCGACGATGGCGTTCAGTTCCAGCATCGCCTCTTCGGTGAAAACGTTCATCGACCGGTCGGGCATATCCCAGGTGATCAGCGCGATGCCATCGGCGTCGATGTCGAGGGTGAAATTGGTGTAGCTCATCGGTCTCTCTCTCCCGTCAGACGCGTTCGATGATCGTTGCGGTGCCCATGCCGGCGCCGATGCAAAGCGTCACCAAAGCGGTGTTCAGGTTCCGGCGCTCCAGTTCGTCCAGCACCGTGCCGAAGATCATCGCGCCCGTGGCGCCGAGCGGATGGCCCATGGCGATGGCGCCGCCATTGACGTTGATCCTGTCGTGCGAAATATCGAAAGCCTGCATGTAGCGCAGCACCACCGAGGCGAAAGCCTCGTTGAGCTCGAACAGATCGATGTCCGACAGCTTCATCCTGGCGCGCTTCAGCAGCTTCTCGGTCACGTCTACCGGACCGGTCAGCATCAGCACCGGTTCCGAGCCGATATTGGCGAATGCACGGATGCGTGCGCGCGGCTTCAGGCCGATCGTCTTTCCAGCCTTCTTCGAGCCGAGCAGAACGGCCGCCGCGCCGTCGACGATGCCGGACGAATTGCCGGCGTGGTGGACGTGGTTGACCTCTTCCACCTCGGGATGCTTCTGCACCGCGACAGCATCGAAGCCGCCCATTTCGCCGGGCATGACGAAAGACGGGTTGAGTGCCGCCAGCGACTGCATGTCGGTCGAAGGCCGCATGTGCTCGTCATGGTCGAGGATGGTCAGCCCGTTCTGGTCCTTGATCGAGATCACCGAATTCTTGAAGCGGCCCTCGCCCCAGGCTTTGGCAGCACGCTTTTGGCTCTCGACCGCATAGGCGTCGACGTCGTCGCGCGAAAAGCCGTATTTCGTGGCGATCAGATCGGCCGAGATGCCTTGCGGCACGAACCAGCCGGGCAGGCCAACGGAGGGGTCCATGAACCAGGCGCCGCCGGATGCGCCCATGCCGACGCGCGACATCGATTCGACACCGCCGGCGATAACAATCTCATCTGCGCCTTGCGCGATCTTGGCTGCACCGAAATTGATGGCGTCCAGGCCAGAGGCGCAGAAGCGCGAGATCTGCATGCCGGGCGCTTTTGTGTCGTAGCCCGCCTCGAAGGCGGCGGCGCGCGGAATGACAGACCCAGCCTCGCCGACCGGGTCGACGCAACCGAAGATGATGTCGTCGACGGTGCCGGTATCCAGCCCATTGCGGTCGCGGATCGCCTCGAGCACCTTGGCGCCGAGCCGCACCGCCGGCACCTCGTGCAGCGAGCCATCCTTCTTGCCCCGACCGCGCGGCGTGCGCACGGCGTCATAGACATAAGCTTCGGCCATTTTCCTGCTCCTTGGTTTGCTAAAAGTCGCTCAGAGAGAGCGCCCAATCAGCAATTTCATGATCTCGTTGGTGCCGCCGTAGATACGCTGGACGCGGGCGTCGCGGAACATGCGGGCGATCGGATACTCATTCATGTAGCCATAGCCGCCATGCAATTGAAGGCACTCGTCGACGACTTTTCCCTGCAGGTCGGACAGCCAGTATTTGGCCATCGAGGCCGTCACCGGGTCGAGGCCACCATTGATATGGCGGGCGACGCAGTCATTGTAGAAGACCCGGCCGATGGTCGCCTCGGTCTTCAGTTCGGCCAGCTTGAACTGGGTATTCTGGAATTCGATGATCGCCTTGCCGAATGCCTTGCGCTCCTTGACGTAATCGATGGTCAGCGCCAGCGCCCGCTCGACCATGGCGATGGCGCCGGTGCCGATCTGCAGCCGCTCCTGCGGCAATTGCTGCATCAGCTGGACGAAGCCCTGGCCTTCCTCGTGGCCGAGCAGATTGGAGGTCGGCACGCGCATATCGTTGAAGAACAGTTCCGACGTGTCGTTGGCCTTGAGCCCGATCTTGTCGAGGTTGCGACCGCGCTCGAACCCTTCCACCTCGTCGGTCTCGACGACGATCAGCGAAGTGCCCTTGGCGCCCTTCTCCGGATCGGTCTTGGTGACGACGATGATAAAGTTGGCGAGCTGACCGTTGGTGATGAAGGTCTTCGAGCCGTTGATCTTGTACTGGTTGCCATCCCTCTCGGCTCGCGTCTTGACGCCCTGCAGGTCGGAGCCGGCACCGGGCTCGGTCATGGCGATGGCGCCGATCAGCTCGCCGGTCGCCAGTTTCGGCAACCACTTCTTCTTCTGCTCCTCCGAGCCGTAGTGGAGGATGTAAGGGGCGACGATCGAATTGTGCAGACCGATGCCGAAGCCGTCGACACCGACATGGCCGATCGCCTCGATGATGGCGCTCTCATGCGCGAATGTCCCGCCCGAACCGCCATATTCCTCCGGCATTGAGGCACAGAGCAGACCGGCCGCACCTGCCTTCAGCCAGCTTTCGCGGTCGACCACCTCGTTCTTCTCGAACTCGTCATAGCGCGGCGCGATCTCTTCCGACATGAAGCGGTGCGCCATGTCGTAAAGCATGCCAACCTCTTCCGCAGCCCAGCCGGGTTTGGGCAAAGCAAGCACTTCGGCGGGATTTGTCATGCTATTGTCTGATCCTCCTCGAACGGGAATTGAGGTTGGCGCACTGCACGCATGACCCCTCCCGGCCCTTCGGGCCACCCTCCCCTCAAGGGGGAGGGAAACGTCGAGCTTAGAACGCTTCCGCCGGCAGTGCCATCAATGTATCAGCGCCGCTGGAGATGCGGGCGAGGTGCGCCGACGTCTCCGGCAAGATCCGCTCCATGAAGAAGCGCGCCGTCACCAGCTTGCTGTCGTAGAAGGTCGAAGGCCCATTGGCGCCATTCGCCAATTTCGCTCCGGCTGCCTTGGCCATCTGCGCCCACATGTAGCCCAGCGCCACCAATCCGAAGAGATGCATGTAGTCGGTCGAGGCGGCGCCGGCGTTGTCGGGCTTGGCCATGCCGTTCTGCATCAGCCACATCGTGGCCGCCTGCAGATCGTTGAGGCCCTTCTTCAGCGCCTTGGTGAAAGGCGCCATCTTCTCGTCGGTGCGGTTCTCCTCGCAGAATTCGCCGACCTCCTTGAAGAAGGCCTGCACCGCGCGGCCGCCATTCAAGGCTAGCTTGCGGCCGACGAGGTCGAGCGCCTGGATGCCGTTGGCGCCCTCGTAGATCATGGCGATACGGGCATCGCGCACGAACTGGCTCATGCCGTGCTCTTCGATATAGCCGTGCCCGCCGAACACTTGCTGCGCCATCACGGCGTGGTCGAAACCCTTGTCGGTGAGCACGCCCTTGACCACCGGCGTCATCAGCCCGGTGTAGTCGTCGGCAGCCTGGCGATCCTTGTCATCACTGGCACGGTGGGCGATATCGGACTTGATCGCCGTCCACAGCGCCAGTGCGCGACCGGCCTCGTTGAAGGCCTTCATGGTCATCAGGCTGCGGCGGATATCGGGGTGGACGATGATCGGGTCGGCTTTCTTGTCCGGCGCCTTCGGGCCGGACAGCGAGCGGCCCTGCAGGCGATCCTTGGCATAGGACACAGCGTTTTGGTAGGCGACCTCCGACAGAGAAAGCCCCTGCAGGCCGACGCCGAGCCTCGCCTCATTCATCATCGTGAACATGGCCTTCAGCCCGCCATTGGCCTCGCCAAGCAGCGTGCCTTGTGCCTCGTCATAGTTCATAACGCAGGTCGAATTGCCATGGATGCCCATCTTCTCCTCGATTGAGCCGCAGGAGACGGTGTTCTTATCGCCAGGATTGCCTGATGCATCGAGCTTGAGCTTCGGCACGATGAACAGCGAAATGCCCTTCACGCCTTCCGGCGCACCCTCGATGCGGGCCAGCACGAGGTGGACGATGTTGTCCGCCATGTCGTGCTCGCCGGCCGAGATGAAGATCTTCTGGCCTGAAATCCTATAGGTGCCGTCGCCGTTGGGAACCGCCTTGGTGCGCAGCAGGCCGAGATCGGTGCCGCAATGCGGCTCGGTGAGGTTCATGGTGCCGGTCCAGACGCCTTCGACCAGCTTCGGCAGCCATGTCGCCTTCTGCTCCTCGGTGCCATGGGTAATGATCGCCGCTATCGCGCCCTGCGTCAGGCCGGGATACATCATCAGCGACATGTTGGCCGAAATCATATATTCGGAAACAGCGGTATGCACCGCGTAAGGCAGACCCTGGCCGCCAAATTCGACAGGCGCGGCCAGCCCCATCCAGCCCCCCTCGCGATACTGATCGAAGGCCTCCTTGAAGCCTTTCGGCGTCGTCACCGAACCATTCTCATGGCGCACGCAACCTTCCAAGTCGCCGACGCGGTTGAGCGGCTGCATGACGTTTTCGGCGAGCTTGGCGCCCTCGGCGAGGATGGCCTCGACCAAATCCGGCGTCGCGTCGGAAAATCCGGGAAGATTGGAATGGCGTTGGTAGCCCAGTACCTCGTTCAGCACAAACAGCGTGTCCTGGACCGGCGCCCTGTAGATCGGCATGCGTTTCCTCCACCATGCGGCCTTGGCTCCGAAATCAACGCCCCAAGAATTAGGGACAGCATGCGGACCAATGTTCAGGTCGGGATAGCAAAAGTTGACGTTTCCGTAAACGTCAATTTTTTGATGTGGCAAATTTTTCCGAAACCTCACCCGCTAGCGTAGCGGCGCTACACCATTGAAGCCAGTGCGGAACGATTGAAATGTATTCCCGGCGCAGCCGGAAGGTAGAAGAGCCGCGCGGCCAACGCCACGCGGCTCTCATCGTCAAAGGCCGTTCACCGGAAGCCGGCGAGGTCGAATTATCCGGCGGCGCTGGCCTGCGGCGCCGAACGTTCGATCAACATCTGACGCACCGCCGCCATCGAGTTGCTCAACTCGTTGATGGCATCGTCGATCAGCGCCCGCTGCTTCTGCAGACGGGCAAGCTGCTTCTCCGACTTGTCGAGCGCCAGTCGCAACTGCTTGGTGTTGGAGCCGGTCGGGTCGTAGAGATCCATCATCTGCTTGACGTCGCGCAGCGAGAATCCGACCTTGCGGCCGAGCAGGATCAGCTTCAGCCGCGCCTTGTCGCGGCGCGTGTAGAGACGGGTCGAGCCGTCGCGCTGCGGATTGAGAAGGCCCTTGTCCTCGTAGAAACGCAGCGTGCGCAGCGTTACTCCGTATTTCTTGGCCATCTCGCCGATGCGGACAAGATCCTCGCCGGCTTTATCAGACATGTCATTGGTATTGGCCGCGGCTTCGCCGGGCGAAACAAGTTTCATGGTCACTGGCTTTCCCCATCTGGTGGCGCCGCGGTCCCGGACCATGCGTCGCCTGAGTGGAAGCGGGGGCGTGCTTCCACTCGTGGTTTCGACAAACAAATCGCAAACGGCACAGTCTGTGCACCTTTACGTTTACGTCAATTCTATACCGATAGCCGCCTCACGAAGCAAGGGCGTTGTGCGGGAGGAACTTTTTGCCGCATCCGCCAGCGCATGGTCCGGCGGCGCCTTAGGCGGCCCGCCAACAACGTTGTAACTTCTTAAGCTTAGTTAACGCGTTGTTTACCACGTTGGGCGAAATGTGCGCATGTCGGTTACCCGTGTTTATCCTGTAGCGAATTTTTCACGGTTTTTCGGAGCGCGGGTGAACCCCGGGAAGTTGGTCTTCCACCGCAGCAAAGCCACGCGGACGCCTTCGTTTCCGGCAGGACTTTGGGAAACTGGTCATAAGCCAGCAGTAATTCTGAACGGGCGCATCGATGAACAGCAAGCGGTCCTATCTCGATATACTCAACGCCGGCAGGCAGCGCAGGCCGCACACCACGCTTGAACAGCTCAACCGTTCCCTGGAAACGCTGGAGCAGCGGCTGGAGCGGACGCGCGAGGACCTGAGCGAGCGTCCCGAGCCGCGCCGGCCGAGCGCGGAGCCGCGCTATGCCAGCGCCCGACCCTATGAGGAGCCGCGCGTCGCGCAGCCGCCGAAAAGCCCGGCGCCGACTACTTTCGACCAGAGTTACCAGGCGATCGCCCGCGATATCGACCGCGTGCGCGGCCAAGAAGACGGCGTAGCCGTGGTCGGCAAGATCGCCGGCGAATTGCGCGGCTTGCGCGAGGAACTGCGCCACCAGATGACCGCCGGCCTGCAGCGCGAATTCGAAGCGCTGCGCAAGGACATCGAGCGGGCTTTCCAGGCAAGCGCTCAGCCGGGTGGCCAGTCAGCGGGAGGCGGCAAAGGCAGCGCCGAACTCGGCGTCGAGTTCGAGCGGCTTTCTGGCGCTATCCAGACTCTGGCGGAAAGGAGCGACGACAGGAGCGTCAACATGCTCCGGCTCGAACTGGAGCAGGTCAAGGCCGCGCTCGACACGCTGGCGCGCGAGGAGAGCGTGCAGGCGGTTGGCCGCCGCTGGGACGATTTCGACCGCCGCTGGACCGCATTCGAGGATCGTGTCGATGCCGATCAGCGCAAGCGGTCGGACGCACCCGGTCTTTCGATGCTGACCGACCGGCTCGAACAGATCAGCAATGCCGTCAACAATTTGCCGGAATCACTGTCGCTGCGGTCGCTTGAAGAAAAGGTCCGCACGCTTGCAGGCGCCGTTGATCATTTCGCCAGGCAGCAGGACAATCGCGGCAGCGGAACATTCGGTATGATCGACGAGCGGCTGGACGAGATTTCCCGCGCTATCGTCGCATCCACCGTCGCCGCGCAGGCCAAGTCATTCGACCCAGAACCCTTCGAACGCATCGAGAAGCGGATCGCCTCGCTTGCCCAGCAGATCGAGGAAGTCACGCAAGTTCACCCCAGCGGCGAGGTCATCGACCGCCTCAACATGTTGTCGAGCCGGGTCGACGATCTTGCCGGCCGGGCCAATTTGCCGGAGCAGGCGATGGAGCGTCTCGACAAGCAGATCGCGCTCATTGCCGACAAGATCGACCGGGCACCTGCCATGCCGGATGCCGACTACATCTTCCAGGGGCTGGAGCAACGTTTCGACGTGCTGTCCGGCATGATGGAGCGCCGCCAAGGCGACGCGATCGAACAAGGCAATATGCTGTTTCGTGATCTCGAGCGCCGGCTGGACGAAGTCGTCGACAGGCTGGACCAGCGCATGCCGCAGATCGACGGAGCCGGCATGATGGACGCCATCGACGCCCGCTTCAGCGCGCTTGCCCAGCGCATGGAAACGCGCGTTCCCGATTCCGCAAGCGAAGCGGCGATCCGTGGCCTGGAAGGCCGCCTCGAAGATATTTCAAGCCGGCTGGATTCATCCGCGGCACAAGTCGCCGGCATCGACCCGGCCCTGATACGCAGCCTTGAAACGCAAGTCGCGGGTCTATCGGCGCATCTTTCGAAGCCCGGCACGCCACTGCCGGAATTCGAGGACATCAGCCCTCGTCTCAACGAAATCGAGAAGTCGCTGGCTGGCACCCGCGATTCCATCCTCAGCGCGGCGCGCGAGGCGGCCGAGAGCGCCGTCCGTTCGTTGGCCGGCTCCAGTGCCAATACGGCGGCCGTCTCTGGCCTCGCCCAGGATCTGAAGACGCTCGAAGCACTGACGCGCCGTTCCGACGAGCGCAATTCGAGGACCTTCGAGGCCATCCATGACACGCTGCTCAAGATCGTCGACCGACTGGGCTCACTGGAAACCGGCGAGCCGACCGACGCGGTGAGGGAACTTCTGAACACGCAACCGGCCGAGCCGGACAGCTGGCGCGGCGCGCGATCGTCAAAGATGGCCGTTCGGGACGCGCCGTCCATGGACATCGACCAGCCATTACCGCTGACTGGGGACATGGCCGACCTCGACAGCCGTGCCACTGCCATCATGCGCAATGAGCCAGACCCGCGCACGCCGGCCGAAGCCGCCGCGGCCGCGGCCATGGCGGCGCTTGGTTCGGATACGGTGACGGAGAAAAGTGAACAGCCCGGCGGCCGGAAGTCGATGCTCGGCGGACTGGCGCGCGCCTTCAAGGGTAAGAAGGAGGCAGACGTTCCACCGCTTGCCGGCTCGGCGCCTGATGTCGAGATACCGAGCGCCGATCTCGACGAGCCGCTGGATCCGAAGGTTGCCAACCGCCCGCTGGAGCCCGGCTCCGGCCCCCCCGACCTCAACGCCATCATGAAACGCGTGCGCGACGAACGCGGACCGCCGGTCAGGGCCGGCAATGCCGATGCATCGAAATCCGACTTCATCGCCGCAGCCAGACGCGCGGCGCAAGCGGCCGCTGCCGAGGCCGACGCTCTCAAGCGGCAATCGACGATGAGCGGCCCGGTGAAGGCGCTCAGGATCGGCGATCTGCTCAAGGCGCGGCGCAAGCCGATCCTGATGGCGGCCGCAGCAGTCATGCTGGCGCTCGCCGGCTTACAATTGGGCAAGGCCTTTTTCTCCGATCCCGTCGAAAGAGCCAGCAATGATGCGGCGCCGATCGTGGCCGCGCAGCCAGCGGACACCGCGTCGGCCGATACCGCCAGCGAGTCGAAGACGGACGCGCAAACTGCAGCACAGGACAGCGCGCCGGCCCGCGCCATCCGGCAGGCAGAGCCGTCCGAACCGGTAGCCGAAGACGACATGCCGGCACAGACCGCCCGCGCCGCGCGGTCGGACGCCGGAACTCCGATGGGCACCGCACCCGAGGCCGAAGCCGTTCCTGCGCCCATAACGCCAACGGCGCCGTCCGATCCGGCGGCAGCGAACGTGACAGCCTCGGCACCTGCGGGCTTGACGGCTGCGGACGCCGAGCCAATGGCCACAGCGCCGGCCGGCACACCCGCGACCCAGGACATGACTGGCGCGGTCACGCTTGCGGATGCTTCGACGGCGGCCATTGCCAAGATCGACATCCCGGCCGATGCCGGTCCAGCTGCCTTGCGTGACGCAGCGGCCGGCGGCGACGCCAAGGCGTTGTTCGAGATCGGCTCGCGCTATGCCGAATCGCGCGGCGTCAAGCAAGACATGGCAGCGGCCGCCAAATGGTACGAGAAATCAGCAGAACTCGGCTTCGCACCAGCGGAGTACCGCATCGGCAACTTCTATGAGAAGGGCACCGGCATCGCGCGCGACGTGAAAAAGGCGAAGACCTGGTACCAGCTCGCCGCGTCACAGGGCAACGCCAGCGCCATGCACAATCTCGCCGTGCTCTTTGCCATGGCTGCGGACGGCGTGACCGACAATGAATCGGCCGCGCACTGGTTCCAGGCCGCCGCCGATCTCGGTATCAAGGACAGCCAGTTCAATCTCGGCATCCTGGCGGCGAAGGGCGTCGGCATGAAGCAGAATCTCGAAGAATCCTACAAATGGTTCGCACTCGTCGCCAAGACCGGCGACAAGGATGCGGCGGCAAAGCGCGACGAGATCGCCAAGGCGCTCAGACCCGAGCAGCTCGAACGCGCACGCGCCACCGCCGAACTGTGGAAGGCAAAGCCGCTCGATCCTGCGGCCAATTCGGCCGACATTCCCGAATCATGGCAGGACGGCACACCGCAGACGACCGCCAGCGTCGACATGAAAAAGGTCGTTCAGAACATCCAGCGCATTCTCAACAAGAATGGCTATGAGGCCGGCAATGCCGACGGCGTGATGGGCCAGAAAACCAAGGATGCCATCATGGCTTTCCAGACCGACAACGACCTGAAGGCGACAGGAGCGGTCGACGAGAAACTGGTCAAGGCTCTCCTTGCGCGCAAATAACGTCAGATGCGTCGTTTCCGCGACGCCTTTGCCACACATTTGCCTGTTAACTGATTGAGTTGTTTTTTGTTTCGGCGGCGTGGCGAGGTTTGACTTCGCCGCCCGGCCGGCGCAAGAACGAGATAGGCTTCTGGGCGCGAAATGCCCGCAACGGTTGCATTCGTCGAGAGGCAAACTGATCGAGACTGACGGGTGGGCATCTATCTCCCGATCGCGGAAATTTCCGTCAACATCTTCGTGCTGCTGGCCATGGGCGCGGCGGTGGGTTTCCTTTCGGGCATGTTCGGAGTGGGCGGCGGCTTTCTTATCACGCCGCTGCTGATCTTCTACAATATACCGCCTGCCATCGCGGTCGCCACCGGCGCCAACCAGGTCATCGCCTCCTCCTTCTCCGGCGCATTGTCGCACGTGAAGCGCGGCACGCTCGACTTCAAGCTTGGCGGTGTGCTTTTGGCAGGCGGCATCGTCGGCTCAACCGGCGGCATCTTTGTCTTTGGCTTCTTACGGCGGCTCGGCCAACTCGACTTGTTCATCTCGCTGCTCTATGTCGTGCTGCTTGGCACCGTCGGCGGGCTGATGCTGATCGAGAGCGTCAATGCGCTGCGCGCCACGCGTAGCGGCGCGGCACCGGTGCTGAAGAAATCCGGCCAGCACAACTGGATCCACCGCTTGCCGCTGAAGATGCGGTTCAGGGCCTCGAAACTTTTCGTCAGCGTCATCCCGGTGCTCGGCCTCGGCGCCGGCATCGGCTTCCTGTCGTCGATCATGGGCGTCGGCGGCGGCTTCATCATGGTACCGGCGCTGATCTACCTCTTGAAAGTGCCGACCAATGTCGTCATCGGCACCTCGCTATTCCAGATCATCTTCACCTCGGCCTATACCACGCTGGTCCATGCCACTACCAACCAGACGGTCGACGTCATGCTCGCCTTCCTGTTGATGGCGGGCGGCGTCGCCGGCGCGCAATACGGCGCCAAGGCCGGCCAAAGGCTGCGTGGCGAGCAGCTCAGGGCGCTGCTGGCGCTGCTGGTGCTGGCGGTCGCAATCCGGCTCGCCATCGATCTGTTCGTGACGCCGCCCAACCTCTATTCCCTGTCCGGCGTGGGTCTGACCTGATGGCAGGCTTGAGGGCGTTCTTGGCCGTTGCCTCGCTGTCGCTGTTCGCAGCCGCGTCACCGGGAAAAGCGCAGACGCCAGCTACCGAAAATATCCAGATCGGCCTGTCCACCGACCATGTCTCGATCACCGCCGGCTTTTCCGGCGCCGATCTCACCATCTTCGGCTCATTGGAAAATGCCGACCCGCTTGTCGCGCGCCAAGGGCGCTACGACATCATCGTCGTGCTTGAGGGTCCGGCCCGGCCGGTCGTCGTGCGCCGCAAGGACCGGGTGCTCGGCATCTGGATCAATCTGGAGTCCGAAACCTTCGAGAATGTGCCGGTGTCCTATTCGGTGGCAACGACGCGCCCGCTGCAGGACGTCACCGACCCCAACAGCTACAAGCAATTGTCGCTCGGCGCCGCCAACATCTACATGCAGCCGGCCGACGATGGCGACAGTCCCGCGACGATCCAGGAATTCACCGCCGCGCTGCGCGAGCGCAAAACGGCGACCGGCCTCTACAGCGAGAATGTCGGCGGCGTGCAGTTCCTGTCGCAGAACCTGTTCCGTGCCACCGTCAGGCTCGCCCCCAACGTTCCGGTCGGCACCCACAAGGCCCGTGCGTTCCTGTTCAAGAGCGGCCTGTTCATCAAGGAGAGCTCCGCCCAGCTCGAAATCCGCAAGTCCGGTTTCGAACAGTCGATCTTCCGCATTGCCCACGATTATTCCTTCCTTTACGGCGTCTTCGCTGTATCGCTGGCCATGCTGACCGGCTGGCTAGGAAGACTGGTCTTCCGAAAGGACTAAAGCGCATCGCGTTCGACCGACCTCACGCGACCCGCTTTAGGTTGTTGTTTTATGCATGTCGTCATCGCAAAACCACTGCACACTTTTGCGCGACCTGCATTAGGCCCCTTCCGAAAGGTGGTTCCCCTTTTGGGGTTCGTGGGTTAGACCGCGACCCCGGCCTGACCGGACACGAGCTGTCGCTCCCCACATCAAAAGTACAGGACTTTGCGATGCGACCAGCATTCGGCGGTATCGACTTCGGCACTTCGAATTCGACCGTGGGCGTGGTCAGGGACGGGCAGCCGCAGCTGGTGGCGCTGGAAGACGGCGAAGTGACGCTGCCGAGCGCGGTGTTCTTCAACTTCGAGGATAACCGCACCTATTTCGGGCGCCGCGCCGTCGCCAACTATACCGACAGCATCGAAGGTCGCCTGATGCGCTCGCTGAAGAGCGTGCTCGGCAGCTCGCTTGTCCATGAAAAGACGCGGATCAAGGCACGGTCGATCGCCTTTACCGAGATCATCGGTCTGTTCGTCGGCCATCTCAGGAAAAGGTTGGAAGAGGATGCCGGCAACGTGGTCGAGAGCGTGGTGCTCGGTCGTCCCGTGCAGTTCGTCGACAACGATGCCGAGGCCGATGCCAGGGCCGAAGGTGAGCTCGAAAACGCGGCACGGGCCCAGGGGTTCAAGCATATCGCCTTCCAGTTCGAGCCGATCGCGGCGGCGCTCGACTACGAGCAGAAGGTTACGCGGGAACAACTGGCGCTGATCGTCGACATGGGCGGCGGCACGTCCGACTTCTCGATCGTCCGGGTGTCGCCGGAGCGCGCCCGCTCTCTCGATCGCAAGGACGACATCCTGGCGAGCCGAGGCATCCACATCGGCGGCACCGATTTCGACCGGCTGTTGAGCATCGCCCATGTGATGCCGCAACTCGGCTACCTCTCGCCGACTAAGGACGGCAAGCGCAACTTGCCGGCCAGCTACTTCATCGACTTGGCGACATGGCAGCGCATTAATCTGGTCTACACCGCCCGGGCGATGACGCATCTGCGCCAGATCCGCTACGAGGCGGAACGCGCCGACCTGGTCGACCGTTTCATCCACATCGTCGAGCATCGTTACGGGCACGGGCTAGCCGCTTTGGTCGAAAAGGCGAAAATCGAGCTGACGGAGCAACTTTCCGGCGATTTCGTAGTCGCGCTGCCCGGTGCGAAGTTCGCGGCAGAGATTTCGCGCGCCGGGCTCGAAGCCACGATCGCCAGGGATATCGAACGGGTGGCCGCGACGGTTGGTGAGACCATCCGCGACTCGCAGGTGAAACCATCCGACATCACCGCGGTGTTCCTGACCGGCGGATCGACCGCCATCCCGCTGGCAAGGCAGCAGATATCAGCCTTGGTGCCGCAGGCGTCCATCATCCAAGGTGACAGGTTCGGCTCGGTCGGGCTTGGGCTGGCGCTCGACGCGCAGCGGAAATTCGGCTGACCCGGCTTACCCGCGGACGGTCTCGCCAACCTTCGCGCCCAGATGCGCCTTGAGCGCCATCTGGGCCAGACTTGCCTGCCGGTCACGATGCGTGATCATCGCGAAATCGCGCTTCGGCAGATCGATCGGCACGGACCGCAGGCTGCCTTCGGCGACCGCGTGCGCGACAACGAGCTCCGAAATGATGGTGGCGCCGGCGCCGGCCTCGACCGCCTGACGGACCGCCTCGTTGCTCGGCAGCACCAGGAATATCCGCAGGTCCGCGAACGAGATCCCTTCGCGGCGAGCAAGATCTTCCAGCACCTCGCGAGTGCCCGATCCGCCTTCCCTGATGATCCAGCGGAGCTCCCTGATATCGGGATACCCGCGCGAGACTTCAGCGATCTCGGGATGCGAATGCGCCACGACCAGCATCAGGCGATCCACATCGACCTTGGCGCGCCGCAATATGTCGGAATCAGTGCGCCCTTCGACCAGGCCAAAATCCGCCGTGCCGTCCAGGACATTGGTCTCGACCTGTCTGGTGTTGCCGATGGTCACGCTCAGCCTGACGGCGGGATAGGCCTCGTGGAAGGAGGCCAGGCGGCGCGGCAGCCAGTAGCTGGCGATAGTTTGGCTGGCGGCGATCGAAAGGCTGCCGGTAATCGTCTGCGAGACGTGCTCCAGCACGTTGTGAGCGGCAGCCGCCCGTTCGAGCACGGCCTTTGCCTCGGGCAGGAACCTGCGCCCGGTCTGCGCCAGCTCGATGTTGCGGCCGACCCGGTTGAACAGCTGGACGCCGTGCTGCTGTTCGAGCGAGCGGATAGCGGCCGACGCCGCTGACTGGGAAATGCCCAGCAGCTCGGCCGCCTTGGTCATATGCCCTCGCTCGGCGACAGCAACAAATATCCGCAATTGCTCGAGGGTCATCGGAGAATTAAGAAGCAAATTCGATTGAAATTACAAGAGCAACTTGTTAGACGGATCGATTGATTTGTTCTAAGTTTCTGAGAGAAAATGGAAAAATATCGCGGCCAAGCCGCAAAGGGTAGAATGTGATCGGGCGGTTAAAATCCCTGTTTGCCCATTGGACCCGCGGCCTACGGCGCCGGCTTGCCGGCGACCGCTATCACCCGGAAGAGCACTATATGCGCGGCCCCGGGCCGAAGACGAGAGCCAAATTCACGGCTCACCAAAGCACCGGATCATGACGCACGGACCGCTGCGCGGCGCCAATTCCGCACCGTCCCAACGGTCGCTTGCCGACACACGCGCGCCCGACGAGGGCGATGGCGTCGATACGTCGCCTGTTGTCTCCGACAGCATCGCCAAGACCACCTGCTACATGTGCGCCTGCCGCTGCGGGATCGACGTCCACATCAAGGACGGCAAGGTCCGCTACATCAACGGCAACAAGGACCATCCGGTCAATCGCGGCGTGCTGTGTGGCAAGGGCAGCGCCGGCATCATGCAGCACTACAGTCCGGCCCGGTTGAAGAAGCCATTGCTGCGCACCGGTCCGCGCGGCTCGGGAGAATTCCGTGAGATCGAGTGGGAGGAGGCTTTCTCGATCGCGACGGAACGGCTTTCGAAAATCCGCCGCACCGATCCGAAGAAACTCGCCTTCTTCACCGGGCGCGATCAGTCGCAATCGCTGACCGGCTGGTGGGCGAGCCAGTTCGGCACGCCGAATTTCGCCGCCCATGGCGGCTTCTGCTCGGTCAATATGGCGGCCGGCGGCCTCTACACGATCGGCGGCTCGTTCTGGGAGTTCGGCGAACCCGACTGGGACAACACCAAATACTTCATGCTGTTCGGCGTTGCCGAGGACCATGATTCCAATCCGATCAAGATCGGTCTCGGCAAGCTCAAGGCGCGCGGCGCCAAGGTGGTTTCTATCAATCCGTGCCGCACCGGCTACAATGCCATCGCCGATGATTGGATCGGCATCCGGCCCGGCACCGACGGCCTGTTCGTGTTTGCCCTCATCCACGAACTGCTGAAGGCGGGCCGTGTCGATCTCGATTATTTGCTGCGTTACACCAACGCCCATGTGCTCGTAATCCAGGAGCCGAATGCTGCCGATGACGGGCTGTTCGCACGCGACAGTGACGGCAATCCACTGGCCTGGGACAGAGTGGCGAAAGTGCCCGTCAGCGCCACCGATACCGACGCAAAGCCGGCGCTGACCGGCAACGTCCAGGTCGATGGCCGCCGCTGCGTGCCGGTCTTCCAACTCGTCGCCGACCGCTATCTGCACGAGAGCTATTCTCCCGATGCGGTCGCCGAACGCTGCGGCGTTTCCGCCGACACCATCCGCCGGATCGCCGCCGAACTAGCGCATGTCGCCTTCGAACAGGCGATCGAACTGCCGGTTGCATGGACTGACTGGGCCGGCCGCCGGCACGAGACGATCAAGGGCCGGCCGGTGTCGATGCATGCGATGCGCGGCATCTCGGCCCATTCGAACGGATTTCACACCTGCCGCGCCATCCACCTCCTCCAGGTGCTTCTCGGCACGGTGGACGTGCCGGGCGGGTTCCGCTTCAAGCCGCCCTATCCCCGGCCGGCGCCGCCGGGGCCGAAGCCGGCGGGCAAGGACGTCAGGCCGATGACGCCGCTCGAAGGCATGCCGCTTGGCTTCGTCTGCGGCCCGGACGATCTGCTGGTCGATGACGCCGGCACGCCTGTTCGCATCGACAAGGCCTTCTCGTGGGACGCGCCGCTCGCCGCGCACGGCCTCATGCACACGGTCATCCGCAATGCCTGGGCTGGAGATCCCTACAAGATCGATACGCTGATGATGTACATGTCCAACATGGCCTGGAACTCGTCGATGAACACCGTCGAGACGATGGCGATGCTCACCGACAGCGACGAGGCCGGAAACTACAAGATCCCGTTCATCATCTATTCCGACGCCTATTATTCCGAGACCGTGCCGTTCGCTGACCTCGTGCTGCCGGACACGACCTATCTCGAGCGTCATGACTGCATCAGCCTGCTCGACCGGCCGATCAGCCATGCCGACGGCCCGGGCGACGCCATCCGCCATCCCGTCGTCGAGCTGGACCGCGACGTGCGGCCGTTCCAGACAGTGCTGATCGAGCTCGGCGCGCGGCTCGGCCTGCCCGGCTTCGTCGACGACGACGGCTCGGCCAAATACCGCGACTATGCCGATTACATCGTCAATCATGAGCGCACGCCGGGCGTCGGCCCGCTCGCCGGCTGGCGCGGCAAGGACGGAACTTCGATCGGCAAGGGCGAGGCCAATCCTGATCAGCTTCAGCGCTACATCGACAATGGCGGCTTCTGGCATCACGACTTTGCGGACGACCAGCGCTACTACAAGATGGCCAACCGCTCCTATCTCGACTTCGCCGAGAATATGGGCTTTATCCCGAAGGCCGAGCCGATCGTCTTCCAGCTCTATTCCGAGCCGATGCAGCGCTTTCGCCTCGCCGCGCGCGGCCATGGTAGGGTGCGGCCGCCGGAGGCGGAGCGCAGCCGCATCGAGACCTATATGGATCCGCTGCCATTCTGGTATGCGCCCTTCGAGGAGGCCGCTGTCGACCTCGAGACATACAAGCTGCACGCGCTGACACAGCGGCCGATGCATATGTACCATTCCTGGGGTTCGCAGAACGCGTGGCTGCGGCAGATCACCAGCCAAAACCGCCTGTTCGTGCACAACCGGACCGCGGCCGGCCTCGGCCTTGTCGATGACGACTGGGTGTGGATCGAGAGCATCAACGGCAGGGTCAAGGGGCAGATCAAGCTGGTCGACGGGGTCAACGCCGACACGGTGTGGACCTGGAACGCCATCGGCAAACGGCGCGGCAGCTGGGGGCTGAAGGACGACGCCGCCGAATCGAGTCGCGGCTTCCTGCTCAACCATATCATCGGCGACCAGACCTCCGCCGATGCGAACGGCAAGCGCTATTCGAATTCCGATCCGGTGACCGGCCAGGCGGCATGGTTCGACCTGCGCGTCCGCATCGTCAAATGCGCGGCTGAAGAAGCCGGCTTCACCGAGCCGCAGTTTGAGCGCTTCCGGCAGCCGCCGCATTTCGAACCCTCGCCCGACAAGCTCAGTTTCGGGGCCGAGTTCCGCCGGGAAAGAGAGGCTGCCAGACCATGACCTGCCTTCCCGCCCATACCGACAAGAAGCTCGGCCTCGTCATCGATCTCGACACCTGCGTCGGTTGCCAGGCCTGCGTCACCGCCTGCAAGGAATGGAACACCGGCGGTCACATGGCGCCGCTGACCGACATCGATCCCTATGGCGGCGATGTCGACGGGGTCTGGTTCAACCGCGTGCACAGCTATGAGCACGTGACGGAGATGGGCGGGCGCACGGTCAATTTCCCACGCTCCTGTCTGCATTGCGACACACCGGCCTGTGTCACCGTCTGCCCGACCGGCGCCTCCTACAAACGGGCCTCGGACGGCATCGTGCTGGTCGACGAGGACAAGTGCATCGGCTGCAAATTATGCAGCTGGGCCTGCCCCTATGGCGCGCGTGAATTCGACACTGATGTCGGCGTGATGAAGAAATGCACGCTATGCGTCGACCGCATCTATAACGACAATCTGGCGGAAGAAGATCGGGTGCCAGCCTGCGTCGCCGCCTGCCCGACCAGCGCGCGGCATTTTGGCGATCTCGGCGACCCGGCCTCGGCGATCTCGCAACTAGTGGCCGAGCGCGGCGGCGTCGACCTGATGCCAGAACTCGGCTATCACCCGACCAACAAATATTTGCCGCCCCGCGCCCATACCACACGCGCCGCATCGGTGCTGGCGCCGGCGCTCGAACCGGTGCGAGCCGAAGGCGGTTTCCTAGGCTGGGTCGACCGAATGCTTTCGCACTGATCAGCAACCAGCCTCATGCACCCAGCCTTCTCCGTCGTCTTTTTCACCACCGCCACCGGCGCCGGTTACGGCCTGCTCGCGTTGCTCGGCGTGCTGGCCGGACAAGGATTTGTCCCGCCTGACTTCTGGCTCGGCATCGTCGGCATGGGGCTGGCGCTCGGCCTGATCTCGGCCGGCCTGTTGTCATCGGCCGGCCATCTCGGCCGGCCCGAACGCGCCTGGCGGGCCTTTTCGCAATGGCGCAGTTCGTGGCTGTCACGCGAAGGCGTCGCCTCGGTCGCGACCTTCGTGCCGGCGGGACTGTTCGCCATCGGCTGGGTGTTCCTCGGCCGCACAAACGGCTGGGTGGCCATCGCCGGGCTCCTGGCTGCGGCCGGCGCGGTCGCCACCGTCTGCACCACCGGCATGATCTATGCATCGCTGAAGCCGATCGCCCAGTGGCACAGCCGCTTCACTCTGCCCGGCTATCTGATCTTTTCGGCGATGAGCGGCAGCGTGCTTCTCAACGCGCTGCTGCAGGGCTTCGCCCTCGGCTCGACTATAGTTCTGGCAGGTTGCACGCTGCTGACCTTGCTCGGCTGGGGCTGGAAGCTGGCAACCTACCGATACAATGACAGGCTGGAAATCCCGACCAACGCCAACACCGCGACCGGACTTGCAGGCGGCACCGTTCGATCGCTGGAATGGCCGCACACCGAGGAGAACTACCTGCTCAAAGAGATGGGCTTTCGCATCGCGCGCAAGCACAAGGCGCGGCTGCGCCAGATCACGCAAGTGCTGGCCTTCGCTCTGCCCGTATTGCTGCTGATTGCGGCGCTCGCCTTGCGATGGCCCTATGCGGCGGTGCTGTCGGCACTCGCAGCAACCGTCCAATTCGCCGGCATGCTGGTCGAGCGCTGGCTGTTCTTCGCCGAGGCGAAGCACACTGTTACCCTCTACTATGGCAGGTAGAGCAGCTCAGCCTGGTCGCAGCATCGCGTGAGAAATCGCGAAGATCCGTTCCGTGCCGAGCATATAGGCCATCAGCGTTTCGCGACGGAACAGCCCGGCATAGGCGCGGTCGAGCACATTGAGAGAGCCGGTATAGGCGCCGAAGGCCGGCATGATCATGCGACCGCCGTCGCCGGCAAAGCAGCGCCGCCGCACCGAGCGGCCTTGCTGCACGATGCGAGCGCAAGGGTGCAAATGGCCTGATATCTCGCCTTCCACTCTCACCGCCGAAGGCTCGTGCCGGAATACGAGAGAGCCTATGGCCAGCTCGCGCACCGTCTCGCCGGGCAGGTCGGCCGGCGCGTCCGGATCATGGTTGCCGGCAACCCAGAACCAGTCGCGACCGGCCATCAGTGCCTCCAGCCGTTCGCGAAAGCTTGAGTGCATGCGGGCCGCGCCGCCGCCATCATGAAAGCTGTCGCCCAGGCTGATGACGATCGCAGGCTGGTAGTCGGCGATCACCGCCTGCAATCGGAGCAATGTCGCGCCGGTATCGTAAGGCGGGATCAGCGCGCCGCGCCGTGCCAGCGACGAGCCCTTTTCCAGATGCAGGTCGGAGACAGTCAGCAGCCGAAGCTCGGGAAAATAAAGCACGCCGCGCCGATCGCAGATCACGCGCTCGCCGGCAATGCCGATAGAATCGGCATCCGCCAGGGGCGCAGTCATGGCGATCGCAAATGTCATTTCGTCCCCATGGCCTCCTCGACCAGTGTTGCCGCATCCATCAGCAGCGTATCATCGGCCTCGCCATGCACCGGCATCTTGCCGATCTCAAGCATGATCGGCACGGCGAGCGGCGAGATCTGTTCGAGGTTCTTATGCACGATTCGTCCCTGGATACGCGAGAGCATCTCGGCAAGTCTGCTGACATCCAGCAGCCCCGTGGCCGCGTCGGCACGCGTCGCCTGCAGCAGGATGTGATCGGGCTCGTGGCTGCGCAGAACGTCGTAGATGAGGTCGGTCGACACGGTGACCTGACGGCCGCTCTTCTCCTGGCCCGGATGACGTTTTTCGATCAGTCCCGAGATGAGCGCGCAATTGCGAAAGGTGCGCTTCAAGAGCCAGCTGTCGGCCAGCCAGGCTTCGAGATCGTCGCCCAGCATATCCTGGTCGAAAAGCGCGGCCAGCGACGGTTTCTTCGCCCTGAATATCCTGCCGATATCGACCAGCGACCATATGGCAAGTGCATAGTCGGTGGCGACGAAGCCGAGCGGCCTGGCTCCCGCCCTGTCGAGCCGGCGGGTGAGCAGCATGCCGAGCGTCTGGTGCGCCAGTCTGCCCTCGAACGGATAGGCCACCAGATAGTGCCGGTTGCCGCGAGGAAAGGTCTCGATCAGCAGGTCGTCGCGTTTCGGCAGCACCGATTTGTCGGCCTGGAAGCGCAGCCAGTCGGCGACCTGCTCCGGCAGCTTCTTCCATCGCTGCGGGTCGTCCAGCATGATGCGCACTTGTTCGGCGAGGTAAGTCGAAAGCGGAAATTTGCCGCCGCCATAATAAGGCACCTTGGCGTCGCTGCCGGGCGCATTCGACACGAAGCACTCATTGTCGCGGATACCTTCGAAGCGCAGCACCTTGCCGGCGAACATGAACGTATCGCCATGCGTCAGTGTTTCGAGGAAGGCCTCCTCGATCTTGCCGAGAACCCGGCCGCCGCGCGAGGCAGAGCCTCTGCCGGCCTGGACGTAGCGCACGTTGAGCGCGGGCACCTCGATGATGGTGCCGACATTCAGCCGGTATTGCTGGGCAATGCGAGGATTGGACACGCGCCACAGCCCGTCCTTGTTCAGGCGGATGCGGGCGTAGCGCTCATAGTTCTTCAGCGCATAGCCGCCGGTGGCGACGAAATCGATGACGCGGTCGAATGTGGGCCGATCGAGACCGGCATAGGGCGCGGCCGTTCGCACTTCCTCGAACAGCGTATCGGCATGGAAGGGCGCGCCGCAAGCGCAACCCAGAACATGCTGCGCCAGCACGTCGAGCCCGCCATTGACCAGCGGCGGCGTATCCTGGGCGCCGAGATAATTGGCGTCGAGCGCCGCCCGGCATTCCAGCACCTCGAAGCGGTTGGCCGGAATCAGGATCGCCTTCGACGGCTCATCCATGCGGTGGTTGGCGCGGCCGATACGCTGTGCCAGCCGGCTCGCACCCTTCGGCGCGCCGACATGCACGACCAGGTCGACGTCGCCCCAGTCGATGCCGAGATCGAGCGTCGAAGTGGCGACGATGGCGCGCAAGGCATTCTCGCCCATAGCTTTTTCGACGCGCCGGCGCTGGGCGACATCGAGAGAGCCGTGATGCAGCGCGATCGGCAAAGTGTCCTCATTGACCCGCCACAATTCCTGGAACAACAGCTCGGCCTGGCTGCGTGTGTTGACGAACAGCAGGGTCGTCTTGTGTCGCTTGATCTCGCTGTAGATCTCCGGTGTCGCGTAGCGGGCCGAATGTCCGGCCCACGGCACGCGTTCTTCCGAATCGAGGATGGAGATCTCGGGCTTGGCGCCGCCCGTCACGACGATCAATTCGGCCATGCCGCCCGGCGGGTTCTGGCTAACCAGCCAGCGCCGCAATTCGTCCGGTTCGGCGACCGTCGCCGACAGACCGATCGTCTGCAAGTTGGGAACAAAGGATCGCAGCCGGGCCAGCCCGAGCGACAGGAGATGCCCGCGCTTCGACGTCACCAGCGAATGCAGTTCGTCGAGCACGACGTAGCGCAGATCCTCGAAGAAGCGCCTGGCGTCGGGCGCGGCAATCAGCAGCGCCAGTTGCTCGGGCGTGGTCAGGAGGATGTCGGGCGGCGCCAGCTTTTGGCGCTGGCGCTTATGCGCGGGCGTGTCGCCGGTGCGCGTCTCGATGGTGACAGGCAGGCCGATCTCTTCGACCGGCTTGCCGAGGTTGCGCTCGATGTCGACGGCCAGCGCCTTCAACGGCGAGATGTAGAGCGTGTGGATGCCGCGATGCGCCTGCCCCGGTTTTCTTCTTGGCCGACCGGCCAGCTCGGTCAGTGAAGGCAGAAACCCGGCCAGCGTCTTGCCTGCACCGGTCGGCGCTATCAGCAGTACCGACTGCCCGGCTTGGGCAGTCGCCAGCAATTCGATCTGATGGGCGCGCGGCGACCAGCCTTTTTGCGCGAACCATTTGAGGAATGGCTCGGGCAAGTGCACGGCGGCATTCTGTTCGGCGAGACGCGGCTGCTCTGTCACCCGCCAGAGGTAGCGCGGCGGCGCGCAATCGCCAAGAAGAATCGGAACAAAAGGTGATCGAGCGTCTTCCTTCTCCCTTGAGAAGGGCCGCTCTGGCGCTACGGCCGCCGAAACCCTGTCGGCCCGCCATAGAGATAGCCTATGCGGGCGACGGCTTCCTTGAACCCTTCACGCGAGACCAGCATGGTGTGGCCGTTGGCGTGAATCATGGTCTCCGGATCGGTCATAACAGCGACATGGCCTTTCCAGAACACCAGATCGCCGCGCCGTAGCCCGGCAAAATTTGGTCCGGGCTCGAGCGACTCACCGATGGTTGCGGCCTGCATGTCGGAATCGCGCAGCACTTGCCTGCCGGCCATGTGCATCGCCAATTGCACGAGACCGGAACAATCGATGCCGAAACCGGAGGCGCCGCCCCACAGATAGGGCGTGCCGAGAAAGGCTTCCGCGACCGCGACGTAATCGACAGCTGGTTTGTTCAAGGGCCTCAAATGGCCCGATATGACCGCCTCGCCGGACGGTAGCAGCGCATAATGCGTGCCGCGCGTTTCGGCCACGTCCGTCACCGTCACCGCCGATCCCATCGACAGCTGCCCGCTTGGCGGAAACCGCAAATCCGGCTCCGGATAGAGGAAGGTACGCGGCACCGAGACGACATGCGTGGGCGCATGGTCCCGTCCGCCTAGCACGGTGTCGGTGACATAACCGACATAGCCGTCGCGTTCCGCCTGGATCCAGGCCCAGTCTTCAACGTCCTCGAAAACGAGAACGTCGTCGCCGAACAGAAGCTGCGTGTTTACGCTGGCATCCGAGCGCGGCGCCTTGCGGACATCGACAACGGAAGCGGCAATACGCGCTGGACGGCCGGCGACAAAGCGGTCGGCGGCAACCTCGCCTTTCAGCCTGGCGTCGGCGAGATCGGAACGGAACGCGTGAAGGCGGGCATCCCTGGCGGTCAAATCGGCAACTCGGCTCTATCCTGGTGTTTGAGCATGATCTCTTCCGAAAATCGGTTCCCAACTTTTTGCTTCGCTGACCTACGGTTCGGGATCATGCTCTAAATGGGCAGTTCCTGGGCCCTGGCTATGATATCATCGCCGAAGCGCTCGACAAAGAGAGCACCTTCCACAGTTCGCTTGACCAGCACGTTGCGCTTGTCGAGCTCGTCGCGATGGCGCGATACCAGCTTCAACGCTCCCATCGTGTCGAGCGCACGGGTGATCACCGGCTTGGTAACGTTGAGCCGGGAGGCGAGCCCGCGCACCGTGTGCGGTGGCGGGTCGAGATAGATGGTGAACAGGATCGCCGTCTGGCGCATGGTGAGGTCCGGCGCGTCGGCGCGCACCTGGGACAGCATCACCTGCTGCCACAGTCGCAAGGCCTGGCTCGGGCGCATCGAAATCGACATCCGGCCAGAATGAGGGCAAATTGTTTCGGTTCCGTTTCAGTCTCGATAATTTCCTGTCGGACTGCAACCGTCAGGCGTAGCGTTTCGAGATGACCCTTTCCAGCGCGCGGATGCCTTGCGCCTCACCGCCGGCGAGACCGTATGGACGATCGGACGGATTCCAGGCGAAGATGTCGAAATGCGCCCATGCGGCGGTCTTCTCGACGAAGCGCTTGAGGAACAGCGCTGCGGTGATCGAGCCGGCGAACCCGTCTGACGTGACGTTGTTGATGTCGGCGATTTTCGACGATAGCTTTGCGTCATAGGGTTTCCACAGCGGCATGCGCCATAGAGGATCCTCGACTGCGACGGAGGCCGCAGCGAGGTCGGACGCCAACGTTTCGTCGCCGGTGTAGAAAGGCGGCAGATCGGGACCGAGCGCGACGCGAGCAGCCCCCGTCAAGGTCGCCATGTCGATCAGCAGCTGCGGCTCGTCGTCGTCTGCCAGTGCCAAGGCGTCCGCCAGCACCAGCCGTCCCTCGGCGTCGGTATTGCCGATCTCGACGGTGATGCCCTTGCGGCTCACCAGCACGTCGCCTGGCCGGAAGGCGTTGCCAGCAATCGAATTCTCGACAGCCGGGATCAGCACACGCAGCCGGATATTCAACCCGGCGGCCATCACCATGGAAGCGAGGCCCAGGACGTTGGCGGCGCCGCCCATGTCCTTCTTCATCAAGAGCATGCCTGAGGACGGCTTGATGTCGAGGCCGCCGGTGTCGAAGCAGACGCCCTTGCCGACCAGCGTCACCTTCGGGGCGTTCTTCGGCCCCCAAATCATGTCGATCAGGCGCGGCGCCCCGGCCGATGCGCGGCCGACGGCATGGATCATCGGGAAATTCTTCTTACGCAGGTCGTCGCCCTTGGTCACCGACACTTCGGCCTTGTAGGTCCTGGCGAGGCTCCGAACTGCCTTCTCCAGCTCGTCCGGTCCCATGTCGCTGGTCGGCGTGTTGACCAGATCGCGCGTCAGAAAGACGCCATCGGCAGTTCGGCGAACACGCGCAGCGTCGGCGCCCGGCGGCAACGAAAAACGGAGCGCCTTGCCGGACTTCTTGCCGTAGCGGGTGAAGACATAGCCACCGAGCGCCAGTGCGACGGCCACAAGTTCCGGTTCGGCGGGTGCCGAGGCGAAATGCCAATCGCCTTCGGGCAAGGCTCTCGCCAGCGCGCCGATGGCAAGCGCGCCTTCGCCATCGCCCGTGCCGAACAGCGCTCCGGCAAGCGCACCGTTTTCATCCGGTAGAATCAGCGTCCTGCCGGCCTCACCGGAAAAGCCGTTGGCCTTGGCCCAGGCGAGCGAGGACGAGGCAAGCCCCGCTGCATCCAGTCTATCCTTCGCCACCAGATGAACCGGCAGCGTGGTCTTCAGTTTTCTCTCGATGAGTTCGACTGGCATTCGATGGTCTCCGGCTTCCGAGTCGGCGCTTTTTAACTGTCCGTTAGGGTTAACAGAATATTTCTGCGGGAGGGAAGGTGGCCACGTAATGGCCACGTCTACGAATGGAGGCCCTGGTGCAGATGCCGACCAACCGCATGACGAACGCCACGGGGAAGCGGCTGATAACCACGGCGTTCATAATAGCGCTCGCTGCAAGCGTAGCAGGCTGCGGGACCAGCAAGTTGACAACCGGCTCGATCGGACGCACCAGCGGCAAACCCCTGGAAACCATGTCGGCCGGCGAGTTGCACAAGGCGACGATCGCGCTCGGTCAGTCCTACGCCAAGAACCCCAACGACAAGCGGATCGCCACGAATTATGCCGCGGCGTTGCAAATGGATGGCGACGCCGACCAATCGCTCGCGGTGATGCGCAAGCTGGCGATCGCCCTGCCGAAGGACCGCGACGTGCTCGCCGCCTATGGCAAGGCACTTGCCGCCAACGGGCAGTTCGAGCCGGCGCTCGACGCGGTGCGCCGCGCGCAGACACCGGAATATCCCGACTGGAAGCTGGTGTCGGCGGAAGCCGCGATTCTCGACCAGCTTGGCCAGAAAGACGAAGCGCGCCAGAATTACCGCAAGGCGCTTGACCTCAAGCCGAACGAACCTTCGATCCTTTCAAATCTCGGCATGTCCTATGTGCTGGAAGGTGATCTGCGCACGGCCGAAACCTATATGCGCTCGGCCGCCCAGCAGCCGAACGCCGACAGCCGCGTCCGCCAGAACCTGGCATTGGTCGTCGGCCTGCAAGGCCGCTTCGACGAGGCCGAGAAGATCGCCTCTCAGGAGCTTTCGGCCGAACAGGCGCAGGCGAACGTGACTTACCTTCGCCAGATGCTCGCCCAGCAGAACGCCTGGAGCCAGCTCAAGGACCAGGACAAGGCAAAGCCTGCCACCAACTGACTGCGCCGGCTTTGCTTCGAACCGACCAGTTCCTCAATTCATCGACATGCCGAAAATGCAAGCCGCGTTGCATCAGCACCGCGGCTTTCGGATGTATTGTCGCCTGGCGAGGCTATTGGCTGCTCGACGTCGGCTGGTCGCCGAAGATGCCACGCTGGCTCACCTGGATGCCGGCGGGACCCAGAATGATGGCGAACAGCACCGGCAGGAAGAACAGGATCATCGGCACGGTGAGCTTCGGCGGCAGGGCCGCGGCTTTCTTCTCAGCGGCGTTCATACGCATGTCGCGGCTTTCGCCGGCAAGCACGCGCAGCGCGTGCGCCACCGGCGTGCCGTAGCGCTCGGCCTGGACCAGCGCCTGTGACACCGACTTAACCGACTCCAGGCCGGTGCGGCTTGCAAGGTTTTCGTAAGCCTGCTTGCGCTCCTGCAAGTAGGAAAGCTCGGCATTGGTCAGGATGAACTCTTCGGCAAGTGCCACCGATTGCGCGCCGATCTCGTCCGCGACCTTACGAAACGCCGCCTCCACCGACATGCCGGATTCGACGCAGATCAGCATCAGATCGAGTGCGTCCGGCCACGCCATCTGGATCGACTGCTTGCGCTTGGTGGCGCGGTTGTTGACATAGAGCACCGGCGCGTAAAAACCCCCATAAGCGACGACGATACAGACGAACAATTTGATAAGAGGCGGTTGCTCCGGCAACCCCCCGAGCACGAACAGATACATCGCCGCCAGGGCGAAGCCGACAAAGGGCAGGACCAGACGGAAGAAAAGGAACCGCGTCAGCGGATTCTGCCCGCGAAAGCCAGCCACCTTGAGTTTCTGCAAGGTGCCTTCATCGGCCAGGGCGCGCCTCAGATCCAGCCGGTCGACAATATTGCGCATGCCGATCGACTGTTCTTCGCGCAGGCCTTTGCGGCGGCGATCGGCCTCGACTGCAAGCCGCGCACGCTGCTTGGCGCGCAATTCGTCGCGCTCCAGCGCCACGGATTTCATGCGCGCCTTGAGCTGGTTTCCGCCAAAGGCAGGCAGCAGCGTGAAGACGGTCGCAAACACCGCGATGCCAACCAGCAAGGCAATCAGAAATGCCGGATCGGTAAGGGTTTTGACGACGTGCTCAGTCATGCGCTCGAAATCCTAAACTTCGAAGTTCATCATCTTGCGCATCACCAGGATGCCGATCCCCATCCAGACCGCCGAGCAGCCGATGATCAGATTGCCGGCGCTGGTGGTAAACAGAGGCATGATGTAATTCGGGCTTGTCAGGTAGACGAGAAAGGCGACGACGAAAGGCAACGCGCCGATGATCACGGCGGAGGCCTTCGCTTCCATGGACAGCGCCTGGACCTTGGCCTTCATTTTCTTGCGGTCGCGAAGCACGCGCGAAAGATTGCCCAGCGCCTCGGAAAGATTGCCGCCGGCCTGGGACTGGATCTGGATGACGATACCGAAGAAGCTCGCTTCCGTGCACGGCATTGTCTCAGCCATGCGCATGCTGGCGTCGGGGATCGACAGGCCCATCTGCTGCGAATCGACGATGCGGCGGAACTCGGTCTTGACCGGTTCAGGGGATTCATTGGCGATCAGGCGGACGGCGTCGTTCAGCGGCAGGCCGGATTTGACCGCACGCACGATGATGTCGAGCGCGTTCGGAAATTCGTTGAGGAATGCCTTGACCCGGCGGGCACGGCAAAACGAGACGAACCAGCGTGGCAGGCCGAGAGCACCGACCAGCAGCGCACCCGGCAAGACATACAACGGCGCGCCGATGAAATAGGCAAGAAAAGTCAGCATGACGCCGCAAACCGCCGAATAGAGATAGAAGCGCTCGAGCGAGACCTTCATGCCCGCCTGACGGATCTGGGCCTTCAGTGGCGGCTTTTTGACGATGCTCTGGTTGGTTTTTTGCTTCTGTTCGAGGTCCTTCAGCGAATCCTGGACCGATTTGCGCCGCTTGGCCGCTTCCGCCACGCGATCGCGCGAGGCCTTGACGATGGAACCATCCGTCTCGGCGGTCTTGATCGTTTCAAGCCGCCTGCCGACTTGCTTCTCGGTGCTGATCCGATTGAACAGAAAAGCATAGGCGACCGCGCCGGCGCTGAAGCCGGCGAGCACGATGAACGCCAATACGGTGCCGTCAATTCCGAACATCGACCTTGGCCCCTACGCCTCCAAACGCATCAGTCAGCGCGTTTCTCCATCGCCTCGAGCGCATTGGCGAGGCGCTGTTCCTCGCCATAGTAGCGGGCGCGCTCCCAAAAATGCGGACGACCAATACCTGTCGACACGTGCTCACCCAGCAGCCTGCCGCTCGCGTCCTCGCCCTTTATGTTGTAGAGGACGATGTCCTGCGTGATAATGACGTCGCCTTCCATGCCGATCACCTCGGTGATGTGGGTGATGCGCCGCGATCCGTCGCGCAGGCGTGCGGCCTGGATGATCACGTCCACGGAACCGACGACGATTTCACGCACGGTTTTCTGCGGCAGCGTATAGCCGCCCATCGCGATCATCGATTCGATACGGTTCAGGCATTCGCGCGGGCTGTTCGAGTGGATCGTGCCCATCGAGCCGTCATGGCCGGTGTTCATCGCCTGCAGAAGGTCGAACACTTCAGGTCCGCGCACTTCGCCGACGATGATGCGCTCGGGCCGCATGCGCAGGCAGTTCTTGACCAGGTCGCGCATGGTCACCTCGCCCTCGCCCTCGAGATTGGGCGGGCGGGTTTCCAGACGCACGACGTGCGGCTGCTGCAGTTGCAGCTCGGCCGAGTCCTCACAGGTGATGACGCGCTCCTCGCGGTCGATATAGTTGGTCAGGCAATTGAGCAGCGTCGTCTTGCCCGAGCCGGTGCCGCCTGAAATGACGATGTTGCAGCGGACGCGGCCAATGATTTTGAGAATCTCGGCGCCGTGCGGCGAAATGGCGCCGAACTTGACCAGCTGGTCGAGCGTCAGCTTGTCCTTCTTGAACTTGCGGATGGTGAGCGCGGTGCCGTCGATGGCGAGCGGCGGCGCGATGACGTTGACGCGGGAGCCATCGGGAAGGCGTGCATCGCAGATCGGGCTCGATTCATCGACGCGGCGGCCAACCTGGCTGACGATGCGCTGACAGATGTTGAGGAGCTGCTGGTTGTCGCGGAAACGAATGCCGGTCTGCTCGACCTTCCCGTTGACCTCGATGTAGACGTCCTTGGAACCATTGACCATGATGTCGGCAATGTCGTCGCGGGCGAGCAATGGTTCCAGCGGCCCGTAACCCAGTACGTCATTGCAGATGTCTTCAAGCAGTTCTTCCTGCTCGGCGATCGACATCGCGAAATTCTTGATCGCGATGATGTCGTTGACGATGTCGCGGATTTCCTCGCGTGCGCTTTCGGGATCGAGCTTGGCGAGCTGCGACAGGTCGATCGTGTCAATGAGCGCGGAAAAGACCTGGCTCTTGGTATCGTAGTAGGTTTCGCTCTTTTGGCGCTGGACCTTTTTCGGCTCCGGCGCCAATGGCGGTGCCTCGACCGCACGGCGCGCAGGCGGCGCAGCAAACGCGCCAAGCGACGGCGGCGGTGCGGGCTTGGCAAGTACCGACGTTTCTGCTGCCGCCGCCGGCGCGGCAGGCGCAGGTGCCGGCTGACGGAATTCCGGGGTGAACCGGCTGCCGTCGTCGCTGCCTCTTTTACCAAACATGATCGGCTACCAATTCCGCTCCGAAAGCATCACTTCTTGCTGCGCGAGAGCTTGCCAAGGAGATTGCCGAGGCCCGCTTTCTTTCTTGCCTTGATTTCGCTGCGCCCGGTCAGCACATGCGCAATCTCGTTGATCGTGCCGACAACCGGGTTCTTGGCATCCATTTCGCCGAGCATGCGCCCGTTGTTGGCGGCGTTCCCGAACAGCAGCGGCTCGAAAGGAATAACCGACATCGGCGACAGGCCGAGCGAGTCGGCGAAGTCGGATGACGCAATCTCCGGACGCTTTGGCACGCCGGCCTGATTGATGATCAGCTTCGGCGGTGGATCGTTCGGGCGAAGCCGCTTGAACATGTCGACCAGGTTCTTGGTGTTGCGCAGATTGGCTAGCTCCGGCGTCGCCGTGATCACAATCTCGTCGGCCTTGAGCAGTATGTTCTTGGTCCAGCCAGTCCAGACGTGCGGGACATCGAGCACCAGAAGCGGCACACTGCGCTGGGCCGTGTCGATAAGCTGCGTGAAAGCGTCGGGATCGAAATCGTAGACCCTTTCGAGCGTTGAAGGCGCTGCGAGCAGCGACAGGTGCTCGGCGCACTGGGCAAGCAGCCGATCGAGATAGACCTCGTCGACACGCTCCGGTGAGAAAACGGCCTCGGCAATACCTTGTGCCGGATCCTGATCGAAATTGATGTTGGCCGTTCCGAAAGCCAGGTCGAGATCGGCGACAACCACTTCGGACTTGAACAGCGACGACATCGCCCAGGCCACGTTGTGGGCAATGGTCGAGGAGCCGACGCCACCCTTGGCGCCGATGAAGGCGATCGACCGGCCGATCGGCTCGGCTTCCGGATCAACGAAAATCGTCGATATCACGCTGACGATGTCGGCCATCGACACCGGCGCGATGACATATTCGGAAATCCCTGAGCGGATGAGCTCGCGGTAAAGCCCGACGTCATTGTAGTGACCGATGACCACGACCTTCGAAGTCGGATCGCAATATTCGGAGAGCTGCGTGAGTTGCTCCAGCAATTGCGTCGGCTCGCTGCGCGATTCCAGCAGGATCAGGTTCGGCGTCGGCGCCGATTGGTAGAATTCAATGGCGGTGGCGATGCCGCCCATATGGACCTTCAGGTGGGCCTTCGCCATGCGACGATCCTCGCCGGCGCGCTCGACCGGATTGGCAACGCCTTCGGTCTCGCAAAATGCCTGGATTGAAATGCGCGGGATCGGCCGCAACGCCTGCATGGCGGCGATGTCCTGCTGCGAGGTTTCGCTGCCATCTGCCGCTGTGTCGTAGGCAAGATTGCTCATTGTCATTTCTTTCCGTGACCTGCGCAGCTCAAGCTCAATACTCAACTTCCGAATTGCCGAAGAACTCTTCCGAAATGCCTCTCTGGCGGTAGACGTCGATCACCGCGCCGCGATTTTCCGCGTCGATATCGGATTGCTTGCGCGGTCCGAGTAGATCCGTCGGATTGGCCATCTGGGCAGCAAGATTGTTCTGATACGAGCAGCCGAAATCGGCGTAGTGCTTGTTTTCCGATGTCTGCAGCAGGTCTTCGGGCCAGCGTCCGCATTTGTCGGTCTGCGCCTTCACCGAGACATAGGCGACGCGGATCGGCGCCGACGCTTCGGCCGAAACCGACTGGTAGGTTGTGATAACGATCCGGTTCCGGCTGATGCCGCTGGCAATCGCAAGTCTGGCGAAATCGCGACCGGCCGCGGTCGCGGCGATCTCGTTGGCCGAACCGCTCGGGATCGAGATCGTCAGGGTCGGAGCGGCACTCTTGTCGTAGCCGTCGAGAAAGCCCAAAAGCGTGTCGCGCTGAGAACCGGTCATGCCGCGATCGCCGGCGCCGACCGGAAGATCGATCTTCTCGTTTTTCTCCGCAATCACGATCGGATGAGTGGTGCGATAGTCGTCCGGAACAGCGCCGACCGTGATGCTGTCCCGCTTGAGGTTGGCGCAGCCCGCCAGCAATGCCGCGACCGCAACCGCCAGGACCGGAATGGCCGGCCGGCAAATCCGCGAACGGCCGGACCGCATCGCTGCGGTGATCGTCCTTGCCTTCAACGCTGATTGAGACATGTCCGCTTCCCCGCTTATTTGTAGATGAAGCCGACAACGCCGTGATAACGGCCGTTGGGCCTGTCGGTCTGCATGGTGCCGTAGACGCGATTGACACGGCCAAGGAACATGCCGGCGCCATCGCTGGCGGCGTTGAAATTGTCGTCCGGTTTGGCAAGGGCATTGCGCGCCACCGGCCTCACCAAGTAGGGCGTGATGATGATGACTAGTTCGGTCTCGTTGCGGACAAAGTCCCGGCTGCGGAACAGCGTACCGAGCACCGGGATTTTGGTCAGCCCAGGCAGGCCATTGACGGCTTGCCTGATGTCATCCCGTACCAGGCCGGCGATCATCATCGAGCCGCCGGAAGGCAGCTCCACCGTCGTATCGGCCAAGCGCTTGCGGAGCGACAGCGCATTCATGCCGGGGCTTGTTACGCCATCGGACAAAGATACCGACCCCTCCGTCGTCGGCTCGGAAACCGACGTCCTGACCTTCAGGCTGATGCGGCCGGGAGACAGCACCACCGGCTGGAATTCCAGGCCAATGCCGTATTCGATCTTCTCGATTTCATACGTCTTCACACCGGTCTGGTTATCGTCGGACACTGCTCGGGAAGCGCTGGTCACCAAATTAAATTCGCCGCCCACTTTGAAAGTCGCCTTCTCGCCGGATACGGCCGTCAACGTCGGCTCGGCCAGGGTTTTCATGACGCCTGACTGTTCCATGGCGTTTATGTAGGCGTCCAGCGTCGAGGTGCCGATAGCCAGGCCAGAGTTCGACAGCGACTTGCCCAAGCCGGCGAAGTTGTCGCTTATCGCGCTCCAACTGATGCCGTTGCTGCTGCCGCTGCCGATCAAGTTGACGCCGAGCTGCTTCATCACCGAGCGGCTGACTTCCGCGACCGTCACCTTCAGCGTGACCTGGTCGTCGCCGATGATCTGCAGCAGGTTGACGATCTTGCTGACGCGCCGCTCGGAATCCGGATTGTCGATGTCGACGCCGGCTTCGGCCGACCCACCTGAGGCGGTTTGCGAATATTGCCCCGTGGTCGCTTCACCGCCGGACACGAAGATGGTGGCCAGATCGACCGCACGCTTGGCATCCAGAGGAGTGTCCACAGTTCCGGTCAGGACGACGTTGTCATTCAGCAACTCGACCGTGATGGTCGATGACGGTATGAAGCGTCTGATATAGTCTTCCAGCCCGGCAACGTCGCGTTCGACTGCCAGATCCAGGCTGACGATCTGTTCGCCATTGGGCCCAAAGACGAAGATGTTGGTGTCGCCCACCGCCTTTCCGAACAGATAGATGCGCCTGGCGGTTCGGGTAACCGCATCGGCGACGGCCGGGTTGGCGACGAGAATATCGTAAGCATCGCTCGGCAGGTCGATGACCACCGATTTGTTGAGACCGAGCTTGACGCGCTGAGTGGCGGTCGAAGCCGACACCTCGGCGTTCTTGCCTGCCGCATTTGCTTCGACGACGCCATGCGCATTCGTTCCAAGGAGGAACAGGCCGATTGCCGCAGCCAGGGTGACCGGCAGTCTGGTTTTCAGCTTCATTGCCTTGCCCCCACTTCGGAAACTTCACCCGACTTGATCAATCGCACCGTTCCGCGCCGCCCATTGCCGGAAACGAGATAGTCGGCCTCGTCCAGATTCTTTTCCTGCGTGTCGCTGATCGACCGCAGCGCCAATGTCAGGCGATCCGCCATCTGCTGGGCGACGGTGATGATTTCCGCCTGCTGAGGCGTCAGCGCCAGCGTGGCGGTCTGGCCGACCCTGGTCCTCTTGCCTTCCTCGTCCTCCTGGATGGTCTGGTCGATTGCCAGGACGCGAATGTTCTTGAGGATGGTTTCGGTCGTAAAACCGCTGCCGCCGCCCGCGGCATCGGCTCTGCGGGTCATGATGACATCGACGAAATCATTGGGAAGTATGAAGCCGCCGGCCGACGTGTCGGCCGATACGGCTGTAGCGACGGCCCGCATGCCGGAGGGCAGGATCGACGACATGAAGCTCTGTCCCTCGCCGATCAGCTTGGAGCGCCGCAACGGTTCACCGGCATACATCGCCACACGGGCGACACCGCCTTTCAGCTTCTCAAGCGCATCGGGCTCCGCGGCGCGAGTTATGAAATTCGCGTTGATGCCGTCGGCCGGCCAGGACTGCCAGGCGATGTTGTTCTCGAGCGGACTGCCCATCGGAACGTCGCCTGACAGGACAAGCACGTCCTGCAGCGCGATTGCGGGCGCCTGGGGGCTGGAATCGACCATTTGAGGCGGCGGAGCCGCCACCATGTTTTTCGCCACATAGCCTGCACCACCCGCCGCGGCCACCGCCACGCCTAGAATGATCAGTCGGGATGCTGGCATCTGTCCGAACCTCGCCTTGGCAAAACCACGTAGCCAAGCCGGACCTTGCAGCGGCAATCGTCAAAACAAGGTTAATTTAATACTTACGATCGTGATTAATTTAAGGTTTACATAAATTTGAGGCGTCTGGTCCGGCCCGAAAAAAGGCGGCCAAGCCGCCTGTGCTTCAAACGCCAAATCGAAGAAGGGAAGGCTGGCCTGACGAGGGAAGAATGGCGGCGAGAATTAGGCCGCCAGCCTTGCAAGTGCCCACGCCATCAACGGCGAGTTCGGAAAGGTGACCAGGCCGCCTATGCCAAGCGCGATGCCATAGGGAACGCCCGTCGTCTCGTCAGCGAAGTGGCGTAAGAACGGATTGTGGCTTGTAACGGCCGCAAGCGGCGATTTCCGATAGACGAGGATTGCGAGCGTCAGCAGGCCACCGATGAATGTCGAAACCACGAGATATTCGACGAGATGTACATTGAGCCCCATCCAGACGGCGGTGGCGGCCAGCAGCTTGGCGTCACCACCTCCCATGCCGCCGAGCGCGAACAGACCGAACGTCACGGCGAGAACCAGGCCGCCGGCGGCGAAATGCCAGCCATAGGTTGCCCAGTCCATGCTCGTCAGCGGCGCGACCAGGGCGAAGACGGCCACAAGCAGCACCGGCACGCGATTGGCGATCGTCATCGACAGCATGTCGGAGATCGCAGCAAAGAGCATGCAGAACGGAAAGACGACGAAGATCAGGGCTTCAAGCATCGGCGCGCGCCTATGATCACTGTACCTGGCCGCAGCCTAGATACATCCGATTAACGATTGGTGAGGCCGAAATTTCAAAATCACCCAGGAGCGCCTGGCACAATGATCAAGGGCCGCCAAAGAGGCGGCCCTTGATCCGAAAAACGACCAGAGGCTATTAGCCGGCGCCGTTGAGCGTAGTGGCGATCCCGTTGAACTTCGCGTTCAGCGCGTTGCCCAGCGAGCCGGCGCCGACCATGATGGCGAGCGCGATGAGAGCGGCGATCAGACCGTATTCGATAGCGGTCGCGCCGGATTCGTCCTTCACAAAACGTGCAATGAGATTAGACATTCGAGAGCTCCTACTCCAGGTGTTACAGCAACTCCGTCAACTTCTCTTGGCGGTTGATCGGATACTGCCAATCTACGGAGAAGCTCTTTCGATCGGCTTAATAAACAGCCTTACCGATTCCTTTCTGGCTTCGATGACATTGCGTGGTTAACCGTAAACTAAGTGACGCCTATGGCCCGATAGGCACGTCAAGGACCGCGAAAGGCGCAATCTAGCGATTTGGGAAAGGGGGCGGCCCGAGCCAGGCGATCACTATGCCGATCCCGACATCATCACGGCACTCCTCCGCTTAACCGTTGGTTCACCAATCTCGTTCATGTTCCGTTGAGCAGTTTGCCGCCGTGGAGCGCTTCAATGACCGGGCCGAGATCGTCCTTTCCGATTGCCGCGCTCCTTGCCGCCATTGCCTTTGTCGTGCCGGCCAAGGCTGGCGCCGGCATCGAGGTCACGATGAACCAGGCGAAGATCGTCAAACTGTCGCGGGCCGCCGATACGATCGTCGTCGGCAACCCGGCGATCGCCGACGCCTCCGTGCAGGATGCTTCGACGATCGTGCTGACGGGCAAGGGCTTCGGCGTCACCAACCTCGTCGTCCTCGATCAAGAGGGCCGTCCGATCGTCGACGAGCAGATCACCGTCGTGCGGCAGGACGCGTCGTCGGTGCGCATCTATCGGCGTGCCGAAATACAGACCATGTCCTGCACGCCGTATTGCGAAAGCTCGTATAAAAGCGATGCGGAGAAAGCCTCAGAAGCCGAGATGAGCGCCGGCCGGTAACGAGCGAATTTTTCTCACCCCGCTGAGATGCCGCTTCGGTTATCAGCCTGTTAAAACCTCTCCCTCGAATTTAACGATCATCCAAACCGCACTTCAATGGGTTTGCGCTAATGTTCCCTCCGACACCCCTTCAGGATCGGCAGGTACGGGATATGATCAAAGCAGGACCAGCGGGCTTTTCCGTACGCTTCCTTGGCGACCGGCGCGGCAGCACGGCTTTGGAGTTTGCGATGCTTGCCGTGCCATTTGCGCTCCTAATCTTTGCCATACTGGAGAGCTGCATTTCATTTGCCGGGCAAGAGGTGATGGCCAACATCACCGACGATGTCGCGCGCCAGCTACGGACGGGCCAGGTAAGGCAGGCCGATGTGGCCGAGGCCACGCTGAAGACCATGATCTGCAGCCGGCTGGAGATCATGGTCGCCAAGGACTGCCCGGGATTGGAGGTGGACCTGCGCGAGTATCCGACCTTCGCCGCCGCGGCCCAGGCGGGCTTCAAGATCCAGGACCGCGAAATCGTGCTGACCGGCACGGACCCCGCGGCTTTTACGGTATCCCCGGGCTTGGCCGAATCAATAAACATGCTGCGGGTTTTTTACAAATGGCCCGTCATGACCGATTTCATGGCCAAGTCGATGGCCGGTCTGAAAGACGGCAACACGCTGCATTTCGCATCGGTAACCTGGCAGAACGAGCCGTTCGACAATTGAAAACGCACCGTTGCGTGGGTGGGAAAAGGACGAGGGCATGGGGCGTGCGGGAGCATATATGAGGATCGCTGGGATATGCACGAAAGCCATCCGGTTCTGCTCTGATCGCCGCGGCGTCGCGGCCGTTGAGTTTGCCTTCATCGTGCCCGTCCTGCTGATCATGTACTTCATGACCATGGAAGCCTCGCAAGCCATCGAGACCAGCAAAAAGGTCAGTCGCATCGGCAGCATGGTGGCGGATCTCGTTACCCAGCAGCAGACCATCACGGCAGCCGATCTCGATGCGATCATGCAGATCGGCAATTCCACCCTTCAGCCGTACAACCGATCGACCCCGGAAATCATCATCACCGCAATACAGGTCACGGACGAAACGACGCCGAAGGTGCTGGTCGTGTGGTCACGCAAGATGGTTGGTGGCGCCTTCAGCGCCGCCGCCGCCAAGAACTCCATCACCAAGGTTCCACCGACACTCGAGATCAAGGGCACCTTTCTCATTCGAGTCGAAAGCAATCTCGCATACCAGCCGATCATCACCTGGTCGGCCGACAGTGAGAAGCGGCTTGGATTGAGTTCGGCTTTCGACTCGATATCGATGGGCGAAACCTATTATCTCAGGCCCCGCAGGAGCCCGACGATTCCCTGCAGCACCTGCTGAAACGACCGCGCCCGACTCCGACCGCCATTGCTATCGGTCGTTGTCTAACACCAGGCGCACGATGGCTGCAGCCATCGCGTAATCCTTCGAGCCAGCGACGGCGAAGCCGGCGGAATGTTTCGATTCCAGAAGAGACATTCGACGTCGATCTGAGATTGATGAGGAACACGGTCGGCGACGCCTCGAAGGCCTCGCAGCCATCGTGGCTCTGCTGGGTGCGGCCTGGTCGAACCCAATGCCCGCCGAATGGTGGGGATGACATCGGCACGGTTCGTGTCCACATCTCAACTATCGCGCCAAGCCGTCTGCTTCCGAATTGCCAATGGCGGCGCAGCCCCCTATGTCTGGGGCGGACAGACAAACGATAACAATGAACCCCTGCAATGGCGCGCGCCTTCCTTTTTGTTCTCGATTCCTTCGGCATCGGCGGCGCAGCTGACGCCGAGCGCTATGGCGACACCGGTTCCAACACGTTCGGACACATCGCCAGAGCCTGCGCGGAAGGCCGGGCGGATCGCGAGGGGCTGCGCGAAGGCCCGCTTTTGGTACCCAACCTGCTCTCGCTCGGCCTGGGCCACGCGGCGAACACCGCGACAGGATTCAGCATCGACAGTGGCGGCGAGGCCCAGCTCGCCTCCGCCTTCTATGGCGCGGCGCAGGAGATTTCGAGCGGCAAGGACACGCCATCAGGCCATTGGGAAATCGCCGCCTTGCCGGTCCGCTTCGACTGGGGCTATTTCCCGGACACGGTTCCCGCCTTTCCAGCCGATCTGACGGAAGCGATCATTCGCGAAGGAGAGGTGCCGGGGATTCTCGGCAATTGCCATGCTCCGGGCACCGAGATCATCGAGCGTTTCGGCGAGGAGCATATCCGCACCGGCAAGCCGATCTGCTACACTTCGGTCGACTCCGTCCTACAGATCGCCGCGCATGAAGTTCACTTCGGCCTGGAACGGCTCTACGAATTCTGCAAGGTGGTGCGCAGGCTGGTCGATCCGCTGAACATCGGACGGGTGATCGCGCGGCCCTTCATTGGGGAAACCGCCGCCAGCTTTGAACGGACGCACAACCGCCGGGACTATTCGGTGCCGCCGCCTGAACCGACCCTGCTCGACCGGTTGACGGTGCGCGGCAGCCGGGTCATCGCGGTCGGCAAGATCGGCGACATCTTCGCCCATCGCGGCATTTCGGAAGTGCGCAAGGCCGCTGGCAACATGGCGATGTTCGACAAGGCGCTCGGCGCGATGGCTGACGCGGGCGACGGCGATCTCGTCTTCGCCAATTTCGTCGATTTCGACACCGAGTTCGGTCATCGGCGCGACGTTGCCGGCTATGCCGCCGCGCTCGAGGCCTTCGACCGGCGGCTACCGGAGGCGCTTGCACGGCTGAGGCACGGCGACCTTCTCATCCTCACGGCCGACCATGGCAACGATCCGACCTGGCACGGCACCGATCATACACGCGAACGCATTCCGGTGATCGGCACCGGACCAAGTTTTGGCGGCGACATTGGGCTCAGAACGACGTTCGCCGACATCGGAGAAACCGTCGCCGAGCATCTTGGTTTGGCGCGCGGCCGTCACGGCACCTCTTTCTATGCAACGATAGCCGGTCATGCCTGAGTTGCCTGAGGTCGAAACGGTGCGGCGGGGTCTGCAGCCGGTTCTGGAAGGGGCCCGCATCGCCCGCGTCGAGGCACGCCGGCCCGACCTGCGCTTTCCGTTTCCCGAAAAATTCTTGGAGAGGCTGACCGGCAAGACGATTACAGCGCTCGGCCGCCGGGCCAAATATTTGACGATGCATCTGGAAGGCGGTCCGGTGCTGATCTGCCATCTCGGCATGTCGGGTTCGTTCCGCATCGAAACGTCCGATGACAGCGAAATGCCCGATAGCAGCGCAATGTTGGGCGTGTTTTATCACGAGCGTTCCAAAAGCGCGGTACACGACCATGTCGTCTTCCATATCGTCTCTCCCGAAGGCGCCCGGTCCCGCGTGACCTTCAACGATCCGCGCCGTTTCGGCTTCATGCTGTTTTCCGAAGGGGCGCCCGACACGCATCCGATGCTGGCGGGGCTGGGCGTCGAGCCGACAGGCAATGCGTTGGACGGCGAGCTGCTCGCCTCGCTGCTGAAAGGCCGGAAGTCGGCGCTGAAGGCAGCACTTCTCGATCAGCGGCTGATCGCCGGGCTCGGCAATATCTATGTGTCGGAGGCCCTGTGGCGCGCCGGTCTGTCGCCGTTGCGCGAGGCGGGCTCCATCGCAAAGCCTGAAAAGAAGGCCAAACAGCAGCGCGACGCCCTGGCCGAAGCCATCCGCGCGGTGATCGCCGATGCGATCGCCGCCGGCGGATCGTCGCTGCGCGACTATGTGCAGACCGACGGGTCTCTGGGCTATTTCCAGCATTCGTTCGCGGTCTACGATCGCGAGGGCGAACCCTGCTCCAAGCACAGCTGCGGCGGCCACATAGAGCGCATCGTGCAAAGCGGGCGTTCCACCTTCTATTGCCGGACCTGTCAATTGTGAGCTAGTGCCGGGTGTGAGCTAGTGCCGGGTGTGAGTTGGGTGCCGGGTGTGACCTAGATGCCGAGTGTGAGCTGGACACCAGATGTAAGCTAGATGACCGAGCGAGGAGATACAGTCATGGCCTATGAAACGATCATCGTCGAAACCCGCGGCAAGGTCGGGCTGATCACGCTGAACCGGCCGAAGGCGCTCAATGCGCTGAACTCCCAGGTCCTGGCGGAAATGGTCGCGGCCGTGAACGGCTTCTGCGCGAATGCCGACATCGGCGCGATGGTCATCACCGGCTCCGAAAGAGCCTTCGCGGCAGGTGCGGACATCAAGGAAATGCAGGCGATCTCCTTTGTCGACGCCTATGTGCAGGATTTCTTTGTCGGCTGGGAAGAGTTCACCCGGGCGCGCAAGCCTGTTATCGCGGCGGTGGCCGGCTATGCGCTCGGCGGCGGCTGCGAACTGGCGATGATGTGCGATTTCATCATCGCCGCCGACAACGCCAAGTTCGGCCAGCCCGAGATCACGCTCGGCGTCATGCCGGGCATGGGCGGATCACAGCGCCTGACCCGCTTCGTCGGCAAGTCGAAAGCGATGGATATGTGCTTGACTGGACGGATGATGGATGCGGCGGAAGCCGAGCGTTGCGGCCTGGTGTCGCGTGTGGTGCCCGCCGTCGAGCTGATCGAGGAGGCGTTGAAGGCGGCAGCCAAGATAGCCGATTTTTCGCTGCCGTCAGTGATGATGGCGAAGGAGGCCGTCAACCGCGCCTATGAAACGACACTGGCCGAAGGGCTGCGGTTCGAGCGCCGGCTGTTTCACTCGCTGTTTGCGCTCGATGATCAGAAGGAAGGCATGGCGGCCTTTGCCGAGAAGCGGAAGCCAAATTTCACGAACCGATAGATCGTGACGACAGCGGCAGAAGCGAGTAGCAGCGGCCAAAAAGAAGGCGAAGCAGCGTTGACGCGCCGGAAAAGCTGAACTATAAGCCGCACCAACCGAGGCGGCCCTGTGGCTGCCCGTTTGTTTTTGCGCCCTGCGACATCCCGCATGCGCCCACCAGATCAGAAGAGAGGCATCATGGCCAATACCTCCTCGGCCAAAAAGGCAACGCGCAAGATCGCCCGTCGCACGGCGATCAACAAGAACCGTCGCTCGCGCGTGCGGACCTACATCCGCCAGGTCGAAGAGGCGCTCGCCTCGGGCGATAAGGCTGCCGCGCAGGCTGCCTTCAAGGTGGCGGAACCGGAACTGATGCGCGCCGCGACCAAGGGCGTGGTGCACAAAAATACGGCATCCCGCAAGGTGTCGCGCTTGGCCCACCGACTCAAGGTGCTGTCGGCCTAATATACCTTTACTGATCTTGTCCTCTTCAAGCCCGGCCGCTCGTGCCGGGTTTTTTCGTTTGCCGGCAAGTACTTAAAAAGAAATCTCGCAAACGGACACTCCGCACGATTTCAATGTTGGAAATGCTTTGCCGGCATATACATGCCTGCTGATGGGCGCAGCCGCTGAAAGCGTTCACGGCGAGAATATCAGCTGTCAAAAATCAGCTTTATTTTTCAATAAGTTATTGACGGTCATCCACAGCTTGTTCACATCGGGCGTGGGGGATGGGGAACATTTGCCTGTCAAGAAAATTATTTCAGAAAATTTCGCGCGATGCGGCCTTTTTCATATTCGCCGGAAAAGGGTTTGAATCACAATGGCTTTGTCAAAACATGCCAGTGCAACGCAGGCTCCGAACCGCTCTGCGCTAACCACATTCCTTAAAAATCCGTTAGTCGTGGCCTTGCCCTATCCACAGCGATTTCGTTAATGTCGGTCTATCGAGAGGGACGGGCCGTTGGCCCTTAACCCAGCCTGAATCGGCCAGCAAAAAATGGCAGAATTCGTGACGTGGATCATTTCCGCGTACGGGCTTGGTTTGTCTTTTCGATACGGTAGGGGATTGGCGTAATTGTACATGGCAGATGAATGACGCGCCGGCGTTTCGCCGGGCGGAATTGTATTGCCCTGACATGACCAAAGCGGGCTGGCTCTGAGGAGCCGGCGCCGGATCCCAGGCGACATCATCTGCCGGCGGCGGCGATGGTGTCGCAGCGAAGACACGGTCGCCGGAAACATGGATGCAGGAGGCGCATTCCCGGCGGAAAAAGGTACAAAAGGACAAGGAACTCGATCATGCAGAGCGGCATCGAAAGGGAGCTTACGGGCGACCTCCCATTCCCTGGAACCTTAACCGAAGGGGACGATATGTCGGCTTCCATCGCCGCGGAACAAAAGTTCGACCGGGTCAAGGCCCAGTTGAAGGCGCGTCTGGGAACCGAAGTCTATTCGAGCTGGTTCGGACGCATGAAGGTCGCCGAGGCGTCCCGGGGCATTGTCCGCATCTCGGTGCCCACCGCCTTCCTGCGCTCGTGGATCAACGGCCACTATCTCGACCTCATCGCCGAGCTGTGGAAACACGAGGATCCTGAAATCCTCAAGATCGAGATCGTCGTGCGCACCGCTACCCGCCCGGGGCGAAACGGCGTCGAGCCCGAAGTGGCCCCGGCGCGCAAGATGACCAGGCAAGCGCAAACGGCGCTGGCCGCGGGAACAGCAGGCCCCGGCAGGGTGGAGCGGGTACCGGCACCTCGCCCGGGAATGCCTGCAGAGACCGAATTCCGGCACAACGTGCTCGGTTCGCCGCTTGACCCGCGCTACACGTTCGGCTCCTTCATCGAGGGACCGTCGAACCGGGTGGCCTTCGCCGCCGCCAAAGCGGTGGCGGAATCGCAGTCGAGCGCGGTGCGCTTCAATCCGCTCTTTCTTCACGCGACGGTTGGGCTGGGCAAGACGCACCTGCTGCAGGCGATCGCGGCGGAATCGCTGAAGCAAAATCCGAAGTCGCGTGTCGTCTATCTCACGGCCGAATATTTCATGTGGCGGTTTGCCACCGCGATCCGCGACAACAACGCGCTGACGCTGAAGGAACAGCTGCGCGACATCGACCTTCTCATCATCGACGACATGCAGTTCCTGCAGGGCAAGTCGATCCAGCATGAATTCTGCCACCTGATCAACATGCTGCTCGACAGCGCCAAGCAGGTGGTGGTCGCCGCCGACCGGCCCCCGTCGGAACTGGAATCGCTGGAGCCCCGCGTCCGCTCGCGCCTCAACGGCGGCGTCGCGCTCGAAATGTCGGCTCCGGATTTCGCCATGCGCATCGGCATGCTCAAGCTGCGCCTTGCTACCGCCAAGGCCGATGATGCGTCGCTCGACATCTCGGAGGAGATCCTCAACCATGTCGCTCGCACAGTGACCGGCAGTGGGCGCGAACTCGAAGGTGCCTTCAACCAGCTTCTGTTCCGCCAGTCGTTCGAACCGCAGATCACCATCGACCGTATCGACGAGATCCTCGGCCACATCTATCGTTCGGGCGAGCCGAAGCGGGTGCGCATCGAGGACATCCAGCGCATCGTCGCGCGCCACTACAATGTGTCGAAGACAGAACTTCTGTCCAACCGGCGCACGCGCACCATCGTCAAGCCGCGGCAGGTGGCCATGTACCTGTCGAAGGTGATGACACCGCGCTCCTTGCCGGAGATCGGACGGCGTTTCGGTGGCCGCGACCACACGACGGTGCTGCATGCCGTGCGCAAGATCGAGGATCTTTCAGGCGTCGACAACACGCTGGCGCAGGAGCTCGAATTGCTGAGAAGACTGATCAACGATCAGGCCTGACCGGCCCGAAAAACAAAGCGTGTCGCATTTGGATGGCTGCGACGCGCTTGAAATCTTTGTTTTTATGCATGTCGTTGCCCCAAAACCGCTGCGCACTTTTGGGCGACAAGCATTGGCTTGCGGACTTCGCCAGTTTTATCCCCAGAAAGCCCGCGTAACCGGCCCGAACCGGTAGCGCGGACTTGCGTTTACGGGTTTTTTCCTGTCAGTTTGTGCAGATTCTGAGCCTGTTCAGACCTTTCGCGGGTTGCCGCTTGCCGGAGACCCGCTCATTCATTCAAGTGAGCCTGTTTCGTCATGCGTGTTATCCTGGAACGGTCAAATCTCCTGAAGTCGCTCAACCACGTTCATCGCGTGGTCGAGCGGCGCAACACCATACCGATCCTGTCGAATGTGCTGCTGAGCGCCGAAGGCGCCACCCTCGAAATGAAGGCTACCGACCTCGATCTGGAGGTGACCGAAGCCACGCCCGCCAAGGTCGAGCGCGGCGGAGCGACGACGGTTCCGGCGCATCTGCTCTACGACATCGTGCGCAAGCTCGCCGACGGCGCGGAGGTCATGCTGAAGAGCGACGAGGACGGCAACGCCATGACGGTGACGTCGGGCCGCTCGAGCTTCCGTCTCCAATGCCTGCCGCAATCCGATTTCCCGGAGCTTTCGGCCGGATCATTCTCGCATATCTTCCGGCTCGATTCGGTCGCGCTCAAGGGCCTGATCGAGAAGACCCAATTCGCCATCTCCACCGAGGAGACGCGCTACTATCTGAACGGCATCTACCTGCACACGCATGACGCCGACGGCAAGCTGAAGCTGCGCTCGGTAGCGACCGACGGCCATCGGCTGGCGCGCGCCGAGATCGACGCGCCGGCAGGGTCCGAAGGCATGCCGGGCATCATCATTCCGCGCAAGACGGTCAGCGAGCTGCAAAAGCTTGTCGACGACCCTGATATCGCCGTGACCACCGAGTTGTCCGACACCAAGATCCGTTTCACCATCGGCAGTGTCGTTTTGACCTCGAAGCTGATCGACGGCACCTTCCCCGACTATCAGCGGGTCATCCCGACCGGCAACGACAAGAAGCTGATCATCGACCGCCAGAGCTTCGCTGCCGCCGTGGACCGTGTCTCGACCATTTCGTCGGAACGCGGCCGGGCGGTGAAGCTTTCGATTGGAGAAGGCCAGGTCACGCTTGCGGTCAACAATCCGGATTCCGGCAGCGCCACCGAGGAACTGGCCGCGGACTATTCGTCCGACGCGATCGAAATCGGCTTCAACGCCAAATATCTGCTCGACGTCGCCGCCCAGTTGACCGGCACTGAGGCAAAATTCATGCTGGCGGACGCCGGTTCGCCGACGCTGATCCACGACATGGCCGACGAAACCACGCTCTACGTGCTGATGCCTATGCGGGTCTAATGCATGTCGCGCAAAGTGTGCAGCGGTTTTGCGACACCGACATAAAACAACAACCTAAAGGGCGTCGCATTAGGCCGGTCAAACGCGGCGCGCTTTAGCCCGAACGAGGCCATCTTGCTGTCATGACCGGAGTTGCGAAGCAGCCTGAGCGCGACCAGCAGACTCATATAAGTAAGCTGTCACTTACTAACTTCCGCAATTACGCAACACTGTCGATCGACCTCGACCCCGGCGCCGTGGTTTTTTCCGGTGACAATGGCGCCGGCAAAACCAACCTGCTGGAAGCGATTTCCCTGCTGACCCCGGGGCGCGGCCTGCGCCGTGCACCTTATGCCGACGTGGCGCGTGAAGGAGGGGACGGCGGCTTTGCCATCCATGTCCGGCTCGATGGGCCGGACGGACCGGTCGAGATCGGCACCGGCATTGCAGGCGGCGACGCCGCCGGCGAGAGCGGCCGGCGGGTCCGGATCAATGGCGCGGCAGCGCGCTCGGCGGAGGACATGCTGGAATGGCTGCGCGTCGTCTGGCTGACGCCAGCGATGGATGCATTGTTCACCGGGCCGGCCGCAGACCGCCGGCGCTTCCTCGACCGGCAGGTGCTGGCGATCGATCCGGGCCACGGCCAGCGCGCGCTGGATTACGAAAAAGCGATGCGGGGCCGCAATCGACTGCTCGCCGAAGGCTCGCGCGACGACGCTTGGTTCGATGCGATCGAGACGCAAATGGCTGAAACCGGTGTGGCGATTGCCGCGGCGCGTGCCGAACTGGTGCGCCTGCTCGCCGCCATGATCGACAGGCTGCCAGGCGCGGGTCCGTTTCCGCAAGCCGACATCGGCCTGTCCGGCACCTTGGAAAGCGAAGTCGGCACCACAGCGGCTGTCGATGTCGAGGAGCGGTTCCGCCAAGCGCTTGCCAGGGGCCGCGACCGCGACCGCGCCGCCGGGCGCACGCTCGACGGTCCGCATCGTTCGGATCTCGTGGTGCGGCACCGGCCCAAGGCGATGCCAGCCGAACTGTGTTCGACCGGCGAGCAGAAGGCGCTGCTGGTCGGCATGGTCCTGTCGCATGCTCGGCTGACCGGCGAGATGTCGGGCATGACGCCGATACTGCTGCTCGACGAGATCGCCGCCCATCTCGATGGCGGCCGCCGTGCCGCGCTGTTCTCGATCCTCGAAGAGCTGAACTGCCAGGCTTTCATGACCGGAACCGATGCGGCGCTGTTTTCCAGTCTCAAGGGACGCGCGCAGTTCCTGACCGTCGATCACGGCACGGTTAGCCCAACAGTTTGACTTCTTGGATATCGTTATCCCAAAACTGCTGCACACCTCTGGCCAAGCCCGAGGGCGGGCTTTTTGGGCGACGTGCATTTGAACTTTATGCATGTCGTTATCCCAAAACCGCTGCGCACTTTTGGGCGACGTGCATTGACGCCTGACAAGGTTTTTCTTCCGCTATATGGTCCGGCGATGATCACCACCGCGCTAACCGACGAAGAACTCGAACGCTACGCCCGCCACATCGTGCTGCCCGAGATCGGCGGCGCCGGCCAACAGCGACTGAAGCGGGCGCGGGTCCTGGTCATCGGCGCCGGCGGGCTGGGAGCGCCGGTGCTTGAATATCTCGCCGCCGCCGGCGTCGGCACACTCGGCATCGTCGACGACGACAGCGTCTCCCTGTCGAACCTGCAAAGACAGGTGATCCACGGCACCGATGCTGTCGGCATGGCGAAAACCGACAGTGCCAAAGCGGCCATCGCCCGCATCAATCCCAACGTCGCCGTGGAACTGCACAATCTCAGGCTGACGGCAGACAACGCCCCTGGCCTCGTCGCCTGTTATGACATCGTCGTCGACGGCTCCGACAATTTCGAAACACGTTATGCGGTGGCCGACGCCTGCGCCGCGGGAAAGCGGCCGCTGGTACATGCCGCCGTCGGCCGCTTCGACGGCTCGGTGACCGTGCTGAAACCGTTCGAGACCGGCACGGACGGCAGGCTGAATCCAAGCTATCGCGATCTTTTTCCGGAACCGCCGCCGCCCGGCCTGGTGCCATCCTGCGCTGTGGCCGGCGTGCTCGGCGTGCTGACCGGCGTCGTCGGCACGCTGCAGGCGATGGAGGTGATCAAACTGATCGCCGGCATCGGCGAGCCGCTGGTCGGCCGGCTGCTGCTTTACGATGCGTTGGCCGCGCGCTTCGATACGATCCGCTACAAGAGAAACTAGATCTTGGGCAGTCTGGTTTCCGTCGAGCAGCTTCCGGTCGATTTCGACCGTTGGGACGAGGTGCTGGCGCTGATCATGCGCGCCTTCGCCGCCATGGACGGCGTCATCGATCCGCCATCCTCGGCGCATCGGCTCACGGTCGAAAATCTCCGGGACAAGGCCCGGCAAGAGACTGGCTTTGCGGCGCTGAAGAACGGCAGGATCGTCGGCTGCATTTTTGTTCTGGAGAGGGCCAACGATTTCTATGTCGGAAAGCTCGCGGTCGAACCGGACTTTCAGGGACAGGGTATCGGCAGGCGACTGATGCGAGCTGTCGAGGACCTTGCCCGCAACCGCGGCAAGCCTGCGATCGAGCTTCAGACGCGGATCGAACTGACCGGAAATCACGCGGCCTTTGCCCGGCTCGGCTTTCGCGAAACGGAAAGGCCGGCGCACAAGGGCTATGACCGTCCGACCTCGATCACCATGCGCAAAGTGCTTTCGTAAGCCTCCGCTAACTTACGATGAGCTCACGTCCGCAGTGGCAGTACGCGATCCGGTGGACGGTGGCCATCGAAGAAGGCGCGGATATTGATGATCACTTTCTCGCCCATGTCGATCCGGCCTTCGAGCGTCGCCGACCCCAAATGCGGCAACAGCACGACCTTGCCCTTGGCGGCGAGCTTCAGCAATTTGCTGTTCAGCGCCGGCTCATGCTCGTAGACGTCGAGGCCGGCGCCGGCGATCTTGCCGTCCTGGATCAGCTTGACCAGAGAGTCCTCGTCGATGATGTCGCCGCGCGCTGTGTTGACGATGTAAGCGGACGGCTGCAGAAGCGCCAGCCGCCGCGCCGAAAGCAGGTGGAAAGTCGCCGGCGTCGACGGACAATTGACCGATATGATGTCCATGCGGGCAAGCATCTGGTCGAGGCTTTCCCAGTAGGTCGCCTCCAGCTCGTCCTCGACCGCCGGCAGCACGCGATGGCGGTTGTGATAGTGGATCGACAGGCCAAAGGCCTTGGCCCGTCGGGCGACAGCGGTGCCGATGCGGCCCATGCCGACAATGCCGAGGCGTTTGCCCCAGATACGCCGGCCGAGCATCCAGGTCGGCGACCAGCCAGCCCATTTCTTGTCGCCGGTCAGCACATTGGCGCCTTCCGCCAGCCGCCGCGGCACCGCCAGCATCAGCGCCATGGTCATGTCGGCCGTATCTTCGGTCAGCACATTCGGCGTGTTGGTGACGGTAATGCCCTTCTTCGCAGCTGCGGCCACGTCGATCTTGTCGACGCCGTTACCGAAATTGGCGATCAGCTTGAGGTTGTCGCCAGCCTGAGCGATCAGCGCCGCGTCGATATGATCGGTTATGGTCGGCACCAGCACGTCGGCTTCCTTGACCGCCGCGACCAGTTCCGGCTGTGTCATCGGCCTGTCTTCGACATTCAGCCGGGCGTCGAACAGCTCACGCATGCGGGTCTCGACCGGGTCGGGCAGCTTGCGCGTGATGACGACGAGGGGCCTTTTTCTGCCTACCATTGTTTCCTCGAACCCGACCTCGTTGAGACCTCTTTAACCAAGACAGGCGAAACTGCAGGCCGGTCGCGGTGCCAGTTCTCCATGTAACAAGAGGTTCCGCCGAAGACAAAGAAAAAGGGGCGCCAAGGCCGATGAGCCGGCGCCGAAAGGAATGAAAGTGTCTGGTTTCGCGTCGCTCCGCCTGGCCCTCAGCGCAGCATTTCTCGGCGCTCTCCTTCATTCCCCGCATGTGGCGGCACAGAATGCGGTAGCACCCGCCCAGAGCACAATGCTCGGCCCGAGCGGCCTGCCGCTGCCGCGTTTCGTCAGCCTGAAAGCGGGCCGCGTCAACTCCCGCGTCGGACCAGGCGTCAACTACTCCGTCGACTGGATGTATATGAAGCCCGGCCTGCCGATGGAGATCATCCAGGAATTCGACACCTGGCGTCGTGTGCGCGATGCCGACGGCTCGGAAGGCTGGATCAACCAGTCGCTGCTTTCAGGCCGCCGCACGGCGATCGTAGCACCTTGGCAGCGGGGCAAAGATGCCCGAATCAACCTTCTCGATGACCCGGAAAAGGATGCCAGCATCGTCGCGATCATCGAGCCGGGCGCCATGGGCACGATCAAGTCCTGTGACGGCCAGTGGTGCGAGATGACCTTCAACGGCCACGCCGGCTGGCTCGCCCAGTCGCTTGTCTGGGGCGCCTATCCGGGCGAACGGGTCAAGAACTGACCTCTTTTTGTCGGTTGGGGATCACGCCGAGACGATATCTCGCGGACTCATAAAGCGCGGATCAATCGCAGCGTTTGGGGCGCAGCCTCACCACGATATCGACATTGGCGATCTCCATGCCTTCCGGCGGCTCCGGCAGGTTGGAAACCGTGACAGGACCGCTGGCGATATCGAAGATCCTGTTTTCGCCTTCAATGTAGAAATGATGGTGATCGGAGGTGTTGGTGTCGAAGTAGGTCTTCGACCCCTCGACGGCCAGGATGCGCAGAAGGCCCGCCTGAGTAAATTGATGAAGGGCGTTGTAGACGGTGGCAAGCGAAACCGGCACGCCGGCGGCGATCGCCTCCTCGTGCAGCTCCTCGGCCGACAGATGGCGGTCGCCTTTGGCGAAAAGCAGATCGGCCAGCGCAATGCGCTGACGCGTCGGCCTCAGGCCAGCTTCCCGAACCCGCTTGTCCACAGCGACATTTTCCTTCCGGCAGCCCAGATCCATCTATCCGTCCAAGCTCAAAGTGTTGCCTCAAGACATGCCCAGAATGCCAAAAACCGAACATTGACCGAAACTGGACACCCCCCGACATATATTCTGTCGGCCGAATACGATCAATAGCGCGCATTGACCCAGGCAGACGGGCGGGTTAAGCGCAAACGCCGGTTTCCGGCCGGAAATAGATTGTGTTAGGAAACCAACGACAAGGGCGCGCTACCGCCCGGACGATTACGGGGACGAGATTGATGGCGGTTTCGAAATCCAGCTACGATTACGAAGAACTGCTTGCCTGCGCCCGCGGCGAGCTGTTCGGACCTGGAAACGCCCAGCTCCCCTATCCGCCGATGCTGATGTTTGACCGCATCACCGAAATCAGCGAGACGGGTGGCGCCTTCGACAAGGGTTTCATCCGGGCGGAATTCGACATCAAGCCGGACCTGTGGTTCTTCGCCTGCCATTTCATCGGCAATCCGATCATGCCGGGGTGCCTGGGTCTCGACGCCATGTGGCAATTGACGGGATTCTACCTCGGCTGGCTCGGCGAGCCGGGCAAGGGCATGGCGCTCTCGACCGGCGAAGTGAGATTCAAAGGCATGGTGACGCCATCGGTCAAGAAGGTGGAATATGGCGTGGACTTCAAGCGCGTGATGCGCGGGCGGCTGGTGCTTGGTATCGCCGATGGCTGGCTGAAGGCGGATGGCGAACCCATATACGCAGCAACAGATCTCAAGGTGGGTCTGTCCAAGCAATCGGCAGCCGCCTAACCGGCGCCTCCACAGCGCCGCGAGTCCACGGCACGCGCAGAGGAAGCTGTAGAACTTAATTTGCGCATGATCCTTGTCCGACAAGTTTCGGGCTCATGCGCCGGAAGGAGTTGCGAATGAGACGGGTCGTAGTGACAGGCCTCGGCATCGTGTCGTCGATCGGCAACAATGCCAATGAGGTGCAGGCCTCGCTCCACGATGCCAGATCCGGCATCAGCTTCTCCGATTCCTTCGCCGAACACGGTTTCCGCTGCCAGGTCTGGGGGGCACCGACGCTCGACCCCTCCGCGTTGATCGATCGTCGCGCCATGCGCTTCCTGTCGCAAGGTGCGGCCTGGAACCATGTCGCCATGGACCAGGCTATCGTGGACGCCGGACTTGGCGAAAACGACATCACCAGTGAGCGCACCGGCATCGTCATGGGATCGGGCGGACCATCGACCCGAACCATCGTCGAAGCCGCCGAAACCACGCTCAAGAACGGCAGCCCCAAGCGCATCGGCCCGTTCGCCGTGCCGAAGGCGATGTCGTCGACCGCTTCGGCCACACTCGCCACTTGGTTCAAGATCCACGGCGTCAACTATTCAATCTCTTCGGCCTGCTCGACCTCGGCGCATTGCATCGGCAATGGCTACGAACTGATCCAGTGGGGCAAGCAGGACATGGTCTTCGCCGGCGGTCATGAGGATCTCGACTGGACGATGTCGGACCTGTTCGACGCGATGGGCGCCATGTCCTCCAAGTTCAACGACCGGGCATCGGCCGCCTCGCGCGCCTATGATGTAGATCGCGACGGCTTCGTGATTGCCGGCGGCGCCGGCGTGCTGGTCCTGGAAGAGCTCGAGCACGCCAAGGCGCGCGGCGCAAAGATCTACGCCGAGGTCGTCGGCTATGGCGCGACCTCCGACGGCTACGACATGGTGGCCCCCTCTGGCGAAGGCGCGGTGCGCTGCATGCGGCAGGCGCTGGCGACGGTCTCTTCGCCGGTCGATTACATCAACACGCATGGCACCTCGACGCCGGTCGGCGACTCAAGGGAAATGGGCGCGATCCGCGAGGTGTTCGGCGAAAAGATGCCTTTCATCACCTCGACGAAATCGCTGACCGGCCATTCGCTGGGTGCGGCCGGTGTGCAGGAATCGATCTACTCGATCCTGATGATGCAAGGCGGCTTCATCGGCGAAAGCGCCCACATCGAGCAGCTCGATCCGGAATTCGAGGGCATGCCGATCGTGCGAGAGCGCATCGACAACGCCAGGATCGACACCGTTTTGTCCAATTCGTTCGGTTTCGGCGGCACCAACGCAACGCTGATTTTCCAGCGCTATTCCGCATAAGGATTGCCCACCATGAACGGATTGATGAAGGGCAAGCGCGGGCTTGTCATGGGTGTCGCCAACGACCATTCGATCGCCTGGGGCATCGCCCGGAAACTGTCCGAGCATGGGGCAGAACTCGCCTTCACCTATCAGGGCGAAGCCTTCGGGCGCCGGGTCAAGCCGCTCGCCGACAAGCTCGGCTCCTCGCTGGTCGTGCCTTGCGACGTCGAGGACAGCGCATCGGTTGCCGCTACCTTCGAGACCTTAGGCGAGGCCTGGGGCGGGCTGGACTTCGTCGTCCATGCCATCGGCTTTTCCGACAAGAACGAATTGAAGGGCCTTTACGCCGACACCAGCCGCGACAATTTCGTCCGCACCATGGTCATCTCCTGCTACTCCTTCACCGAGGTCGCCCGTCATGCCGCCGCGCTGATGAAGGGCAGCGGCTCGATGATCACGCTGACCTATGCCGGTTCCGTCCGCGTCATGCCGAATTACAACGTCATGGGCGTCGCCAAGGCCGGGCTGGAAGCCAGCGTCCGCTATCTCGCCAACGACTACGGCCCGCGCGGCATCAGGGTGAACGGCATATCGGCCGGACCGGTGCGGACATTGGCGGGCGCGGGGATTTCCGACGCACGCCACATGTTTTCCTACCAGCAGCGCAACTCGCCGCTGCGCCGTACAGTGACCATCGACGAAATCGGTGGTTCCGCGCTCTACCTCCTGTCCGACCTGTCGTCGGGCGTCACCGGCGAAATCCACTATGTCGATTCCGGCTACCACATCGTCTCGATGCCGGCGCTCGACGAGTTGAAGCGGACCGACACCGGCCGGGAATAATTCGGCCCGTAGAAGATGCCTTGGTCCGGTGAACTCCGCCTTAGCGGCGCGCCGCGAGAACCTTGAACATGCCGTCGCGGGCGATCTCGGCATGGCTGGAGAAGGCGGCCGCCAGCACCGGCTCGTAGGGAAGCTGGCGGTTCGCCACCATGAACAGCCGCCCACCCGGCTTCAGCGCCTTTGCCGCGGCGCGGATCATGCCGGCGCCGATCTCCGGCTCGGTCGCGCGGCTGCGATGGAAGGGCGGGTTCATGACGATGGCATCATAGCGCCGCTCGACCGGCTCGCTCAAAAGATCGATCCAGAAGAAATTGGGCTCCGACGCTGTATTGCCGATATTGCCTTTCGCCGCCTCCAGCGCATCGAACTCGGCCTCGTAGAGATCGAGCGCCGATATGCCAGGTGAGCGGGTGGCGACCTCGGCCGCCATATAACCCCAGCCGGCGCAGAAATCGGCAACGCTGCCACGCAGGTCTCGGGGCAGGTTGTCCACCAGCAATTTCGAACCTGTATCGATCTTGTCGAAAGAGAACATGCCTGGCGCGGTGCGAAACCGGGCCTCGAGCAGAAGGGTTGGATTGGCGGCGCGAAGCGCTGCCGCGACCGCAGCGTCGGCCGGTCGACGGAACCAGAAGGCGATGCCGTGATGTTTCGGCAATTGGCCGTCGAGCGGCACAAGCTCGCCGATGCGCTTGCGCAGGCTGGCAATGCCATCGTCCTTGGCGCCGGCAACGATAATCGATCCGCCCGGCCTCACACGCTCAATCGCCTCAGCGATGCGCAATTCGTTTCGCCCGCGATGACGGCCGGCAAGCACCAGTGCCGCATCGAAACCTTCGCCCTCCAGGCGCGGCGTGACCGTGAAGCCCGACCCCTGCAGCGCGCGAAAATGCGGGCGGAAGCCTTGCACCAGATGCAGTGCTGCATCGAAGCCTTCGGGCAGGCGGAAGCCCGGTTCAGCGCCGAGAAATAGGACACGCTCGCCCTTATGCGGCAAAGAGACAGCTTCGGCCTCGAACGGGTGGAACAGTGTCTTCAGCGGCTCGGCGGACATTTTTCGATCTCGAAGTGCAGCTTGATTGCTTTGAAAATGAAAACGGGCGCGACCTTCCGGCGCGCCCGCTTCGATTGTATCGTCAGATCGCTCAGGCGGCGTCTTCTTCGCCTTCGGCTTTCTTGTCACGGGCGATTTCCTTGCCCGTGGCCTGGTCAACGACCTTCATCGACAGGCGGACCTTGCCGCGCTCGTCGAAGCCCATCAGCTTGACCCAGACCTTGTCGCCTTCCTTGACGACGTCAGAGGTCTTGGCGACGCGATCATTAGCGAGTTGCGAGATGTGGACGAGGCCGTCACGCGGACCGAAGAAGTTGACGAAAGCGCCGAAGTCGGCGGTCTTGACGACCGTGCCCTCGTAGATCTCGCCGACTTCTGGCTCGGCGACGATGGTGTGGATCCACTTTTTCGCTGCCTCGATCTCCTTGGCGTTGGACGAAGCGATCTTGACCGTGCCGTCGTCCTCGATGTTGATCTTGGCGCCGGTCTTTTCGACGATCTCGCGGATAACCTTGCCGCCCGAGCCGATCACGTCGCGGATCTTGTCGGTCGGGATGTGCATGACCTCGATGCGCGGCGCGAATTCGCCGAGTTCGGAACGCGCGCCGGAGAGCGCATGGCCCATTTCGCCGAGGATATGCTGGCGGCCGTCCTTGGCCTGGTCCAGCGCGATCTTCATGATCTCCTCGGTGATGCCCTCGATTTTGATGTCCATCTGCAGCGAGGTGATGCCGTTCGCGGTGCCGGCAACCTTGAAGTCCATGTCGCCAAGATGGTCCTCGTCGCCAAGGATATCAGAGAGCACCGCGAAGCGCTCGCCTTCCTTGATCAGACCCATGGCAATGCCGGCGACCGGCTTGGCCAGCGGCACGCCGGCATCCATCAGCGCCAGCGAGGTGCCGCAGACAGTGGCCATCGACGACGAACCGTTGGATTCGGTGATCTCCGAGACGACGCGCAGCGTATAGGGGAACTGGTCGGCGCTCGGCAGCATCGGTCGGATCGCGCGCCAGGCGAGCTTGCCGTGGCCGATTTCGCGGCGGCCGGGCGAACCCATGCGGCCGGTTTCACCGACCGAATAGGGAGGGAAGTTGTAATGAAGGAGGAATTTCTCCTTGTACATGCCGGTCAGCGAATCGACATACTGCTCGTCCTCGCCAGTGCCGAGCGTGGCGACGACCAGCGCCTGGGTCTCGCCGCGGGTGAACAGCGCCGAGCCGTGGGTGCGCGGCAGGACGCCGACTTCGGAGACGATTTTGCGGACCGTCTTCAGGTCACGGCCATCGATGCGCGAACCAGTGTCGAGAATGTTCCAGCGCACGACCTTGGCCTGGAGCTCCTTGAAGACGGTGCCGATCTGCTCGGAGGTGTATTTTGCCTCCTCGCCTTCGGCAGGTGCGAACGCAGCCTTGACCTTCGCCTTGACGGCGTCGACGGCGGCATAGCGCTTCTGCTTGTCGGTGATCTTGTAGGCATCGCGAAGCTCGCCTTCGACGATCTTCAGCATCTCGGCTTCAAGCGCCGAATAGTCCGGCGCGGTGAAGTCACGCGGTTCCTTGGCAGCGACCTCGGCCAGCTTGATGATCGCGTCGATAACCGGCTGGAAGCCGCGATGACCGAACATGACGGCGCCGAGCATCAGATCCTCGCCGAGTTCCTTGGCTTCGGACTCGACCATCAACACGGCGTCGGAGGTACCCGCAACAATCAGGTCAAGCTTGGATTCCTGCATCTCGTCGACATGCGGATTGAGCACATATTCGCCGTTGATGTAACCGACGCGGGCGCCGCCGATCGGACCCATGAAAGGGACGCCGGACAGCGTCAAGGCCGCCGAGGTGGCGACGATCGACAGGATGTCCGGGTCGTTTTCGAGATCATGCTGGACGACGGTGACAACGATCTGCGTGTCATTCTTGTAACCGTCGGCGAAGAGCGGGCGGATCGGACGGTCGATGAGACGGGAGACCAGTGTTTCCTTTTCGCTCGGACGGCCTTCGCGCTTGAAATAGCCGCCCGGGATCTTGCCGGCGGCATAGGTCTTTTCCTGGTAGTTGACGGTCAGCGGGAAGAAATCGAGGCCGGGCTTCGGTTCCTTCATCGAAACAACGGTGGCGAGAACCTTGGTTTCGCCGTAGGTGGCGAGCACCGCGCCGTCAGCCTGGCGTGCGATCTTGCCGGTTTCGAGGATGAGCGGGCGACCGCCCCATTCGATTTCCACTTTATGGTGATTGAACATGTCTTGTCCTTCATATGCGGAAAGAGCCGCGCCGTTTCACTGTGCGCGAATGCCCCTTCCCTTGGCTTCGTTTCTCGGGCAGCCACGGGCAAGACAACGGGAAGCTCGGGTTAAATCCGGCGCGATTGCCGCGCGAGCGTCCTGCAATCCTGCCCCATGGCCGTCCATGGGCGGTTTCGAATGGCCCTGTGGTATTTCGAAACCGGGTCTGGCCAATCGATCCGACTGGCCTCACGCATGATCCCGAAAACCACGGCGTTCGGAAAGCACCATGCGCAAATTCAAACTTTCAGAGCGTCCCTTTGTGCGTCCAAATCGACGCGCGACGCTCTACTTCTTCATTGGAGCATTGGACTGATCCGATGCTCCAATGCGCGACCGGCGGGCTCTCGAAAGAACCCGCCGGTCAATTCGTCAACGGCGCAGACCGAGCTTCTCGATCAGCGTCTGATAACGCGCGTCATCCTTACGCTTGAGATAATCAAGCAGGCTGCGGCGCTGGGAGACGAGAGCAAGCAGACCACGGCGGGAATGGTTATCCTTCTTGTGGTCCTTGAAATGGTCGGTCAGGTTCTTGATGCGCTCGGAAAGGATGGCCACCTGGACTTCCGGAGACCCGGTATCGCCCTTGGCGGTTGCGAATTCACCCATCAATTCTTTTTTGCGCTCGGCAGTAATCGACATCGTGTTTTTCCTTATCTGTTTGAGGAAACGGGACGCCCTCGGCCGGGATGTCGTCCAGCAGGGGCCGGTACAAGCAACATGTCATTGCACGATGCTGCGGCGCATATAGTGCAATTCCCCAGAAAACACCAGCCCAATTCACAAGCCGGCTTTTTGCTGCACAAACGAAGATTTCCCCTTCCGCTAAAGCCATTTCTTCCATCTGAAGAAGGCGATAAGCCCAATCGCGACAACGGCCATGAACACGAGCGCCGCCGGATAGCCGTATTGGGCCTTCAGCTCCGGCATGTTCCATGGCGAGGTTTCGGGGTCGAAGTTCATACCCCACACGCCAGCGAGAAAGGTGAGCGGGATGAAGATCACCGAGACGATCGTCAGATAGCTGATGACATCGCTGGTGCGCGCCTGGCTCAGCGACAGATGCATCTCGATCAGACCGGTCAGCATGTCGCGCTGGGTCTCGACCAGTTCGATGAGCCGAAGCGAGTGATCGAGCGTGTCGTTCAGGAAGATCTTGGTCTCGGGCTTCACGTAGGACACGTCGTTGCGGATCAGCGTCGCCAGCGCATCGCGCATCGGCCAAAGTACCCCCTTCAGCACATTGGCGTCGCGCCGCAACTCGTGAAGCCGCCGCATCTGGTGCTTGTCCGCCGCGCGCAGCATCTGGTCCTCGATGCTGTCGACCAATTCGCCGGCAGCCTCGATCGGTGGGAAATAGCTGTCGACGATGGCGTCGATCAGCGCATAGGCGAGATAGTCTGCGCCGCGTGTGCGCAACCGGTTGGGCATCGAGCTTTCGATGCGCTTGCGCACGGGATCGAACGGATCGCCTTCGCGCTCCTGGAAGGTGACGACGAAGTTCCTGCCAAAGAAGACGGCGATCTGCTCGTAACGATGCGCTGTGACGTCGTCGATCATCCTGACGACGACGAAGGCATGGTCCTCAAAGAAATCCACCTTCGGCCGCTGGCCGGTGTTGACGACGTCTTCCAGCGCCAGCGGATGCAGGCTGAAAATCCGGCCGATTTCCTCGATCAGCGGGATGTTGGCGAGACCGGTGCAATCGAGCCAGATGACCGGCCACGCGTCGCAATGAGCGCTGACGTCGTCGACGCTGGCATTTTCGATTGTCTCGAATGTGTCGGGCGACATCAGCGTCAGTCGCAGTTCGCTGCGCCGCGCCGCCGGGTCGGCGATCAGCGTGCCCGGTGATGCGCCGACCGGCGGCCGCCGTGCTGTCACCGGCGCCCGCTTCTGGATCGTCTCGGCCTTTGCCATGTGCCCCTCGGATGCTGCGTCTGATCGAGATTAGACGACGGGACTCACCCGGCAAAGACCCGCTTCGGCTTGAACATGCCTTGCTCGATGGCGCCGATGGCGACCAGCTTGCCGCGCGCCGTAGCGCAGGCTTCCTCGGCTTCCACCGGCGCGTCGCGGCCACGGATAATGACCGGATTGCCGAGGCGGATTTTTGTTGCAGCGTCGTCGCTGATCGCGATCTGCGGCAGGCAGTCGAGCGCGGCTGATGTGTCGACCAGAAGCGCATCGATGGCGTCGAAGTCGACTGGCACCATGTCCGCTGAATCCGAATCTTCATCGCCCTGTTCGCCGAAGCGGGCGGCTTCCAGCTCGGCGAGGGTGACAAAATCTTCCTGCGTGAACGGCTCGACCTCGATGCGGCGCAGTTCGGCGATGTGGCCGAAACAGCCGAGGTCGCGGCCCATGTCGCGGGCCAGCGAGCGCACATAGGTGCCCTTGCCGCATTCGACCTCGAAAATGGTGCGATCAGCATTGTGCTCGATCAGGTCGAGACGGCCGATCTCGACTTCCCGCGCAGGGATGTCGATCGTCGCGCCGTCGCGGGCAAGGTCATAGGCGCGCTCGCCTGCGATCTTGATGGCCGAAAACTGCGGCGGCGTCTGCATGATGACGCCGGTGTATTTCGGCATCAGCAAAAGCACATCGGCTTCAGCCGGATGCTGGTCGGAGCTTTTTGTCACCGGCCCTTCGAGGTCATCGGTCGAACGCTCCTCACCCCAGGCTACTGTGAAGCGGTAGACCTTGGCGCCATCCTGGACATAGGGCACGGTCTTGGTCGCTTCGCCGAGCGCAATCGGCAGCATGCCGGAAGCGAGCGGGTCGAGCGTGCCGGCATGGCCGGCTTTTTCCGCCTGGAACAGCCATTTGATCTTGGAGACGGCTTCGGTCGAACCCATGCCGACGGGCTTGTCCAGCACCAGCCAGCCGGAGATCGGCCGGCCCTTCTTCTTGCCGCGACGCGCCACTATTTTTCGTCCTTGTCGTTGTCTTTATTCTGGTCGTCAATCTGGGCATCTGTGCCGAGATCGCGCGCCACTTCGGGCGAGTGCAGCAATTCGTTGATCTTCTGGAAATTGTCGTAGCTGGTGTCGAGCCGGAAGCGGAATTCCGGCATGTACTTCATCTGCCGGAGCGCGCCGGAAACGCGGCCGCGCACAAATTTCGCATGCTTGTTGAGCGTCCCGACCACGGCATCGGGATCACTGGCGCCAAGCGGCGAGACGAAGGCGGTGGCGATCTTCAGATCGGGCGACATGCGCACTTCCGAGACCGAAACCACCGAATTCTCGATCAGCGGATCGAGGATCTCGCCGCGCTGCAAGGTTTCCGACAGCGCGTGGCGCACCTGTTCGCCGACGCGCAGCATGCGCTGGGATGGACCTGACGTGGTTGAACGGGGCATTTTTCTCTATCCTGAAATCGTGAAGCGCGGGATGGGACCGCGCCGCATGTTTCATATGTTTGGGCGGCGGTCTTTCGACCACCGCCCGGTCTCAGTAGATGCTCGAACTCAAGATGCTCGAACTCAGAGCGTCCTGGTTACCATCTCGACGCGGAAGCACTCGATGACGTCGCCGACGCGCATGTCTTCGTAGTTCTGGAAGGCCATGCCGCATTCCTGGCCACCCGGGACTTCCGCAACTTCGTCCTTGAAGCGCTTCAGGGTCTTCAGCGTGCCTTCGTGGATGACGACATTGTCGCGGATCAGGCGAACGCCCGCACCGCGCTCGACCTTGCCTTCGGTGACACGGCAGCCGGCAATCTTGCCGACCTTGGTGATGTCGAAGATTTCGAGGATCTCCGCATTGCCGATGAAGGTCTCGCGACGCTCCGGCGACAGCAGGCCGGAGAGCGCCGCCTTCACGTCATCCACGAGGTTGTAGATGATCGAGTAGTAGCGGATCTCGATGCCTGCCGCCGCGGCAGCCGCGCGCGCCTGCACATTGGCGCGGACGTTGAAGCCGATGATCGCGGCACCTGAGGTTTCCGCCAGCGACACATCGCTTTCGGTGATGCCGCCGGCGCCCGCATGGACGATGCGCGCACGCACCTCGTCGGTGCCGAGCTTGTCCAGCGCCGCGTTGATTGCCTCGATCGAGCCCTGCACGTCACCCTTGATGACCAGCGGGAATTCCTTCAGCCCGCTCGTCTGCAGTTGCGACATCATCTGTTCGAGCGAACCACGCTGGCCGGCATGCTTGGCCACCGCCTTCTCGCGCGCCAGACGCTGGCGGTATTCGGTGATCTCGCGGGCGCGGGCCTCGTTGTTGACGACGGCGAAGCGGTCGCCGGCCTGCGGGGTTCCCTGCAGACCGAGCACCTCCACCGGCATCGCCGGCGGCGCTTCCTTGATTTGTCCGCCGCGGTCGTTGACCAGCGCGCGCACCCGGCCCCATTCGTTGCCGGCAACGAGGATATCGCCGGGCATCAGCGTGCCGGTCTGGACCAGCACGGTAGCGACGGGACCGCGGCCCTTGTCGAGTTGGGCTTCGATGACGACGCCCTCGGCAGTGCGGTCCGGATTGGCCTTCAGGTCGAGGATTTCGGCCTGCAGCAGGATCGCTTCGAGCAGCTTGTCGAGATTGGTGCCCTTGGTCGCCGACACTTCGACGTCCAGCACCTCGCCGCCCATCGATTCGACGAAGACTTCGTGGCGAAGCAGTTCCGAGCGCACCTTCTGCGGGTCGGCGTCATGCTTGTCGATCTTGTTGATCGCCACGATGATCGGAACGCCGGCCGCCTTGGCATGGCTGATCGATTCGATGGTCTGCGGCATTACGCTGTCGTCGGCCGCCACCACGAGGATGGCGATGTCTGTCGCCTGGGCGCCGCGGGCGCGCATCGCCGTGAAGGCGGCGTGGCCGGGCGTGTCGATGAAGGTGATCTTGTGACCGTTCTTCTCGACCTGATAGGCGCCGATATGCTGGGTGATGCCGCCGGCCTCACCGGATACGACATTGGCATTGCGGATGGCATCGAGCAGCGACGTCTTGCCGTGGTCGACATGGCCCATGATGGTCACCACCGGCGGACGCGGCTCGAGATCTTCGGGACGATCGGCGATGTTGAAGAGGCCTTCCTCGATGTCGGACTCGGCGACACGGCGAACCGTGTGGCCGAATTCGGTGGCGACCAGTTCGGCCGTGTCGGCGTCGATGACGTCGCCCGGCTTCAGGATCTGACCCTGCTTCATGAAGAATTTGACCACATCGACGGCGCGCTCGGACATGCGCTGCGCCAGTTCCTGGATGGTGATGGTTTCGGGCAGTATCACTTCGCGCATGACTTTCTCGCGCGGTTCATTATGCAGCGCGCGCTTGAATTTTTCCTGACGCCGACGCATCGACGACAGCGAACGCGCTCGCGCATCCTCATCGGAAAGTGCGGCATTCAGCGTCAGCTTGCCGCGGCGGCGATCTTCCTCACCCTTGGTCGGCTTGGCCGGACGCGCCACTTCGGGCGTGACCGGACGGCGCACCGGGGCACCGGCGCCGGTCCGCTTCGGCTTGATGTCCTCGTCGTCGACTGTCGCCAGTTCGGCGGCCAGCGGCGCGCGGCGGCGCGCCTCTTCCTCGGCACGCCGGCGGGACTCGGCCTCGGCCTGCAGCCGGGCTTCTTCCTCGGCCTGGCGGCGCGCGGACTCCTCGCGCTCGCGACGGCGGCGCTCTTCATCCTCGGCGCGGCGCTTGGCCTCGTCGATGGCGCGCTGGCGATCCTCGACGTCGCGCACCTTCGAACCCTCAAGGGCCCGGCGGCGCGCCTCCATCTCATTGCGCGACAATTCGTTCAGCACCATGCCGCCGCGTTCGACAGGCGGCGGAGGCGGAGGCGCCTTGGGCGCTTCCTGCACAACGGGCGCTGCCGCGACCGGCGGCTTCGGCGTGAAGACGGACACAGGGGCAGCAGCCGGCTCCGGCTTGTCGCCGGGCAGCGAGAACTTGCGCTTCTTGGTCTCGACCACGACCGCCTTGGTGCGGCCATGCGAGAAGCTCTGGCGCACGGTGCCCTGTTCCATACCGGGGCGCTTCAGCGTCAAGGTCTTCTTCGGCGTAACACTCAACGTCTTGTCGTCGCCCGATTTCGTATCGCTCATTCCATATCCTCTGCGGCATCATCTTCGTCAGCAACGGCCGCAAGCATTGCCAGATCGTCCGGGGAACCGCCCCGATACCGGTCGAGCGCAACCATGCGCTTCTGGACCGCCCTGCCCGCGTCTCCCGCGAGGACGGCAGCATGTATCACATTTGTACCCCCCAATGCCAAGCTCAACTCGGCCTCGGAGAAAAGTTTGTAGGCGTGGATAGCGGGGCCGCCGAGGTGGACGGTTGCCCGTCGCGCCTGGCTGATCTTACGGACGCCGTCATCTGACGCTTCGGTCGCGTGCAACACGAAACGCGCCAGCCCACCACGCACCGCGCTCTCGACCTTGGTGGCGCCGAGCGCGATCGCGCCTGCCTTGCGGGCAAGACCGAGCATGCCCAGAGCGTATCTGGAAAGCAGCCCGTCGACCATGCCGCCGAGATCGGTCGGCACGGTCACCTGCGCCTTGAAGGCGCGAGCGAACAGGTTCTTCGCTGCGGCCTTTTCGATATGTAGGCGGTCGGCCGTCACCCAGCAACCGCGGCCGGGCAGGTTTTTCTTGATATCCGGAACGACGGCCGAATCCGGACCGACGACGAAACGGATCAATTCATCCGGTTCGGCCTGTCTGCGCGTGACGATGCAAGTGCGATCGTTCATCTCGTCCAAGGGCGGGTTGTGTGCGATGCGGTTTCACCTCACGCACCAACGGCTTCGTCAGCCGTCACGTCTTTGGCTGCAAGCTCGTCTTCGGTGATCCAGCCGGCCTTGAGGCGGGCAGCCAGAACCATCTGCTCGGCATCGGCGCGCGACACGCCGTGACTGGCGAGCACGCCCGGGAACACCTTCGTCTCGCCGTCCTTGCGTTCCTTCCAGCCAGTCAGGTCATCGGCCGCATAGCCGGCGAAATCCTCGATCGTCTTCACGCCGTCCTCGCCGAGCGTCACCATCATGGCGGTGGTTACGCCAGGAATCTCACGCAGCTCGTCCTTGACGCCCAGCGCCTTGCGCTTCTCGTCGTGCTCGGCTTCGATCTTCTCCAGATACTCGCGGGCGCGGGCCTGGATTTCCGAGGCGGTGTCCTCGTCGAAGCCGTCGATAGACGCGATCTCGTCGGCATCGACATAGGCGACTTCCTCGACGCTGGTGAAGCCTTCGGAGGCGAGCACCTGGCCGACCATCTCGTCGACGTTGAGGGCATCCATGAACAGGGCCGAACGTTCGACGAACTCCTTCTGGCGGCGCTCGCTCTCTTCCTGCTCGGTCAGGATGTCGATATCCCAGCCGGTGAGCTGCGAGGCGAGGCGGACGTTCTGGCCGCGGCGGCCGATGGCCAGCGACAGCTGGTCGTCCGGCACCACGACCTCGATGCGTTCGGCGTCCTCGTCGAGCACGACCTTGGCGACTTCCGCCGGCTGCAGCGCGTTGACGATGAAGGAAGCGGCCGAAGGCGACCACGGAATGATGTCGATCTTCTCGCCCTGCAATTCGCCGACCACCGCCTGAACGCGGCTGCCGCGCATGCCGACGCAGGCGCCGACCGGATCGATGGAACTGTCACGCGAGATGACGGCGATCTTGGCGCGCGAGCCCGGATCGCGGGCGACCGACTTGATCTCGATGATGCCGTCATAGATTTCCGGCACTTCCATGGTGAACAACTTCGCCATGAACTGCGGATGGGTGCGCGACAGGAAGATCTGCGGGCCGCGCTGCTCGCGGCGCACGTCATAGACATAGGCGCGGACGCGATCGCCATATTTGTAGTTTTCGCGGGGGATCAGCTCGTCGCGTCGGATGATCGCCTCGCCGCGGCCGAGATCGACAATGACGTTGCCGTATTCGACGCGTTTGACGGTGCCGTTGACGATCTCGCCGATGCGGTCCTTGTACTCGTCATACTGGCGGTCACGCTCGGCCTCGCGCACCTTCTGCACGATGACCTGCTTAGCCGACTGGGCCGCGATCCGGCCGAAATCCATTGGCGGCAGCTGTTCAGCAATGAAGTCACCGAGCTGGGCGTCGGGATTGCGCTCGCGCGCCGAGGAAATGGCGATCTGCGTCGCATAGTCGTCGACCTTCTCGACCACTTCCATCAGCCGCTGCAGCTTCATCTCGCCGGTATTCGGATTGATGTCGGCACGGATGTTGGTTTCCTGGCCATAGCGCGAGCGCGCCGCCTTCTGGATCGCATCGGCCATGGCGGCGATAACGATCGACTTGTCGATCGACTTTTCACGTGCGACCGCATCGGCGATCTGCAGCAGTTCAAGCCTGTTTGCGCTTACAACCATCGTTTTTCTCCCGAGCTTGTTGCCGAGCCTTTGCGCCCGGCAGCCCAATCACATTTCCTGTTCGGCTTCATCTTCCGCGCCCGCTTCTGCGCCCTCTGGCGCGTCTTCGGGTTCGCCGCGGCGCTTTTTGGCTTCCTTGCGCGCCCTGTTGTCCTTCGACAGTGCGTCGCGGATAAGGTCGTCGGTCAGGATCAGCCGTGCTTCGGCAATCGCATCGTAGGGCACACGCACCGTCGGCTCTTCGCCATAGGCCGCCTTGTCGCGCTCGATCAGCACGCCGTCCTCGTCGCTCTCGGCGATCTTGCCCTTGAAGCGCTTGCGGTCGGCGACAAGGACCGAGGTTTCCATCTTCACCAGATGACCGGTCCAGGTCGCGAAATCCGACTTGCGGACCAGCGGCCGGTCGATTCCCGGCGACGACACTTCGAGATGATACGCCTTTTCGATCGGATCATCGACATCGAGCGCCGGCGACACTGCCCGGCTGACCTCTTCGCAATCCTCGACGGTCATGGTGCCATCCTCGCGTTCGGCCATGATCTGCAGCGTCAGCCCGTTCTGGCCCGTCAGATGCACCCTGACAAGGCGGAAGCCGATGGCACGCAGCACCGGCTGCACGATCAGCGCGATGCGCGCATCGATGCCGCTTTCGCGGATGATGCGGTCGTCGCTGTCGGGTACCGTTGCAGTCATTCGATTCCTGTCGCTTCATTGGCGGTCGGAAGGTAATAAAAAAGAGCGGGACCGGGTGGACCCACTCTTCGCCATACCGACCAAGAATTTGAGGCTGATATAGACGATCGCGGCCGTTGTTTCAAGTCCGCATGCAGGGCCGGGGAAAAGTGCCGGAAGCGGCAGCGTTGCACAGGGCGCATGGCGGCCATGCGGCAACGTCCCTGTGATATCAGGCAATACGCGCCTATCTATGTTGCGCTGCACCAATTCAATCACGGATCGCAGCAGGCAAAAGGACACAATCATGAACAACCGCAAGGTTTTCTCGGCCATCGGCGATTTCTTCACCGTGTTCGGCAGCGCCGTCGCCGCTTCGCACGCCGTCGAAGCCGGCCGCAAGCCGCGCGCGCATGATCTGCGCAATCTCGGCATGGATCCGGCCGCTTTCAACAAGATCGGTCGCTTCTAGTCTAAGACCGGCGACGCAGGGCGAGGACATCTTTGGTCCTCGTCGACGGCAAAGCGTGCGATGTGCGCAGCTTAACGCAACATGTCTATCTTCGGACGAAGGTGAGGTAGGCCGGTCGACGGCCTTCGCGAATGGCCTTCGCCTCGTAGCGCGTACCCGGCCAACCCTCATAGGGCCGCTGCCAGTCGGCTGCCTCTTCAGCCTGCCACGCGAACGCATCATGTGCCCGGCAGTGCAGCAGCGTCCAGTTCACATAGCTATCTATATCGGACGCAAAGCGGAATTTTCCGCCTGACTTCAGGACGCGCGCGAAACGGTCGAGATTGACCGGACTGACGAAGCGTCGCTTCCAGTGTTTCTTCTTCGGCCAGGGATCGGGATAGAGCAAGTCGATGCCGTCGAGCGAGGCTTGCGGGAGCCAGTCGAGCAGGCGCGTGGCGTCGTCGTCATAGACCCGAAGATTGGCAAGCGGCCGTTCCCTGACCGCCATCATCATCTTGGCCATGCCGTTGACGAAAGGCTCGACTCCGACAAAACCGGTCTCAGGAGCCGCTGTCGCCCGATGCAGCAGGTGCTCGCCGCCGCCGAAACCAATTTCGAGATGAATGGCGCGGACATCGGCTTCGAACAGGCTTCGCAATTCGGCCGGCGGTCCGGCCGTCAGATCGAGCCGGTAGGTGCTGAAGCCGCTTTCCAGTGCCGCCGCCTGCTGCGGACGGATGGTCTTGCCGCGCCGGCGACCGAAAAATGCTTCGGTCGCGCGGCTTGGCCGGACTTTCGGACCCATGTCTTTCGGATCAATGGACGCCGCGGCTAGGCCGCGACTGCTTCGGCGGGCGCTTCAGAGAGTGCGTCCTTGAGCGCCTTGGCTAGGTCGGTCTTTTCCCAGGAGAAGGACCCGTCGCGGCCGGCCTTGCGGCCGAAATGGCCGTAGGACGACGTCTTGGCGTAAATCGGCTTGTTGAGATCGAGATGGCGGCGGATGCCGGACGGCGACAGGTCCATCACGGTGCGCAGCGCCTGCTCAAGCTTTGCCTCATCTACCTTGCCGGTGCCGTGCAGGTCGACATAGACCGACAGCGGCTGGGCGACGCCAATGGCATAGGAAAGCTGGATGGTGCAGCGATCGGCGAGCTTCGCCGCCACCACGTTCTTGGCGAGGTAGCGTGCCGCATAGGCTGCGGAACGGTCGACCTTAGTGGTGTCCTTGCCGGAAAAAGCACCGCCGCCATGGGGCGCTGCACCGCCGTAAGTGTCGACGATGATCTTGCGCCCGGTCAGGCCGGCGTCGCCGTCGGGCCCGCCGATGACGAACTTGCCTGTCGGGTTGATATACCAGTTGCAGCTGTCGGCGATCTTCAACTCGCCCAGCGCCTCGCGGATAAAGGGTTCGACGACGTTGCGGACCTTCTTCGAATCCCAGCTGGCGTCGAGATGCTGGGTGGACAGCACGATTTGCGTCACTTCCGCCGCCTTGCCGTCGATATAGCGGACGGTGACCTGGCTCTTGGCGTCCGGCCCGAGCCGGCCGGCATCGCCGTTGCCCTCATGGCGCGCGGCGGCCAGCAATTCGAGGATCTTGTGGCTGTAGTAGATCGGCGCCGGCATTAGATCCGGCGTCTCGCGGCAGGCATAGCCGAACATGATGCCCTGGTCGCCGGCCCCTTCCTCGCCTTGCCGGTCGGAGGCATTGTCGACGCCCTGGCCGATATCAGGCGACTGGCCGTGCAGCAGAACCTCAATCTTTGCCGTCTTCCAGTGGAAACCGGCCTGTTCATAGCCGATTTCGCGGATCGCCTTGCGGGCGGCCGACTTGAACTTCGCCGGATTGACGAGCGGATGACCGGCTGCATCCATCAGGATGTTGCCGGCCTTGTCCTTCTTGAGCAGGGTCTCGGGGACGCGGACCTCGCCGGCGATGACGACGCGATTCGTGGTGGCCAGCGTTTCACAGGCGACGCGGACCTTCCAGGGGTCCATCCCGGTCTTTCTGGCCTCGCGATAGACCAGATCGACGATCTCGTCGGAGATACGGTCGCAGACCTTGTCGGGATGACCCTCGGCAACGGATTCCGAGGTGAATAGATAGTTTTGCCGCGTCACGGGTGTCCCCTCTTGAAAAAATATCGGCACGCTGCCGATTGGCGCGCCACGTGTTAGCTGTGCCGGGCGGCGCTCGTCAAGCGGTGCGGCCATTCTGGCATGAAAATCGCGCTATTATCTTGTACCACTGTGACCGGCGGCAGGATGCCGCAAGCGAGCTCAGCTCCAACACTTTGCTTAGCTTCAGCACGTTGATGAAAAAGACTTTGAGCATGGGTGTCGAGCAAAATCGATCCGCTGTCCGGCATGCCCATGGGATGTAAATTCCACAATGCGCGAGATCGCGAGAATTTGCCTGCCCCACTATCTCGGCCCGCCATTTCCGGCTTTACAACGGCCAAATCAATCGGGCCAATCAATCGACGTCGTCGGTGGAAAGGGCCTTCACAAGCTCGATGATCTTGCGGCGTATCTTCACGTCGGCGATCTTGACGAAGGCCCGGTTGAGTTGAAGACCTTCAGGACTGCCGCAGAATTCGACGGCAAAAGCCATTGATGCATCCTCGGCAAATCCGCGGTTGCCCACGGTCTCCTGGCCCGGCGCATCCTCGAAAAAGAAAGCGACAGGAACACCGAGTATCGAGGCGATTGCCTGCAAACGGCTGGCACCAACGCGATTAGTCCCCTTTTCGTATTTCTGTATCTGCTGAAACGTTATGCCGAGGTTCTCGCCCAGTTTCTCCTGACTCATTCCCAACATATTGCGACGAAGCCTGATGCGACTTCCTACATAGATGTCGATAGGATTCGGCTTCTTCTTGTTTTCTTCTGCCATTTTTTCCTCGCCGAATTTTTCCGGCTTTTTGTGTTTTTCTGCCCAAAACGAAGCCGGCGGCCAGTGCCCCAACACAACGACGTACCGACTTCGAGAAATTTCAGGCCGTTACAGTATGAGTTTCTAATGTGTCGACTGTCAATTCGCGCGTAGCCTTTGCCTTACATTGAATGTGAAAGCGGCCAGGGCAAACAGCAACAAGATCAGCAGTCCGTTAATGCGTCTTTGGCTGGAAGAAACGATGGCTTGATTGGAAATCGGCACATGGACATCAATAGCTCCGCGTGCGTCGATCGCCAGCGCGTCGAGGATGCGCCCGCGCGGATCGACGACAGCGGAGATGCCGTTATTGGCTGCGCGCAACAAGGGCACCCCGTTCTCCACGGCACGAATCTGCGCTTGCCTGAAATGCTGGTATGGACCCGGCGTATCACCGAACCACGCGTCGTTCGTGACATTCACAATAAGCTCGGCTGACGTTGCGTCAACCGCCACCAGATCGGGAAAGATGACTTCATAGCAAATGAACGGAAGCACGCGGATACCGTCGGGCAGCGCGATCGGATGCCGCTCATTGCCCGCCACGTAGGTTGTCGGCCCGGCGACGAGCTGTTTGAGCCCGAAGCGGCCAAGCAGGTCGGCAAAAGGCAGATATTCGCCAAAGGGTACCAGATGAACCTTGTCGACGGCATCTGCGATTTCACCCTTGTCATCGATCGCCACCACCGAATTGTAGTACCGCCTGTCGGCATCTGCCGCCGAGCCGCCCTCCTCCCGGACGACGCCGGCGATCAGCATCTGGCCCTCGCCAAGCATCTCTCCCAGCGCGGTCAGCGCATCGGGACGTTCGGCGAAAAAAAACGGCACGGAGGTTTCTGGCCACAGGATCAGTTGCGGCTTGTCATGGCCGGCCTCCGGCGCCTTGGCCGAAAGCCCCATCAGCGTAGCGAAGATCCGGTCGGGCACCGAAGCGTCCCACTTTTCGCTGAGGTCGACGGACGGCTGCACGATGCGGACGTCGATTGCGCGGGTTGCGGGCTCGACCTTGGCAGCAAGCCTGATATGGCCGAAGCCGGCATGGGCCACGACGAGAACGGCAAGCAGTGCAGCCCCCAGCCGGACATGCCGGCGCGCCGCAAGCAGGGCCGGCAATGCAAAGACAAAGACCGCCAGCGCGTTCATGCCGACCATGCCGGTCACCGACGCGCTCTGCATAAGCAAGGGCACCGGCATCGCCGCGTAGCCGACGGCATTCCAGGGAAAGCCGGTGAACAGAAAGTCGCGCAGCCATTCCGCCAGGCCAAAGCCGAAGGCAAGGGCAGCGATGCGGCCGATGTCGTTGCTCCACAGCAGCCGGGCAACCGCTGTCGCGAAGCCGTAGAAAAAGGCGAGCACCAGCGGAATTCCGACCACTGCGAAGGGAAGCGCCCAGGCGAAACTGTCGGCCTCGACCAGAAGTGCCGAGCCGATCCACCACAGGCCGGCGAGAAAATAGCCGAAGCCGAACCACCAGCCGATGGCGAAGGCCGGCCGCAAACGCCGGAACCAGCCATCGGAAGCTTCGCCGGTCGCGCCGTCAAGGAGCCAGACCAGCAGCGGAAACGAAATAAAACAGACGGCGAAGAAATCGTAAGGCGCTTGGGCAAGAACCGCCAGCGCGCCGGCAAGAAACGCCACAAGCGCGCGACGCCAACCCCAAAGCAGAATTATCCGACCGGCGAGGCGCTTCATCAATGCTTCCGAGTCGTGCGAATCACGGCAGAAGATTTATCAGGCCGCAGTCCGCGCTCCAAACGCCGCCGCTTCAGCCAGCCTGCGGATTGAATTTCGGCGATCGATTCCTTGCGGACGTCCGACAATGGTCGTTTTTGGCTCACAGTCTGGATAGATGAACGACGACTCAAGCTTCAACTCTCTAAGGTCTGCTGGATAGGTGGGGCGACTGACGCCGGCAAGACAAGCGTCGCATGTGTCGCGCAGGCATCGCGGCCGGTATATCACTAGGATGCGCGTGATAGAAATGCGTTCAGCCGCTCCAGGACGAGATCCGGGGCTTCGAGCTGCGGTAGGTGACCGACGCCAGGCAGCGTTTCGAACGATGCCTGCGGGATCAGCGCATGAAGCGCTTCGCCTCGCTCCAGCGGGATCCATGGATCGTCCTTGCCCCAGATTATCTTTACCGGACACCTGATATCCCCGAACGCCGGCTCGACTTCGGCGGTATATTTTTCGTCGGCTTGCGCGAATTGCCGATAGAAGCTTCCTCGTCCTTCCTCGGCAAGCCACGGCTCGACAAGTTTTTCGACATCTCCGGACTCGATGTCATTTGCGATCGCCCCTTTGATATATGCCTCCACGACCGCTCTGTGGATATGCGGCGGCAGGCCCAGAAAGGCATCCACATGGCGACCGACATGATCGAAGAACTCCGATCCCCAAGGCGCATGGCGACGACATTCATCAGGACATACCGCTCGAAGTCGCAGCCATGCAGCAAATGCGCCCGCAGCGTCGTCGCTCCGCCAAAATCATGGGCAACGACCATAGGCTGCGCAAGGTCCCAATGCGCAAGCATCTCGGCGAATACTTCTCCTTGCACATCGAGTGAGGTGCGCTGCTCCGCGGCTTTGGCGGATCGCCCGTATCCCGGCATATCGTACCAATGAACACGATACCGCCTTGCAAGGTCTGGAATAATCCGATGCCATGAGAATGAAGACCACGGCCAGCCGTGAGCCAGCACGAGCGCAGGCCCCCTGCCAAATCGCCCCGCTGCCACAGCACCCGCAGACGTTTCCACGGTCTCATCGAGTTTCCACGACATCAGATATTCTCCCAGAGCACCGGTCCCACCCATTACTGAAACTCAGACGAGACGTTGTCGGTGCCAGCCTTCGATCTGCAGATCGCCCAGCCGCTCAGCCTCGTCGCATGGAACGGAGCGTCACCGAACCGCATCTCGGAATGGACCAGCCTGCCGTAAGCGTCGCTGACCACCATGCTCGGCTCGAAGCCGAAAGCCTTTTCAAGCCCTCAGTGCGGCGCGCGGATCCTTTTAGAATATACCTGAGCCCAAGGTTGAGTGCCTGAACGGATCCTTCGACCCTCATCGGGCGAGCGGCGTCTATCAAGCCTGCTCGGCGCGGACGGCGCGCCGGCGGCGCTCGCCCTTCTGGGTCTCCATGATGCGCACGCGCTTGACGCGGCGCGGATCGGCGTCGAGCACATGGAATTCGAAGCCAGGAATGGCCTGCACCACTTCGCCGCGGGCCGGAACCCGGCCAAGCGTGTTGAAGATCATGCCGCCGATCGTGTCAACATATTCGCCATGCTCGCCGGCGGCGAAATCCTCGCCGATCATCTTGGCGACATCGTCGATCTCGGCCTTGCCGTCGACGACGAACACGCCCTCGCCGGTCTGGGTGATCATCGGCTCGTCCTCGTCATGCTCGTCCTCGATGTCGCCGACCACCATCTCGACGATATCCTCGAGCGAGACCAGACCGTCGGTGCCGCCATATTCGTCGATGACCAGCGCCATCTGGGTACGCATCGCCTGCATTCGTCCCATGAGATCGGAGGCGAGCATCGACGGCGGCACGAAAAGCACCGGGCGGATCAGGGTCAGGTCGCCTATGGTGCGCGTGAGATCGACCTTGGCGAGATCGAGAAGCGTGGCGGCGGCGGTTTTCCTGGTCGTCCTGCCCTTTCTGACGCGGGCGATCTTGGTGATGTGCGCGAGCACGTCGCGGATGTGAACCATGCCGCGCGGGTCGTCGAGCGTCTCCGAATAGACCGGCATGCGGGAATGGCCGGACTGCTCGAACAGCCCCAGAAGATCGCCCAGATTCGTCGTGATCTCGACCGCCTCGATGTCGGCGCGCGGCACCATGACGTCCTCGACGCGCACCTCGCGCAAGCGCAGGATGTTGTTGAGCATGGCCCGTTCGCCGGGCGAAAAGGCGCCGGCACCGCTCGCCGTTTCGGCAAGCGCGTCGGCGATCTCCTCGCGCAGGCTGGTGCCGTTGCGTTGCCTGAACAGGCCGAGCACGCGATCGAACAGGGAAGGACCGGCAGGCGATGGCTCGCTGGCGAAGCTGCCGGTCGTGGTACTCGGACTAGAGCCCTCTTCCGTCTGTTCGGATGGCTTGGTTGCACTGCCGGCGTCTGGGCGGGCGGCAGTCTCAGGTTTGTCGTTCATCGTCGTCCGGTCATTTGATCTTTTTAGTTACGCGTAGGGATCGGGAATGGCAAGCCTCGCAAGCGCTGCGCGTTCAACGGCTTCCATTTCCTCGGCCTCGGCGTCGGTCTCGTGATCGTAGCCCAGCAAATGCAGCAGGCCGTGGATGACGAGATGGATGATATGGTTCTCGACAGGCTTGTCTTCCAGTGCGGCTTCCCGCGCGACCGTCTGGGCGGCCAGCACGATGTCGCCCATCATGGGCGGCAGCGGATCGCCCTTGGCAAGCGGAAAAGCCGGGAAAGACAGGACGTTGGTCGGTTTGTCCTTGCCGCGCCAACCCGCATTGAGACTGCGGATATGGGCATCGTCAGAAAAAACGATGCTGAGTTCGGAACGGCCGGCTACGCCGATTTCGGCAAACGCAGCGGCAACGGCGCGATCGACTAGCCGCGTCAGCCCAGCCTCTTCCGGCCAGTCGCCCGCTTCGACCGCTATATCGATGTCGACGGGAACCGAAAGATCCCCGCCTACAGACTTTCTGTCCTCAGCCATAAGGCCGCATCATCAGCTTTCGGCGCCCAGGCCCCGGGCCAGCTTGCCGTCGCGGTCGTAGGCCTTGACGATCTCGGCGACCAGCGGATGCCTGACGACGTCGCCTTCGTTGAAGCGCACCGTCACCATGCCGGTGACGCCGTCGAGGATTCTGAGCGCCTCGACCAGACCGGATTTGGTGTTTTGCGGCAGATCGATCTGCGTCGGATCGCCGGTGACGATCATGCGCGAGTTCTCGCCGAGACGGGTCAGGAACATCTTCATCTGCATCGGCGTGGTGTTCTGCGCCTCATCGAGGATAACGGCGGAGTGCGCCAGCGTGCGGCCGCGCATGAAGGCCAGCGGCGCGATCTCGATCACCTCGGCGGCTATTGCCCGCTCGACCTTGTCGGCCGGCATCATCTCGTAAAGCGCGTCATAGAGCGGCCGCAGATAGGGATCGACCTTCTCCTTCATGTCGCCGGGCAAGAAGCCGAGCCGCTCGCCGGCCTCGACGGCCGGCCGCGACAGCACGATGCGCTCGACCATGCCGCGTTCGAGCAGCATCGCCGCATGCGCCACCGCCAGGAAGGTTTTTCCCGTGCCAGCCGGGCCGATGCCGAAGACGAGTTCGGACCGCTCCAGCGCGCGCATATAGGCGTCCTGGTTGAGCGAGCGGGCATAGATCGTCTTCTTGCGCGTCGATATCTGGGCGGCGGACACCTTGCCCTTGCGCTCCAGCGTTGGCAGCGTCAGCTGGTCGTCGGCGGCGATCGCCATGCGCACGGCGCCGTCGACGTCCGATTGGCCGATGTCAGCGCCTTTCTGGAGAATGCCGTAGAGATTATCCAGGGCGCGGCGCGCCTGCTCGGCGGCCGAGGCGGAGCCCTTGATGGTCAGCTGGTTGCCTCGCGAGCGGATATCGACGCCAAGCTTCTGCTCAAGCCTGGCCAGATTTTCGTCGAACTGGCCATAAAGGGCGCTGGCAAGCTTGTTGTTGTCGAAAGTCAGAACGATGTGCGCCATATCCGAAGCCCCCGATGGTAGGTTCTGGGGCAGGTTCTTCACTTCCGCAGCGCTCAACCGTCTCTCCTCATCTGCCGAGACCTTCAGGCCAATTCGGCGAACAGGCTGTTGTAACCCGTCTTCGTGATTCGTACCTGGATAATCTCACCGATTTCGCCGGACATTTCATCAACAATAACCGGCTGCAGCCACGGCGAGCGGCCGACCTTCTGGCCGGCCTGGCGGCCCGGCTTCTCGATCAGCGTATCGATGGTGCTGCCGACCAGGCTCGCGCCGAAATCCTGCTGCTGCTTCAGCAGCAGCACCTGCAGCCGCTGCAGGCGCTCGTCCTTGACGGCTTCCGGCACATGATCGGCCATTTCTGCGCCTGGCGTGCCGGGGCGCGGCGAATATTTGAACGAGAACGCCGAGGCATAGTTCACCTGGCGGACAAGGTCCATCGTCGCCTCGAAATCCGCATCCGTCTCGCCGGGAAAGCCGACAATGAAGTCGCCCGAAAGCGCGATATCGCTCCGTGCGGCGCGGATACGGTCGAGCAGCGTCAGATAGTCCCTTGCCGTATGCCTGCGGTTCATTGCCTTGAGTATGCGGTCGGAGCCGGATTGCACAGGCAAATGCAGATAGGGCATCAGCGCCGGCAAGTCACGATGAGCGGCGATCAATTCGTCGTCCATGTCGCGCGGATGGCTGGTGGTGTAGCGCAACCGCGCCAGCCCGGGAATCTCGGCCAGCCGGAACAGCAGGCGGCCAAGACCCCATTCCTGGCCGTTTTCACCTTCGCCATGCCAGGCATTGACGTTCTGGCCAAGCAGCGTCACCTCGCGCACGCCGGCTTGCGCCAGCCGCTCGGCCTCGGCGACGATCTGCGCCACCGACCGCGACACTTCCGAGCCTCGGGTATAGGGCACGACGCAGAACGTGCAGAACTTGTCGCAGCCCTCCTGCACGGTCAGGAACGCGGTGACGCCGCGCCTGATGATCTCGGCGCGTTTCGGCTGCGGCAGATGCTCGAACTTGTCCTCGATGGCGTAGTCGGTCTCGACGATCTTTTCGCCGCCGCGCACCCGTGCCAGCACATGCGGAAGCCGGTGATAGGTCTGCGGGCCGATGACGAGATCGACGGCCGGCGAGCGGCGGATGATCTCGGAGCCCTCGGCCTGCGCCACGCAGCCGGCGACACCGACCAGCATCTCGCGGCCGGCCCGAACCCGTTCCGCCTTTATCTCACGAATGCGGCCGAGTTCAGAATAGACCTTCTCGGCGGCCTTCTCGCGGATATGGCAGGTGTTGAGCAGCACCAGATCGGCCTCGCCGATGGTCTCCGTTGCCACATAGCCGTCAGCGCCCAGCGCGTCGGTCATGCGCTGCGAATCGTAGACGTTCATCTGGCAGCCATAGGTCTTGACGAAGACCTTCCTGCTCGCGGCAGGCGGCGCGGCCGCAGTTTCGGCAGCAGTATCGATGTCGTCCCGTTCTATCGTATTCAATTCCATCTGGCGGCTTCTAACGCCTTTTGGTGACAAAAAACAGACGATTCTGGCCGGAGCTTTTCCGGCTTACCGGCTCGGGCGCGGATCGGCGAGCGCCGCCTGCGCCATATCACGCACCTGACTTTCCATCAGCCTTGCCGTTTCCTTGCGGTTGGAGCCCTTGGAAAAGGCGACCGGCTCGCCGAAATGCACTTCGACATCGAGTCCGCCCTCTGCCATCAGAACCTTGAGATGCGGCATCAAATCCTCGTCACCGATCCAGGCGGCAATCGGCCGGTGCCTGCGGCCGAGCGGCACGCCGTGCAGGCGCGTGTAGACGATCGCCACCGGCTGAATGAAGACCTTTTCGGCCGCCCCTTCCGAAATCGCCATCGAGGCGGCGCCGAACAGCGTGCTCTTGAACGGCAAGATCATGTTGCCGTCGCTAGTCGAACCTTCGGCAAACAGCACCATGGCGTCGCCCTTGGCCATGCGGTTGGCGATCTCGCTCGCCTGGTCGCCCGACGAACGCTTGCGCTCGCGCTCGATGAAGACGGTGCGCTGCAGCTTCGACAACATGCCGATCAATGGCCAGCCGGCCATGTCAGCCCTGGCGATGAACGTCACGTCGGCCATCGACCCCAGCACCATGATGTCGGTCCAGGAGATGTGGTTCGATGCGATCAATAGAGGACGCTGGCTGGACAGGGACCCCTTGACATGGATGCGCATGCCCAGCGCCCGGATGATGAGCCGGTGCCAGATCTTCAGGATGAAAGTCTCGCGCCAGAGCCCGGTCTTCATCGACAGGATCTGCAACGGCACGAGGATCAACGAGCCTACGACAACCAGGCCCAGTGCCAAGAAAATCCTGATTTTTCCGATCATCCGCTCTTTGGCCCTGTCCTACTTATGGCTCGAGCGACGCGTCCAATTGGACGCACAAAGTGCGCTCTAGTATCTTGAATCTGCGCATCGTGCTTTCCGAAAATCGGTTCCGATTTTCGGGGCCGAAGCGCTAGCGAAGATCGCGGCGCATGACAAGCGCTCCGGTCGGGCCGTGTTCGGGCGATCTGTAATAATTGGCACGTTTGCCGACCTCGCGGAATCCTAGCCGCCGGTAGAGCGCGATCGCGGCGACGTTGGTCTCGTCGACCTCGAGGAAAAGCGCCTCGGCGCGTTGCGCATGCAGTTCGCGCAGCACCGCGTCCATCAATTGCCAGCCAAGGCCCTGGCGCCGATGGGCGCGCGCCACCGCGACGGTCAGGATCTCGCCTTCGCCGGCAGCCAGGCGCGCCAGCACGAAGCCGACCGGCGGCTTGGCACCCTGTCCGGTCTCACGCGCGGCATAGCCGAACACCGTGTCCTGCTCGAGCAATGCGGCGAATTCGTCGTCGGTCCACGGCCGCACGAAATCCTCCCGATGCAGCACCGACATGGCCGCGCTGTCGGCGATCGTCAGCGGCTCGAGCGCAAAGTCCCTGCGGCGCGGCTGGAAGAAAGGAATGCGCATCAGTTTTTCTTCCCGGCTTTCTTCCTGGACAGGATAAAGCCGGCCTGCGGCTTGGCGTCCGCGCCGCGCAGATAGAGCGGTTTCGGCTTTTCGCCTTCAACCTTTTTGCCGGCATTTTGGGCGGCGGCCAGCCGGGCATAGACGGCGATGTCGGCCGTGGCACTTGTCGGGCCGACGTCGAAGGCGCGCCCGATCGAGGCAGCAATTTGCGATGTCGCCGTGCCGGCCAGAACCGGAGACCTATCAACCGCCATGGCGGCGGCTTGCGAAAGCGTGGTCACCGCGGGACCGTAAATCGAAACGGATGCTTCGTCGTAAAGTGCCGCATGGATCTCCTCGCGGCCGGCGTCGAGCGCGGCAAGCACGGCGCGGCCGGGAAATGTCTCTTTCGCCTGCGCAGCCAGCGCCTCCAGCGTCGTCACCCCGATTGCCGGGATTTTCAGCGCCAGCGCCAGGCCCCGCGCCGCCGAGACGCCGACGCGCAGGCCGGTGAACGAGCCCGGGCCGGTGGAGACAGCGATGGCGCCGAGGCCGGCATAATCGGTCCCGGCCGCCTTCAATGCCTCCTCGATCACGGCCATCAAATGCTCGGCATGGCCCTTGCCGAGATCGAACACCGAACGGCCGAGTTCCTTCCCGGCCGCCGTGTCGTAGACACAGGCGGCGCAGAGATTGGCGGCACAGTCGATGGCAAGCAACTTCATGAGGCGGCCGGCTGGAGCACCCGATTGGGCACAGGGGTTCGAAAAACAATTTCCCTGTGCCCGCCATGGCTCATCGCCGCAAGGAAATAATGCATAAATCGTTTGGCGGCTTCGCTTCGCCCCCTCGCCTGAAGCGGTATCTTCTAGCGAGCGTAGCCGTTTAGGTACCGGCGCCGGACGCCCTTATGCGACCTGCTCGATGCGAAGCATGTGATTGTCCCAGACATAGTCCGGCTCCGACCGCGTCGCGCCCCCTGCTTCGACGATTTCGCCGGTGCCTGTCGTCGCCAGGAAGCTCGCCCCGTCGGGCGCCACGCCGCAGACCTCGGCCAGCGCGCTGGTGGCGACGATCCGGCCGCTAGCGGCATCGATGACGGCAAGCGAGTTGCCTTCCGGCGAGGACACGGCGACGCTGCCGGCAGCGGGGTTGGCGGCGACCGAGCCGATGTAGTTCCTGAAGCCGAAGAGCACGTCTTGCGGCATGTCGAGCAGTTGCAGATCCTTGCCGCGCGCTGCGCGGCCGACCAGCAGCGGACGATCGCTGCCCGGCCCCCTGTACTGGCAGCCGAACCAGACCGTGCCGGATTTATCGGAATCCATGTGCCGGATCGAAAGCTGGTGCAGCGCCGGCGGCAATTCGTGCTTTTCGACGAGGTCGCCGGTAAGGCGGTCGACCAGAACATAGGACGGCTTCATCGTCGCGATGTTGAGCTCGGCGCGGCCATAGTCGGGATGCGTCTCGATGCCGCCATTGGCGACCGCAATCGTCCTGCCGTCGCCCAGCAGCAAAAGCTCGTGCGAACCCATGCCGTAGGTCGGGAACTCGCCAACGCGCTTGAATTTCGCACGCGCGTCGTAGACGCCGACCACGCCGGCGGCATTGTCGAAATCGTTCTCGGTGGCGTAGAGCAGCGCACCGTCGGTCGAATACACGCCGTGGCCGAAGAAATGCCGTCCACTGACGCTGGCAATGGTCAGCGGCTCGTCGCGGCCTGTGTGGTCGAAGACCATCGCGAAGGTACCGGGCTGCCTGGCAAAGACCACGGAGCGCTTCGACACCGGATCGAAGGTGACGTCGTGACCGCGAGCGGGCAGGTCGATGGCATGCAGCACCTTGCCGGCCTCGGACAGGATCGCCGCGCCATAGCTGCCGTCGCGCTTGACGAAAGCCGTGGCGAAGACGGCGTCGGCGGCAAGCGTCTTCGCCCATGCCGACGGCGCCATCGCGGCAACAAAGCCAACGCCTGCCGCCCTGAGGAAGTCGCGGCGGTCGATCAGCGTCTTCAAGAGACCGTCCTCTCGGGCACGGTCCCATTCCTCGACACGGTGATTCTGACAGATCGGAGGGCTTCGTGGCGCCCAGCACCCATCGATCGTTTGAATGGATCATCGCACACGTTGGAGATTGGCCAAAGCCTCCCCAACTTCGTCATCCTTGGGCGGAGCAGGAGCGAAGCTCCGTCGCGGAGACCCAAGGATCCATGCCGTAATCTCAGCCGAAGAGTACGGCGAAGCAGAATCCCGCACCGAAGCAACGCTCTGAGGTCACGGCATGGATCCTGGGGTCTGCGCCGCGTCGCTGCGCTCCTTGCTCCGCCCCAGGATGACGAAGCGATGGGCGTTTCGGCCAATCTCCAAAGTGTGCGCTCCGCACCCGGCCTGTCAAAACTTCCTCGCCGAGCAACTCGCCCCAAAAGTCGATGCCGTTTCGAGACCATGCTCAATCCCCGTCGAGCGAAGAGAAACCAGCGGTCAGGCCGAATTCGGCCGTCAGCTTGGTACCGATCAGGGTCGTCAGGCTGGATGTCACCAGCGAGAAGTGATCGAGCTTCTGGCGAAGCACCGGGTCGGCGAGCGCCTTGTCGATCGAACCTCTGATGGCCGTGGCGTCGGCGGCCCCGTTGACGAGCTGGATGTGGATCGATTCCGCCATCCAGCGTGCGTCGGGTGACAGCGCGTCGCCAAGCTGCGAGGCCTGGAACAGCGCGTCCATGCCCGAAAGATTGCCGGTCAGCGAACGCGCCGTGTTTTGCGAGCGCCAGTAGATCGCCTGTTTCGGCTTGTCAGCTTGCGGATTGCTGCCCAAAAAGCCTTTCAGGCGCACGTCGCGGACCATTTCCAACTCGTTGATGAAGACGCCGACCAGTTCGGTCACCGCTTCCGTGCCGTCGCGGTAGAGCGCGTTTTGCGGCCCCGGATTGGCCCAAAGTGCTGCAAAACCGTCGGGCTTATTCCAGGCGTCGCTGACCTCGGCGGTAATCGTTTCGATGTTGCCTGCGACGGCGGCGCCGTAAGCGCAGCGATAGGGATCGTCCTTGCCGGCGAGCCGCTCGGCGCCATCGCCGTAAAGCACGAATTCCAGCGCGCCGAGCCCTTGCATGGCGACGCTCTTTGACGCCAGCTGGGCTGGATCTGCAGCGGTCCGATCTTTGTTGGCCAGCGCCGCCTGCACCTGTCTCAGGCCGATGCTCTTGCGGTCCGGCCAGAACAACATGCGCTCCAGCCGGTTGTCCTGCGTGATCGGTCCGATACGGATGATCTCCACCACCGACCAGGCATCCACGGTACCGGAGAATTCGGCGCGCACCGCATCGAGATGGTCCTGCGAGGGCGCGTCGCAAAGCGTGCGCATTGCTTTGGTCAGGCTGTCCGCATGGTCATGCAGGCGTGCATAGGCCGGGCGGACAAAGCTGTCGACCGCCCGCTGGATCACGTCGGAGGCCTTGACCACGGCGGACGCCGGCAATGCGCCGGCGAGCACCAGCGGGAGAACCAGAGCAAGCGCAAGACGCTTCGACATCACAACGACTCCAGGAATTTGACCAGTGCGTCGCGATCGGCCGCATCGGCGGCGGCAAAGCGGTCGCGCGCCTTCTGTCCCTCGCCGCCATGCCACAAGATCGCCTCGGTCAGGGTGCGCGCGCGCCCGTCATGCAGGAAGAAGCTGTTGCCATTGACGATCTGGGTAAGACCGATGCCCCACAGCGGCGGCGTGCGCCATTCGCTGCCGGAAGCCTCGCCCACCGCTTGCCCGTCGGCGAGGCCCGGTCCCATGTCATGCAGCAGAAAGTCGGAATAGGGCCAGATCAGCTGGAAGGCCTGCGCCTTGTTGGGCGTGCCGCGACGGGTGACGAATTTCGGCGTATGGCAGGAAATGCAGCCCATGTCGTAGAACAGCTTCTTGCCGGCCAGCACATCGGGCTTGTCGAGGTCGCGCCGCGCCGGCACGGCGAGGTTTTGCGAATAGAAGGTGACGAGATCCATGATCGGTGGCGGCGCCTCGACCGGGCCGAGGCGCTCCTGCACGCCGTTCGGCATGGCAAGACATGCCTTTTCGGCCGCGCTGCAATCGCCCCAGTGGTTGGGCACTTCCGGTGTCGAAATGCCGATGTCGCCGGCGAATGCGTCCGCTGCTTGCTGTCGGATCGACGGCGTCTGCCCCTTCCAGCCGAAGCGGCCGAGTGTCAGTTCGCCGCTCTTGCCGTCGCGCACGACGTTGGGCTTGCCGGAGATGCCGTCACTGTTCCGATCGTCGGGATCGGCATGGGCGAGAATGTCCGCCGGCGCGATCTGCTCGACCAGGCCAAGGCCGATCATCGGCGGCGTCAAGCGCGGCGAAAGCGTGGTGTGCGGATCGAGCGGCCCGTTGGCGAGATCATCGACCGAATAGCTCGGCTTGCGCAGCGAGACCACGGTGCCGTCCGGCAGCGTGACTTTCTGCTCCTGATAGTTGACACGCATCCTGCCTTCGCCCCGAAGGCCAGGAACGGCCAGGTCCTGCAATTGCGAGCCGTAGACCGGATCGGGGAAGTTGAGCACCTTGCGGGCGTCCAGCGCTGCCTTCTCCTCCTCGGTGCTCGCCTGCCGCGCCAGCCGCAGGAACATGGAGGTGGTGCCGGTGTCGCCTTCCGGCGGATGACCGCGGCCGTCCTTCAGATGGCAATTCTGGCACGCCCGCTCGTTGAACAGCGGCCCAAGCCCGTCCGATGCCTGTGTCGACGAGGGCGACGACACCCAGTTCTTGCGGAAAAGGGAATTGCCGAGCTTGAAGGTGCCTTCTTCCTCGAAGGTGATATTGGTTGAGGATTGCGAGAAGGCGTCCTTGTTGACATCCTTCCGCGATGTGCCGACGCCGCCCTGCATCGGCTCGAACTGCTCGGGCTTGGAAAAATCTGATGTCGGTCTGGTGATGGCGATGACGCGCGCCAGATCCTTCGGCGTCAGATCGGTACGGCTGGTGGCAAGGCCCGCCGGTTCGGGCGCGCCGGCCAGCGCCGAGGCCGTCAGCGCGACCACTACGGCAAACGAAAGCCCGCGAAGCCATCCGAACCGCGGGTTTTGCTGGGACGACAGGCCGTAATCCTCGGCCCGCCGCAAGCGGCGCAAGAAATCTAAGGCGCGCCGCATCCTGCATGTCCCTAATCCGCCTCGTCGGCCGATGCCGCGTTGAGCTGGCCGTATTTTTCCTCGCCGATCGAGGCGAGCAGGTCGAGTTGCGTCTCCAGGAAGTCGATGTGACCTTCCTCGTCGGACAGCAGATCCTCGAACAGCTTCATCGTCACGTAGTCGCCTGCTTCGTCACAAATCTCACGCGACCGTTTGTAGGCAGTGCGTGCGTCATATTCGCCGGCAAGATCGGATTCGAGCACTTCCTTGACATTCTGTCCGATGCGCAGCGGCGCTACCGACTGCAGGTTTGGATGGCCTTCAAGGAAGATGATGCGGGCCACGAGCCGGTCGGCATGGTGCATCTCCTCGATCGATTCCGCGCGTTCCTTCTTCGCCAGCTTGGCGTAACCCCAGTCTTCCAGCAGCCGGAAATGCACCCAGTACTGATTCACTGCTCCAAGTTCCAGAAATAGAGCCTCGTTAAGCCGCTCTATGATCTGCTGTTCGCCTTTCATGGGTTCTGCTCCCGTATTGGACGCGCAGGCCTCTGACGCGATCCAGGTGTGAAACGACATCCACGCCGCTCGCCTCCGAGCGGGCGTGGTAATTTTCGGTTACCCGAATGATCGTTTCGACCACATTTGGGAAGCAGCCGCAACAGCGACCACGCTTCTGCATGGCATGATAGATCTTCGCCGGCACGATAAGCTGCCAGGGATCCTGATCCAGCAGCCCGACGATCGTCTGCTCAATCTCCTTCTCGGTGATGATGTTGCAATGGCAGATCAGCATTATTTGCTCTGTATGGCTGACGGCGCTTGCTCGGCGCCGTGTGGCTTATTTTCTCAATCGAGCCGAAAACCGGTTTCCACTTTCTTTTACGCGGACCTTCGGTTCGGGATCGTGCTCAACGTTCTTGACGCCTTTGGGTTCTTGACGCCTTACTGGAACACTTTGTCTGGCGCATCGAGGCTGTCCGACCCCTCGAAGGCGATGGCATTGAGTTTCAGGGTGCCGACAGCGCGTTCGATCGACTTGGTCTGGTCGACCAGAGCATCGATCGCCGCCTGCACGGTGGCGTTGCCTTCGGTGTTGCCTTCGCCGATCTGCTGGTCATAGGCCTCGCCGCCAAGCGCCCGCGCCTTGATGGCTTCCATCTTGGCAACGGTGACATCGAGTTTGTCCGACAGTTCCTTGTCGATCGCCGGATCGGCCTCCTTGACCATGTGGGATACCGAGGGGCCTTCGACGACGGTGCCGTCGAGACGCGTGTAGCTGCCCTGATAGGCGGCGCGAATGCCGACGGCATCGTAGAGATGGGAATCGTAGGTGTTGTCGGAGAAGCAGTCATGCTCCTCTTCCGGATCGTGCAGCAGCAGGCCGAGCTTCATGCGCTCGCCGGCGAGTTCGCCATAGGACAGCGAGCCCATGCCGGTGAGGATGGTCGAGATGCCTGTCTTCGGCTCGCCATCGAGAAGGTTCTTGCGGGCCGCACCGCCCTCCTTCCAATCATTGACCATGTTCTGCAGATCGGAAACCAGAAGTCCACTCGCAGACTTCAGGTACTGCGCCCGACGATCGCAATTGCCGGCGGTGCAGTTGGCAAGGTCATAGTCCGTGTATGGCCGTTCGCCGGAGCCCGGACCAGTGCCATGCAGGTCCTGGCCCCATAGCAGGAATTCGATGGCGTGATAGCCGGTCGCCACATTGGCCTCGATGTCGCCGGCTTCCTGCAGCGTGCCGGAGAGGAACTCCCGAGTAATGTTGGTGGCGTCGATCTTCTTGCCGTTGATCTCGATCGACTTGTTGGCGATCACATTGGCGGTGTAGAGCGCATTCGAGTCCGACTCAGTGCCGTAGCCGCCGGCGACATAGTCGATCAGGCCTTCGTCCAGCGGCCAGGCATTCACCTTGCCTTCCCAGTCGTCGACGATGGCATTGCCGAAGCGGTAGACTTCGGTCTGCTGATAGGGAACACGCGACGTCTTCCAAGCCGCGCGGGCGGCAGTCAGCGTTTCCACCGAAGGCTTGGCGAGCAGCGCGTCGACGGCCTTGTCGAGCACCTGCGCCGTGGTCAGCGAATCCTCATATTTGGCGAGTGCAATGTCGGAATAGGTCTTGATGACCGCCTTGGCATCGGTTTCCGCCTTGGCCGGCAGCACGAATATCGCCGCCGTCAATGCCGCGGTGGCGCCGATCGCGGCGAGCCTGCCATATCGTGCCGTGATCATCGCTCTCATGATTGTCATCTCCTCGGAATTCAGTGAAATGTCGGCGCCAAAGGCGCGTCGGCAGGCAATCGGCGCCAAGGCAAGCCCATGCCATTGAGCGAGAAACAGGCCGCGGCATAGCGCGGTTGCGGAAAAAAGACATCGAAATGCCTCCAATCGAAAGGGTTCAAGGCCCAGACATCAAAGGGAGCGCTTGACGCGCAAGCTTCCATAAAGCGATGAAGGCACCCGAAGTCAATCAATTTCAGAGAGAAAAGCCAATCGAAACAACAGTTTAGAATTATTCTAAACTGCACGTGTCAACTTTAGCCGCATTTTGTAGTGTCGTCATCAAACAGCCCTATTGACGGACCGCCATTCCGGGTGCGACCCGCAAGGGCGGTCTTGCGGCGGCGTCAGACAATCGCCACTTGGCCAGACGCCCTAGACTCAGATTAAGGAATTGGGGCTGCGATGAAAAACGGTGTGGTCATTGTCGGTGCGGGTCATGCGGGCGTGCAAGCGGCCGCCAGCCTGCGCGAGGATGGTTACGACGGACCCGTGATTCTCGTCAGCGACGAGGACGAACTGCCCTACCACAAGCCGCCGCTGTCGAAGACCTTCATCAAGGATCAAGATGTCAAACCGCAGCCGCTGCGCGGCGAGGCCTTTTATACCGGCAGTGCGATCGACTACCGGCCGGGCATCAGGGTGGACCGCATCGATGCCGGAGGCCGCAGGCTGGAGATATCAGGTGGCGGCGTGCTGCCTTTCGACCGACTGATCCTGGCGACCGGTTCGCGGCCACGCATCCTGTCGCTGTCCGGTTCGGAGCTTTCAGGCGTGGTGTCGCTGCGCTCACTCGCCGACGCGCGGCTGATCCGCGCGTTGAGCGCGCAGAGCGAAGATGTCGTCATCGTTGGTGGCGGCTTCATCGGACTGGAGATCGCCGCGACGCTCAAAGCGACCGGCCGCGAGGTCACCGTGGTCGAGGCGGTCGACCGACTCCTCGGCCGGGCAGTGGCGCCGGTCATCGCGCGCCATGTACGGCAGCGGCTGGAAGCGACCGGTGTGCGCATCCTCACCGGCAGCACGATTGCGCGGCTCGAAGGCGAGAACGGCCGTGTCTCGGCGGCAATCACCGCATCCGGCGAGCGGCTAGCGGCCCAGATGGTCATCATCGGCATCGGCGTGGTGCCGAATGTCGAGCTGGCGCAAGCTGCAGGTATCACTGTCGCCAACGGCATCCGCGTCGACCAGCAGATGCGCACATCTGTGCCCGAAATCCTCGCCATCGGCGATGCCGCCTCCTATCGGCACTGGCTTACCGGCGGCGATGTGCGACTGGAATCGGTGCAGAATGCAACCGACCAGGCTCGCCTTGCCGCCCGCACCATCCTTGGCCATGCGGACGCCTTTGCCGCCGTGCCATGGTTCTGGTCCGATATCGGCGACATGAAGCTGCAGATGGTCGGCCTGATTTCGGGCGGCGACAGCCATGTCGTGCTCGGCGACGTCAACGAGAATAGGTTCTCTATCTACCACTATGCTGGAAATCGTCTGCTCGGCATCGAATCGGTCAACCGGCCCGGCGACCACATGCTTGGCCGCAAGATGCTCGGCGCCGGCTTCTCGCCGACGTCGCAGACGGTTGCGACAGGACCAGACGGATTGAAGGCGGCGCTCGCCGCCTTCCAGCAGGTAGAGCCCGTCCGCGCCGCTGAATAAGGATATGGTGATATTCAGGTGATGCCGGCCTGCGAACGGCGGTTTCCTGTGCTTCCGGTACTCACGTACCCGAAAGTACGCTCCGTTCCGGTTCTCGGAACCCACCATTCTCGGCGCGGCCTGACCTGAATCTCATCACATGCCGGAGCAGACGAGGGTCAGGCGGCGCGGACCTCGCGGATCGAGCTTTCCAAGATGTCGAGCGCTTCGTTCATGACGCCGTCCTGGATTGTGATCGGCGCGAGAAAGCGGATGACATTGCCGTAGACGCCGCAGGTGAGCAGGATCAGCCCCTTGTCGAGCGCCTTCAGCCGGACCGCATTGGCGATCTCGGCCGACGGCAAGCCCTTCTTCACATCGTTGAACTCGACCGCGTTCATGAAGCCGGGGCCTCTGATATCGACGATCTCCGGCGTGTCGTCGCGGAACGATTGCAGCCGCTGCTTCAGCCGGTTGCCCAGCGTGTTGGCGCGGTCGCAGAGCTTTTCCTCGTCGATCACGTCGAGCACGGCGTGCGCCGCGGCAACGCCGATCGGGCTGCCGCCATAGGTGCCGCCCAGCCCGCCGGGATTGGGTGCATCCATGATCTCGGCACGCCCGGTGACCGCCGACAGCGGAAAGCCGCCGGCCAGGCTCTTGGCCATGGTGGTGATGTCGGGCGCCACTTCGTGGTGGTCCATGGCGAACATCTTTCCGGTGCGGGCAAAGCCGGTCTGCACCTCGTCGGCGATCAACAGCATGCCGTGCTGGTCGCAGATCTTGCGCAGCGCCGTCATGAACTCGCGCGGCGCCTCGTAGAAGCCGCCCTCGCCCTGTACCGGCTCGACCATGATGGCAGCGACGCGGGCCGGATCGACATCGGCCTTGAACAGCCGGTCGAGCGCGGCCAGCGAATCGGCGACTGAGATCCCGTGCAGCGCCACCGGGAACGGCGCGTGGAAGACATCGGCCGGCATGGCGCCGAAGCCGAGCTTGTAGGGCACGACCTTGCCGGTCAGCGCCATGCCCATGAAGGTGCGGCCGTGGAAGCCGCCGGCAAAGGCGATGACCGCCGGGCGGCCGGTGGCGTTGCGGGCGATCTTGACGGCGTTCTCCACGGCCTCGGCGCCGGTGGTGACGAAAATCGTCTTCTTGTCGAATTTGCCGGGCAGCATGCCGTTCAACCGTTCGGCCAGCCTGACATAGCTCTCATACGGCACCACCTGGTGACAGGTGTGGGTGAAGCGGTCGAGTTGCGCCTTGACCGCCTCGATCACCTTGGGATGGCGGTGGCCGGTGTTGACGACGGCGATGCCCGAGGAGAAATCGATATAGCGGCGGCCTTCGACATCCCAGATTTCCGAGTTTTCGGCGCGGTCGGCATAGATTTGCGTGGTCATGCCGACGCCGCGTGAAATCGACTGGTTCTTGCGTTCGGAAATGGCTGAATTCTTCATGATGTCCCTCGCCGGGCCGGCGCCCGTTCTCGTTTGGATGATTGCCGGGAATTGTTCTGATCTTATTTCACGTTTTCCTCAAGTTGGCACTGCCGCGGGGTCGTTGGGCCTGTCGCTAGTGTCGCGATCCTTCTCATCCCCCTCTGGCCTGCCGGCCATCTCCCCCGCAAGGGGGTGTTTGGACCGGGGAGATCAGCAGCTTCGGCGCTTCGCTGACTCCTGCGACGATGACAGTTGGCGAAAGCGGCTGAGCGCTTAATCTCCCCCCCTTGCGGGGGAGATGTCCGGCAGGACAGAGGGGGGTGGGAGGGAACGCGACGTAAGCGATAGACGATAGACGTTACGTCCGCACAAACCCGTCGCTCGCCCTGAGCAAATTGCGCGTATAATCCCTGGTCACGCGGCGCTCGACGAGATCACCCGCGGTGAGGTGCTCCACCGCTTCGCCGTTCTGCATCACCATCAGCCGCTCGCACATATGGGTGATGATGGCGAGGTCGTGGCTGACCATCAGGAAGGTCAGCTTGCGCCGCCGCCGGATCTCCTCCAGCAGGTTGAGCACTTCGGCCTGCACCGAAGCGTCGAGCGCCGAGGTCGGCTCGTCGAGCAGCAGGATCGACGGTTCGAGGATCAGGGCACGCGCAATCGCCACGCGCTGGCGCTGGCCGCCCGACAATTGATGCGAATAGCGGAAGCGGAAGCCTGTTCCCAGGCCAACCTCATCCAGCGCCCGCTGGATGCGCTTCTCGCCATCGGCAAAGCCGTGGATGGCGAGCGGCTCCTGCAGCAGGCGGTCGACGGTCTGGCGCGGATGCAGCGAGCCGTAAGGGTCCTGGAAGACCATCTGCACCTCGCGATAAAAGGCCTTGTCGCGGCGCGCGCCGAGCGCTTTGCCGTTGACGGTGATGCTGCCCGACGCGGCCGGCGCGAGCCCGGCGATTGCCCTCAGTAGCGTCGATTTGCCGGAGCCGGATTCGCCGACCAGGCCGAAGGATTCGCCCGATTGAACTTCGAGGCTGACGCCCTTCAACGCGCGAAAACGGTCGAAGACCACCTCCAGCCTGTCGACGGAAAGTGCCGCCGTCACGCTGCCCACTCCGGCCTGCGGTCGAGCACTGGCAGCGGGTGGCGGTCGGCACCGATCTTGGGCATGCAGTTGAGCAGGCCGCGCGTATAGGGATGCTGGGCGCGGCCGAGCTCCGACGCCGCCAGCTGCTCGACGACCTTGCCGGCGTACATGACGATCACCCGGTCGCAGAAGGAGGAAACCAGGCGCAGATCGTGCGAGATGAAGATCAGCCCCATGCCACGCTCGCTGACCAGCCGATCGAGGATGCCGAGCACGTCGAGCTGCACGGTGACATCGAGCGCCGAAGTCGGCTCGTCGGCGATCATCATCTCCGGCCCAGCGATCAGCATCATGGCGATCATGGCGCGCTGGCCCATGCCGCCCGACACCTCGTGCGGATGCAGGTCGAAGACACGGGCCGGATCGCGGATCTGCACCGCCTCCAGCATGGCAAGCGCGCGGTCGCGGGCTTCCGCCTGGCCGACCTTCTCATGCGTGCGCAGCGTCTCGACGATCTGGCGACCGATGCTCATCACCGGGTCGAGCGAGTATTTCGGATCCTGGAGGATCATGGCGATACGCTTGCCGCGCAGGGCACGGCGGTCGCGGGGCGAGGCCGTGAGCAGGTCGATGCCGTCGAAGGCAAGTTTGTTGGCAGTGACCTCGGCCTGCGGCGGGGTCAGGCCCATAATGGCGCGGCCGGTCTGCGACTTGCCGGAACCGCTCTCGCCGACGATGCCAAGCCGTTCGCGGCCGAGCGAGAAGGAAACGCCGCGCACCGCCTCGATCCGGCCGGTGCGCGTCGGGAAGGTGACGCGCAGATCGTCGACATCGAGAAGCGTGCTCATTGGTCACCACTCATTGGTCGCCGCTCATTGATCACCACTCCGGGGGTCGAGCGCGTCGCGCAGGCCGTCGCCGAGCAGGTTGAAGCCGAGGCTGACGAAGAGGATGGCAAAGCCCGGTGCACCGGCCACCCACCATTGGTCGAGCACGAAGCGGCGGCCCGACGCGATCATCGCGCCCCATTCCGGCAGCGGCGGTTGCGCGCCGAGGCCGAGGAAGCCGAGACCGGCGGCGGTCAGGATGATGCCGGCCATGTCGAGCGTTACCCTGACGATCAGCGAGGATATGCAGAGCGGCATGATGTGGCGCAGCACGATGCGGAACGGCGAGGCGCCCATCAATTGCACCGCCTTGATGTAATCCGAATTGCGCACGGTGAGCGTTTCGGCACGGGCAATTCGCGCGTAAGGCGGCCACGAGGTGATGGCGATGGCGAGCACCGCATTCTCGATGCCGGGGCCAAGTGCGGCGACAAAGGCCAGCGCCAGGATCAGCTTCGGAAAGGCCAGAAAGATGTCGGTGATGCGCATCAGGATCGCATCGATCCAGCCGCCGGCATAGCCGGCGACCGTGCCGACCAGCAGGCCGATCGGGGCGGCGATGACGGCGACGAGGATGACGACGTAAAGCGTCCATCGCGAGCCGAAGATGACGCGCGAAAGGATGTCGCGGCCGAGGTCGTCGGTGCCGAACCAGTGCTCGGCACTTGGCGCCAGCAGGCGCGAACCCTTGAGGTCGCCGAATGTCGGCGAATAGGGCGCCAGCACATCGGCAAGGGCGGCGACCACCAGCAAAGCGATGATGATGAGCAGACCGAGAAACGCCAGCCGGTTGGCGGAAAAGCGTCGCCACGCCACGTAGGCGCGGCCAAGCCTTGCCTGCATGCGCGACGCCGGCCGCTCGCTGAGCAGCCAGTCGCGACGGCTTTGTATCGCTTCTGCGCTCATCTCACTTTGGTCCTCGGATCAAGCACCCGGTAGAGCAGGTCCGACAGCAGATTGATGCCGATGAAGACCGAGCCGATGATGATGGTGCCGCCGAGAACGGCGTTCATGTCGGCGTTCTGCAGGGAATTGGTGATGTAGAGGCCGATACCCGGCCATGAAAACACGGTCTCGGTCAGCACCGAGCCTTCGAGCAGGCCGGCATAGGAAAGCGCGATCACGGTGACCATCGGCACCGCCGCGTTGCGCAGCGCGTGGCCCCAGATGATGCGTGTTTCCGACAGGCCCTTGGCGCGCGCCGCAACGATATATTCCTGGGCAAGCTCGTTCAGCATGAACGATCGCGTCATCCGGCTGATGTAGGCGAGCGAGAAACAGCCAAGCAGCGAGGCCGGCAGGATGATGTGGCGAAAGGCATCGCGAAACACATCCCACTGTCGCTGCCACAGCGCATCCAACAGATAAAAGCCGGTGATCGGCGTGAAGGTGTATTCGTAGACGATATCGAGGCGGCCGGGAAAAGCCACCCATTGCAGCTTGGCATAGAACAGCACGAGCGCCAGCAATCCCAGCCAGAAGATCGGCACGGAGTAGCCGACCAGGCCGATGATGCGCACGATCTGGTCGATGATGCTGCCGCGCCGGACCGCGGCCAGCACGCCAAGCGGCACACCAAGGAATGCACCGATCAGAGTTCCCAGCGTCGCCAGCTCGATCGTCGCCGGAAAGGCGCGGCGAATGTCGGTCATGACAGGATTGGTGGTCAGCACCGAGGTGCCGAAATTGCCGTTCAGGGCATTTTTCACATAGATGTAGAACTGCTCGATCAATGGCAGGTCGAGCCCCATCTCGCGGCGGGTGCGCTCGACGACATTGGCCGGCGCCCGATCGCCGAGCACCGCCAGCACCGGGTCGATCGGGATCACCCGGCCGATGAAGAAGGTCACCGCGAGAAGGCCGAGATAGGTGGTTATCGCAATGACCAGGAAACGGGCGATCGACGACGCGACAGCGACAGCACGGGCGCTGCCGCGCCCCGCTGTCGCTTCGCTTTCAACAGTGCTCATGCGGCGCGTCCGCCGGCATCACTCCTTGGAGATCTGGCCGACGAAATTGGTGTCGAAGCTCGGGCCGAGCGCAAAGCCCTTGAGGTTCTTGCGCAGGCCGGCCACTTCCAGCTGCTGGTGGACGATGATGAAAGGGCTGGTTTCGAGAATCTTCCTCTGCAGATCCTGGTACATAGCGGCGCGCTTGGCCGGATCCTTCTCGAGCAGGGCCGCTTCCGTCTGCTTGGTCAATTCCGGAATGTCCCAGGCGTTGCGCCAGGCCAGGGTCTTGGTCTTGCCTTCATCCGAATTGTCGGGGTTGCTGGCGAAGGTCTGCGCGTTGGAGTTCGGATCGAAATAATCCTGGCCCCACTGGCCGATATAGATGTCGTGGTTGCGGGCGCGGTATTTGGTCAGCGTCTGCTTGCCGTCGCCGGGAATGATCTCCAGCTTGACGCCGGCCTGGCCGAGCGTCTGCTGGAACGATTCCGCCATCCCGGTCACCGGCTGGGTGTTGCGTACGTCCATGGTGACGCTGAAGCCGTCGGCCAAGCCGGCCTTGGCGAGCAGTTCCTTGGCCTTGGCGAGATCGAATTTGAACGGATTTTCGTCCAGCTCGCCGAGCACGCCTTTTGGCAGGAAGGTTTGGTGGATCTCGCCAATGCCCTTGAGGATCGTCGAGCTCAAGGCATCATAGTCGACAAGATATTTGAAGGCCTGGCGAACCTCTGGCTTGGCGAGGTTCGGGTTCTTCTGATTAAGGCTGATGTAAAAGACCGTGCCCTTCGGCGCGCTGGTGGTGGTGAGATCAGCGTTCTTGGCGATGGCGTCGAGGTCGTTCGGCTCGAGGTTGCGGGCAACGTCGATGTCGCCAGCCTCCAGCGCCAGGCGCTGGCCCGAGCTTTCCTTCATGTTGCGGTAGATGACGCGGGCAAGCTTGGCCTTTTCGCCATGATAATTGTCGTTACGCTCCATAACGACGACCTCATTGGCCCGCCATTCTCGCAGCTTGAAGGCGCCGGAGCCGGCATAGCCGGTCTTCAGCCAGGCGTTGCCGAAGTCATTGTCGTATTTGTAGTCGGCACTCGGCGTGACCGCGGCGACATGTTCCTTGACCAGCTTGGCGTCGACGACCGAGGCGACGGTTGCCGACAGGCAGTTCAGGACGAAGCTCGGCGCATAGGCCTTGTCGACGGTGAACTGGAACGTCGTGTCATCGATGGCCTTGGCCTTCTCAGTGACGTTGTCGCCGTTGATGCCGAACTGTCCGATGATGAACGCCGGACTCTTGTCGAGCTTGATGGCGCGTTCGAACGAATAGGCGACGTCCGCCGCGGTGATCGGATTGCCCGAAGCGAACTTCAGGCCGGGCTTGAGCTTGAAGGTGTAAGTCAGTCCGTCGTCGGAAACGCTCCAGCTTTCGGCGAGATCGCCCTTGACCTTGGAGGTATCGCTGAGATCAAGGCGGACAAGAAGATCGTAGGTGTTGCCGGTGACCTCGGCGGTCGACAGCTCGAACGCTTCGCCCGGATCCATGGAGATGATGTCGTCGATAGCGAAACCCTCGACCAGCGTGTCGGCGGGCGTGACCGCAAAGGCAGGTGCGCCGGCCAGAAGCAGCGCGGACATGGCTGCGCCCGCGAGCAAGAAGCGGGAGCGTAGAGCAAACTTTTCCATCATCATTTTTAACTGTTCCCTGTTTTTGTTGACCTGAGTTCCCGGCTCAGGGTTGCAGCGTTCTTTTGCCACATCGGCCCGAAAATCGGAATCGATTTTCGGAAAGCACGATGTGTAGGTCAAAGTCTTAGAGCGTCCTTTGCGCGTCCAACGGACGCGCGGCGCTCTAACCGAACGATGGCCCCTGGACCGGTTGTCGCGGCAATTTTTGCCCAGTTCCGCCTCACCATATCCGGCGCTTTCAAGCACGGCAACGAGCATTTACAAGACTGTTGGTTGGGCCAGATCAGGCAGCCACCATGGCCGGGAGCGACGCTCGGAGTGCAGCTATTTCAATGCGGTGACCAGGTCGGCGTCGGGAAAACAGGTGGCGGCGCGACCGTTCCCGGCCTGCCACTTGCCGATCGAGCGGCGCGTCTTGAAACCGGGCAGACCGTCGGCGCTGCCGACATCGTAGCCCTCGGCCTCCAGCGCCCGCTGCAAGGCGGCGATATCAGACCTGTGGAGCCCGCCGACCGCACCCCAACGCCCTGAAAAATTACTGTCGCCATTCGCGATGCGGTCAGCGCCGTGGCCGATGAACAGGGCGTAGAGATCGCTGGTGTTGTATTGCTTCAGCACGTAGAAATTGGGCGTGACGATGAAGGCTGGACCGCTGCGGCCGGCCGGCATCAAAAGAAAGCCTTCGGCCTTCAACTCGCGCGCCGGAAACGGTCTTGCCGCGACGCGTTTGACGCCCATATCAGCCCACTCGGAAATCCTCTTGCCCTGGTCCGGACCTTCGAGCGAGCAGGAGACCGCTTCCGGCACCGTCACCTCGAAGCCCCAGCCGCGGCCTTTAATCCAGCCATAGTGGACGAGATAGTTGGCGATCGAGGCCAGCGTGTCCGGCACCGAGTTCCAGATGTCGACCCGACCGTCGCCATCGAAATCGACGGCATGGTTCAGGAACGAAGTCGGCATGAACTGCGGCTGGCCGAGCGCGCCTGCCCAGGAGGACTTCATCGCACCGACCGGGGCCAGCCCACGCTCGACGATCTCGAGTGCCGCCATAAGCTCGGTGCGGAAGAAATCCTTCCTGGTCGCCATGAACGCCTTGGTGCCCAGAACTTCGAAAGCATTGTAAGGCATTTTTGCCGCGCCAAAGCCGCTCTCGCGACCCCAGATCGCCAGCAGCACCTCGCCCGGCACGCCGTAGCGCTTCTCGATCGCGGCGATGGTCCTGGCATTGACCGCCTTGCGCGTGCGGCCACCAGCGGTGACAGCGCGGACCGTTTTTTCGGCGAAATAGGCGCCAGGTGAACCGAACTCCGCCTGATGCTGCTTTTGCGGCGTCTTCGCCTTTTTGCCCGGCATCACCAGGTCGGGCAGTTTGAGGTTCGGTTTGACGCCGTCGAAGGCGGCGTCGAAGGTTTTTCTGGAGATGCCTTTGGCGCTGGCCTCGGGCCAGAGGTCGCCTTGCAGCCAGGCGTGGAACTGGTCGTCGAGTTTTGCGGCGGAGGCGGGGGCGGCGAGGATGAGGGCAAGCAGTGCGACGAGAAAGAAGGCGATTGCAAATCGGTGATATCCGCGTTCCGTCATTTCAGAAGCACCCTTCCCCCAACGTCCTCAAAACGCCGTCCGCGAGCGCAGCGCCGCGGCGAGCGTGCCTTCGTCGAGATAGTCGAGTTCGCCGCCGACCGGCACCCCATGCGCCAGCCGCGTTACTTTGATGTCGAAGCCGGACAATTGATCGGTGAGATAATGCGCGGTGGTCTGGCCCTCGACCGTGGCGTTGACGGCAAGGATCACCTCCTTGACCTCGCCGCCGGCGACACGGTCGACCAGCGATCGGATGTTGAGCTGCTCTGGGCCGATGCCGTCGAGCGGCGACAGCGAGCCGCCGAGCACGTGGTAGCGGACATTCATGGCAGCCGCCCGCTCCAGCGCCCACAGGTCGGCCACGTCCTCGACGACGATCAGCGTGCCGGCGTCGCGGCGCGGATCAGTGCAGATCATGCAGGGGTCGGACGTATCGACATTGCCGCAGGTCGAGCAGATGCGCACCTTGTCGACCGCCTCGCTCATGGCGGCGGCGAGCGGCGACAGCAACTGCTCCTTCTTCTTGATGAGGTGAAGTGCTGCTCGCCTGGCCGAACGGGGCCCGAGCCCCGGCACCTTGGCCAGGAGCTGGATCAGGCGTTCGATCTCGGGACCGGCGATTCGCTTGGACATCGCATCGGTTTAGGATTTTTCCGCGCGCTTTGGAACACTGCTGCGGCGAGCGGCCCTGTTCAACGGTAAGGACGCTGCTGTCGTCAGTATGCTTCCAGCGGCCGGGTCTGGCCGGCGATCATCGCACCGATGGCGTCGGTGTTCTCGGGTGTCGATTCAAACGACATCGTCGGCTCGGCCGGCGCCGCCGGGAATGACGTGACAGGTTGCGCACCGGCGGTGCCGCCGAAACGGGCCGCGCCCGGCTCCTGCATCGGCTCTTGCATCGCCACAAGCGTCGCCTTCTCCGGCGTCGCCTTCTCCAGAGTCGCCTTTGCCGGTTGCGATGCGACCGCGGTCAAATAGGTTGCCTGGGCGAATTTTGCCGTGGCGACCGGCGCCGCGGAGGCCATGAGCATCACTGGTGCGCGCGCCGACGTCCGCGGTGTGGACTGTGCCACCGCGACCGTTGGCTCGTCCGGCAATGGTTTCCAGTTCCGGCCGCGCTTTTCATAGAAGGCGTTGCCGCCGGCAATCATGGTGTAGTGCATGTTCTTGTAGGGGAAACGCAGGCCGGCGGTGTGAAAGAACATCGTGTTCTTCAGCTTGGCCTTGCGCTCGCCCCTGAGCACCGCCTCGGCGGCTTCCTCGACATCGGGCATCGCCTTCGAATTCATCCGCCGTGTCATCACGCCCGGCGCGAATTGGCCGCGCTCGCCGACCACCTGGCAGATGGTGTTGCCGTGCTTGCCGGAACGCAGCCGGTTCATGACCACCGTGCCGACGGCAATCATGCCGTCACGGCTCGACCGGTTGGATTCGAAGAACATCGCGCGCTGGAGGCACTCCTTGTCCTTCGCTGTGTAACTATAGGGCCGGGACCTGACGGCATCGGTCAGGCTGGCCACGGACAGGCCGTGCGAGGTGGTCTGACTGCAGGCGGCCAAAAACAGCGGAGAGGTGATGACGCCGAGCAACAACGGCGTCTTCCATCGGGTCCCGATCAAAGATATCCCCTCATTCTGTCGCCAGCCCGCCCCTGGTTGCGGCAAGAATGAGACACTTTCAGGCAAAAAGATGGCTAAAGCGTTATTAAGTGTGCGGAGTTGCTTAATAGACACAACTGGCGGGCGTTGGATCGCTGCGCTCTTCGGCCCCTGTAACGGCATGACCTTCCAGCGCCGCAGCCTTCGCAGAGTGGGCTTGCCGGGCTAAGCCATGGCTCGATCGACCGGCATAACTATCAGCACACCTTAGAAAGGCAGCTTCATTCCCGGCGGTATCGGCAGACCTGCGGTCAATGCCTGGGTCTTTTCCTGCATCATCTGCTCGACCTTGGCTCTGGCGTCATTGTGGGCGGCGAGGAGCAGATCCTCCAGAATCTCGACCTGGTCCTCCTTGAACAGAGACGGGTCGATCTTGAGCGACTTCATCTCGAATTTGCCGGTCAGCGTCACGCTAATCAGGCCGCCGCCGGCCTGCCCGGTGGCTTCCAGCGTGGCGATCTCGTCCTGCATGGCCTGGAACTTGGCCTGCATTTCCTTCGCTTTGCCCATCAGGCCGAGAAGATCTTTCATCGCGTAGTTCCTCTACGATTGATATGTTTCTTGTTTAAGCATGATCTTCTCCGAAAACCGGCTCCCACTTTTTGCTTCGCTGACCTTCGGTTCGGGATCATGCTTAGGTTTCGTCTTCGTCTGTGGCCGGCTCAATCGGAACCTCGGCCTCCACCGCATCGGCTTCCGGTGCGTCGGGAATGCGCACGTCGATGATCTTGGCGCCGGGAAAACGCGCCAGGATGGCGGCGACAGTCGGGTCGCTCTTGGCGTCGAGCAGGGCGTTTTCGCGTTTGGTCGATTCCATCTCGGCCAGCGTCTGGCCGCCCTCTTCCTTCGACAGCGACACCAGCCAGCTGCGGCCGGTCCAGGCGCGCAATTTGGCGGTCAGATCGTTGAGCAGCATCTTCGGCGCGTCATCGGTCAGGCTGACGTCGATGCGGCCTGGCTCGATGCGCACCAGGCGCACGCAGCGCTTCACCAGCACCTTGAAGGCCATGTCGCGCTGGGCGTCGGCGAATGCGACGATGTCGGCCAGCGACTTCACCGGCACCGGCGGCGCATCCGCGACCGGCTCCGGCGCCGGAACGAAGGCTGCAGGCATCGGCTCGGGTTCGACCAGCCGCATGGTCTGCGCGCCGCCATTGGCCGTCGGCATCCGCGTCTGCGCCACAGCGCTGGCGCCGCCATTTCCGGGACTTACTGGACCGGGACTGGCTGGGCCGGGATTTGCGACGACAGAGCTTGCGGGCGCACCATTCGAGCGCGGCGAGCCATTCGGCACCGATGCTCCGGCCTCCAGCGATTTCAGCGCCTCATCCAGTGTCGGCAGGTCGGCGGCATGCGCCAGCCGGATCAGCACCATTTCGGCGGCACTGACCGGCCGGTTGGAGGACTGCACCTCGGGAATGCCTTTCAACAGCATCTGCCAGGTCCGCGACAGCACTCTGACCGACAGCGCCTTGGCGAAATCGGCGCCGCGCCGGCGCTCGTCCTCCGACAGCGACGCGTCATCGAGGGCCGTCGGCACGAAGCGCAGCCGGGTGACGAGATGGTTGAACTCGGCAAGGTCGGTCAGCACCGCGGCCGGATCAGCGCCGGTGTCATACTGGTTGCGGAATTCGGCCAAGGCCGCCGCCACGTCACCCTTCATCACATGTTCGAACAGGTCGACGATGCGGGCGCGGTCGGCCAGCCCGAGCATGGTGCGCACCGCTTCGGCGCTGACCGCGCCGCTGCCATGGGCGATCGCCTGGTCGAGAATGGACAGCGAATCGCGCGCCGAGCCTTCGGCCGCGCGGGCGATCATCGCCAGCGCGTCGTCATCGACCGCAATGCCTTCCTTGCCGGCGATCGAGGAGAGATGCGCGACCAGCGTGCCGGCATCGATACGCCTGAGGTCGAAGCGCTGGCAGCGCGACAAAACGGTGATCGGAACTTTTCTGATTTCGGTGGTGGCGAAGATGAATTTGACGTGCGGCGGCGGCTCTTCCAGCGTCTTCAGCAGGCCGTTGAAGGCCTGGGTCGAAAGCATGTGCACTTCGTCGATGATGTAGACTTTATAGCGCGCCGAGACCGGCGCGTAGCGCACGCGCTCGATGATGTCTCTGATGTCGTCGATGCCGGTATGCGAGGCGGCGTCCATCTCGATGACGTCGACATGGCGGCCTTCCATGATCGCCTGGCAGTGCTCGCCCAGCACGGCAAGATCGACCGAAGGCTGGTCGACGGTGGCGGTCTTGTAGTTGAGCGCCCGCGCCAGAATGCGCGCGGTCGTCGTCTTGCCGACACCGCGCACGCCGGTCAGCATCCAGGCCTGGGCTATCCGACCGGTGGCGAAGGCATTGGTGAGGGTGCGCACCATCGGCTCCTGGCCGATCAGTTCGGAGAAATTCGCAGGACGGTATTTGCGCGCCAGAACGCGATAGGCGGCGGCCTTTTCCGTTCCCGAATTTCCGGCTTCGCTCATTCGCCCGTAAAGCTCCAAGGGCCGCGCCTGCAGGCGGCCGATTCCTGCGCATAGTTTCGCCCGCAGGGCTTGTCGCCGTCAATGTCGCGGGAGAAAGGCGAAGAGGTGGGAGGCTGGAACAATGACCCGTTCCGGGCTCGTTAGGGCTGCTTCCTTCCGGACCTGACCCGGTTGGCGAGTGGACCGTCCACCACCAACCTCCCGCTTTCCATATCGGCAATTCGGCGATGAAATGCAAGGGCGTAGGATCAATCAGCCGGGAGTGGCGTCGAAAGCTGAAACAAAATAACCCGCCTCGGGGCGGGTCATTGGCGCAAATCAGCACCATGCCCAAACCATTAGCATAACTGCCGTCACAAAGCAACGATTCGCTTGCCGCCTCTTGCGGGCCACCGGCAGCCGCACTAGCGTTCAAAAGTCTAAAAAACACGACAAAAGTGAAGGAAACGCCGATGTCGCCGGGCCTCGAGGCCGGATTCACGCTGGATGCTCGTCTGGAGGCGGACAGCGAGCAGTTGATGTGGCTCGGCTTGTGCGAGTTGCGGGTGATGAACGACCGCCGCTGGCCGTGGCTGCTCCTGGTGCCGCAGCGGCCGGGCGCGGAGGAAATCCATGATTTGACGCCGCTCGACCAGGCGATGCTGACCTTCGAGACCAACATGGTGGCGCAGGCGCTGAAAAGCGTGACCGGCTGCACCAAGATCAACAGCGGCGCACTTGGCAACATCGTCCGCCAGTTGCATGTCCATGTCATCGCTCGCTCGGAGGGGGATCCCGGCTGGCCAGGCCCGGTGTGGGGGCACGGTATGCGCGAGCCCTACGAGCGCTCGGACCTCCGCCGGTTTGCGCAGAAGATAAAGGCGGCGCTATAAGCCTGTCCCGTGTCCATCCTGAAGTTGAGTCTCGATGAGCTTCCGCCTGTTTGACGCGCCCTTGCGCGAGCCGAGCCAGTTCGTCGGCTTCGCCGGCAACATGATCGACCGGCAATCGGAAAACCGCGCCGACGATTCCGTCGAAAAGGCGCTCGCCGATCCGTCGGTCAGGCTTTTGCTGATGCATGGCGGGCGGCTCTACCTGAAGCTCAGGGATGGTGGCTTCGACCCTTGGTTCGGCGCCGAAGAAAGCCGGCCGCTCCGGGTGTCGCTCGACAATGGCGTCCTGCTCGGTTTTTCCGACAGCGGCCCGGTGCTCGCCGTGCCGGCCGGGCTCGATCCCGAACAACTGCCGGAGACGATCAAGGCTATCGACTATCGCTCGGTCTATATGCAGGGGCTGATCGACGAGGCGGCGGCCGGCGCGATAGCGCAAGGAGCAGCGCTGCTCGCCTGGCATGCCAGCCACCGCTTCTGCAGCAGATGCGGTGCTGAAGCCGAAATGCGGGCCGGCGGCTACAAGCGGCTTTGTCCGGCCTGCGCCGCCGAGCATTTTCCGCGCACCGACCCGGTGGCGATCATGTTAACCGCGACGCGCGAAAAATGCCTGCTTGGCCGCGGCCGGCATTTCGCGCCGGGCATGTATTCGGCACTTGCCGGCTTCATCGAACCGGGCGAGACGATCGAGGCGGCGGTGCGCCGCGAAACGCTGGAGGAAGCCGGCATCCGGCTTGGCCGCGTTGTCTACCATGCCAGCCAGCCCTGGCCGTTTCCCTATTCGCTGATGATCGGCTGCTTCGGCGAACCGCTCAACGACGACATCCAGGCCGACCTCAATGAGTTGGAAGACTGCCGCTGGTTCTTTCGCGACGAAGTGCTCTTGATGCTGGCCCGCGAGCATCCAGGCGGCCTGGTCACGCCGCCGATGGGAGCGATCGCCTACAACCTCATCCGCGACTGGGCAGACAGCGCGTAAAACTTATAGGGGGAGCAAAATGATCCGTCACACAGTGGTGTTCAGACTGAAGCACGAGGAGAGCTCGGCCGAGGAGGCAAAATTCCTCGCCGACGCCAAAATGCTGGCGGCGATACCGGGCGTGGAAAAGTTCGAGCAGTTGCGGCAGGTCAGCCCGAAGAACGATTATCGTTTCGGCTTCTCGATGGAGTTCGCCGACCAGGCCGCCTATGCAGGTTACAACGACCATCCCGACCACGTCGCCTTCGTCCGCGACCGCTGGATCCCGGAGGTCGAGGCGTTTCTCGAGATCGACTACGCGCCGCTGGCCTAAGATCAGAGTTCAAGTCCCCATTGCTGACCTTTATCAGCCGGTCGGTGACTTGCCCGTGAAAACCGCCAGTTGAGCGGCGAAAGCACGCTTGTAGGCTGGCCGGGCTTCGCCGCGGGTGACATAGGCGGAGACGTTCGGATATTCGTCCAGCATACCCGATGTTTTCAACCTGAGCAGCACCGCCACCATCATCAGGTCGCCCGCGCTGAACGCACCATCGAGCCAGTCGGCATCGCCGAGACGACCGGAAAGTTCGCCCAGCCGGTCACGGACGCGATCCTCTACAATAGGCAGGCGCTGTTCGTGCCAGGTCTCGTCGCGCTCCAGGAGCACGGCGGTTTGGCGCTCAAGGATCGGCGGCTCCACCGTGTTGAGCGCGGCAAACATCCATGAGATCGCGCGCGCCCGCGCATTCCCATCATCCGGCAGCAGGCCACCATGGCGCTCCGCGATATGGAACATGATCGCTCCCGACTCGAACAGGGCCAGACCGCCTTCTTCATAGGTCGGAATCTGCCCGAAAGGATGAAGTGCTCGATGCGCAGGTTCCTTCATCTCCCTGAACGAAACAAGACGAACCTCATAAGGCTGCCCCACTTCTTCAAGGGCCCAGCGAACGCGCATGTCACGCGCCAGTCCCCTGCCGCGATCGGGTGACCGTAGGCGGTGATGGTGGGGGTCATCGGCAGGCCTCATCTCGTCGTCTCCTTCTTCGATTGTGGCAAGCAAAGGACGAAGGTCGATCCGGAATTCCGACATCTGGGAACCGCTCGTTAATCGCGCGTGACCGCCGCAACGGAGGCGCGTAGCGCTCCGGCGAAGTCGGGATGGCCATAGAGGTCGTTGTGGCCAGCCGCTATGGCGATGTGGCTGCGCAGATCACGGGCAGCCTCGCGCAGAGGTGCCGAACGTGCCGCAGGAACGATGGTGTCGTTTTCGGCGACGATGACGGCCGTGGGCAGATCGAGGTCGCGCAGCGATTCTGCCGTCTCCATGCGGTGCCGCAGCAAGAGGCGCACCGGCAACCAGGCATAGTGGTGAGCGGCGAGTTCTCTCAGCGAGTCGAACGGGGTCACCATGACGATGCCACGCAAGGGCCGGGCCGTCGCCAGATCGACCGCAACCGCAGCGCCGACGCTAAGGCCGATGGCGACGATGCCGGCTTTGGCATCGCTGGCTAGGTGGTCATAGGCGCGTCCGGCGTCTTCGAACAGGGCGGCGGCCGACGGGCTTCCGCTGCTCGGCGCGTATCCGCGGTAGTGCAGCGCAGCGACCTCATGTTCGGGAAATAGCTGGTGCAGCATGAGGGCAAGTGCATCGGCATTCCAGGCATTGCCGGCGAATCCCAGCAGCAGCGGGCGTGGCTCGGCCACCGCCTGCCCTGCCGGCAGGCGCACCAGAACGATGCGCTCGCCATCCTCCGTCGCCAGTTCGACATGGCGGGCCCCGGCCGGCAGATCGGGTCCGAACGCCGCAAGGCCGGCCGGAAAGATCAGCCAGGACTGAAGCGCGTACACGACGGCGACAACGACCGCATACAATCCAGCGACTGCGAGCGTCAGTTTCAGGAGCCACATCGCAGGAATGTCGCCCGGCGCCCGTCACCTGGCAAGCGCTAGGTCAGCACGCCATAGGGGACTTAGTCCGCCACCTTCCATTGCTCGCGCGACTGGCTGGCCGGATAGACGCCCAGAATCCGCATTTCGCGCGAGAAGAAGGCAAGCTCGTCAAGTGCCAGTTTTACCAGCGGATCGTCGGGATGGCCCTCGATGTCGGCGTAGAACAGGGTCGCGGTGAACGCGCCGAGCTGGTAGCTCTCCAGCTTGGTCATGTTGATGCCGTTGGTGGCAAAACCGCCCATCGCCTTGTAGAGCGCGGCCGGCACGTTGCGGACGCGGAAGATGAACGTCGTCATCATCCTGGCTTCGGCCGAGGGACGCTCTGCCCACTGCTTGGTCTTGGTCAGCACGACGAAGCGGGTGACGTTGCTGTCGGTGTCCTCGACATTCTCCTCGATGATGTCGAGCCCGTAGAGCGTCGAGGCCAGCGCCGGCGCCAACGCCGCCATGGTGCGGTCCTTCAGCGCGGCGACGAGCTTGGCGGCGCCCGCCGTGTCGCCGGCGACCACCGGCTTCCAGCCGTTCTTGCGGATGTATTTGCGGCATTGGCCGAGCGCATGGATATGGCTGTGCACGGTCCTGATCTCGTCGCGCCTGACGCCCGGCAAGACCATCAGCTGGAAATGGATCGGCAGGAAATATTCGCCGACGATGTGCAGCTTCGATTCCGGCAGGAGGTGATGGATGTCGGCGACGCGCCCGGCAATCGTGTTCTCGATCGGGATCATGGCGAGGTCGGCCTTGCCGGTCTCGACCGCATTGAAAGCATCCTCGAAAGTCGGGCACGGCAACGGCTCCATATCAGGGAACATGTTGCGGCAGGCGGTGTCGGAATTGGCGCCCGGCTCGCCCTGGAAGGCTATTCTGTTGGTTTTTTCAGGCATGCCAAATGTCTCGGGTTGACCAGATGTTTCAGGTTGAAAGGAGGGTTCTGGCGCGTTCGAGATCGTCCGGCGTGTCGACGCCGAACGGCGCCGACTGCACGATCTCGGCGTCGATGCGCATGCCGGCCTCCAGCGCCCGTAACTGCTCGAGCTTCTCGCGCCGTTCCAGCGGCGACGGCTTCAGCGCGACGAAGCGTTCAAGCGCTGAGCGACGATAGGCATAGAGCCCGATGTGATGATAGAGCGGCCCCTCGCCCCAGGGTGCCGTGGCGCGGGTGAAGTAGAGCGCCCGCAGCCGTGTCTCCGCCAGCGGCGAGCCGACGATCTTGACGACATTCGGATTGGTCTTTTCCTCGTCGCGGACGATCTCGATGCCGAGCGTGGCGATGTCGACCGTCGCATCTTCGAAAGGCTTCAGCGCGGCATTGATTATGCCGGGGTCAATGGTCGGCAGGTCGCCTTGCACATTGACGATCGTTTCGACCTTGCGCCCGGGATCCAGCGTGGCCAGCGCCTCGAAGATGCGGTCGGAACCCGATTCGTGGCCAACGCGCGTCATCACCGCCTCGAAACCGTGCGTGCGCACCGCCTCGGCCACGCTCTGGGTATCGGTGGCGACCACCACCCGGCCGAGCCCCGCCTCGGCGGCGCGGCGGGCGACATGGACGATCATCGGGACGCCGGCGATATCGGCCAGCGGCTTGCCCGGCAGGCGGGTCGAGGCCATGCGGGCCGGGATGAGAATGAGCGTGGACATCGGGTGATGAAGCGTCCGAAAAAGAGGAAGGGAAAAGTGGCAAAAGGTCTCACTGGCAGCGCCCTTATAGGTGTTGCAACGCCAGAGCAAAAGACCTAGTTTCCGCCCGATTTGACCGCCTCGTGGGGTGGTTCACGATTACCGACGGACGGAGTGGACGGATCGGTCCGCCGGAAAAGGGAGCCTGGGGCGTATGGACTCTTTCGAAATCAACAAGCTGATCGGCGGCCTGCTCGGAACCGTGTTCGTCGTCTTCTCGGTCGGCATCATATCCGACGCGCTGTTCGCCTCCCCCGCACCGGAAAAACCCGGCTACGCCATCGAGGCGACCGAGGAGCCTGCCGAGGGCGGCCCGGAAGCCCCCGCCGCAGAAGCCAAGCCGATCGCCGACCTCCTGGCCAACGCCAATGTCGAGGCAGGTGCCGCCGTGTTCAAGAAGTGCCAGGCCTGCCACACCGGCGAAAAAGGCGGACCGAACAAGGTCGGCCCTGATCTCTGGGATATCGTCGACCGTCCCATCGCCGAGCATGCGGGCTTCGCCTATTCGGCCGGGATGAAGGAGTTTTCCAAGGGCGGCGCCGAAAAGTGGACCTACGACAACCTCAATCACTTTCTCCTCTCGCCGAAGAAGCTCGTGAAGGGCACGGCGATGGGCTTCGCCGGCCTGCCCAAGGACGAGGACCGCGCCAATGTCATCGCCTATCTGCGCACGCTGTCGGACAGTCCGAAGCCGCTGCCGACGGCTGGCGCTTCAGCAGCCGCACCCGCCGAAGGCGCGGCGCCAGCCAAGCCGGCAGAGGGTGAAGCACCGGCCGCCCCTGCTGCTCCAGCCCCTGCTGCTCCGGCCCCTGCTGCTCCCCCACCAGCTCCGGCGCAATAACGCAATTGTCATGGACAAATTCTTAGAAAAGCCGGGTTCAGCCGGCTTTTTTAATGGGAAAAGAGCATGTGCGGCGACAAAGCCGGGCTGTCGCGGTTTTCATGAGCGTCAAATGATCTAGATTGTCCGCCAACAGCTATCGCAAAGAGGAGAAGGCATGACGGTTGGCCGAACGTTTCTCAGATCGATGCTGGTTGTGGCGGCTTTCGCCGGCGGCTTGCAGGCAGCCTTCGCGGACGAATGGCGCACCACCTCGTCGCTGATCGGCGAATCCAAATATGGCGACAACTTCCAGCACTACGACTACGTCAATCCGAACGCGCCGAAGGGCGGCACGCTGAATTCGGTGGTGCTCGGCACGTTCGACAGCTTCAACCCTTATATCGTGCAGGGTTCCGCCGCCGCCGGCCTCACACAATTCGGCGGTGGGCTGCTCTATGACACGCTGATGGAGCAGGCGACCGACGAAGGCAGCGTCAGCCACCCGCTGGTCGCCGACGCCTACAAACATCCGGACGACTATTCGTCGGCGACTTACCGTCTCGACCCGCGGGCCAAGTGGCACGACGGCCAGCCGATCACCACGGACGACGTGATCTGGTCGTTTAAGGTGCTGAAAGACAACAGCCCGATGTACAGCCGCTATTTCGAGAACGTCACCGATGCGGTTGCGATCTCCGATCGCGAGGTCGAGTTCCATTTCGACCAGAAAGGCAACCGCGAACTGCCCAAGATTCTCGGCGATCTCGTCGTGCTGCCGAAGCATTGGTGGGAAGGCAACGATGCCAATGGCAAGAAGCGCGACATCACCAGGCCGACGTTGGAGCCGCCGCTCGGCTCCGCCGCCTACAAGATCGCCAGCTTCAAGCCGGGTTCGGAAATCATCTGGCAACGCGTGCCCGATTACTGGGCGGCAAAGCTGCCGGTGAAGATCGGCCGCGAGAATTTCGATACCCAGCGTTTCAGCTACTTTCTCGACGATAATGCCGCCTGGCAAGCCTTCACCAAAGGCGGACTGCATGACATTAGACCAGAAAACAGTTCGAGGCGCTGGAACACCGCCTATAATTTCCCGGCGGTCCAGGCCGGCGACGTCATCAAGCAGGAATTCAAGACCGCGTCGCCCGAACCGATGCAGGCCTTCATGCTCAACACGAGGCGTCCGCTGTTTGGGGATCGTCTGGCGCGCGCCGCGCTGACTTACCCGCTCGACTTCGAGACCATGAATCGTACCTTGTTCTTCGGTTCCAATACCCGTACCAGCAGCTATTTCCAAGGCACGGAACTGGCATCGAGCGGGCTGCCGCAGGGCAAGGAACTGGAAATCCTTGAGCAGTATCGCGACAAGCTGCCGCCCGAAGTCTTTACCCAGGAATTCAAGCTGCCGGTCTACGATTCGCCACAGGCGGAGCGTAAGTATCTCAAGACTGCGGTCGATCTCTTCGCCAAGGCGGGCTGGGTGATCAAGGGCGGCAAGATGGTCAATGCCAAGACAGGCGAGCCGTTCAAATTCGAAATCCTCGGCTGGAACGACACCGACCAGGTCCTTTCCAGTCCCTACATCGCCAATCTGCGCAAGATCGGTGTCGACGCCACGCTGCGGCTGATCGACCAGACCCAGTACATCAACCGCGTCAACAACTTCGATTTCGATGTCACCATATCCCAGCTGGGACAGTCGGATTCGCCGGGCAACGAGCAGCGTGACTTCTGGAGCTCGAAGGCCGCCGACACGCCTGGATCGCGCAACTATGCCGGCATCAAGAACCCGGTCGTCGATGCGCTGGTCGACCGCGTCATCTTCGCCACCGATCGCGACGACCTGGTTGCTGCCACCCATGCGCTCGACCGTGTGCTGCTGTGGAATTACTATGTCGTGCCGCAACACCATCGGTCGGTGGTCTGGATGGCCTACTGGAACAAGTTCGGCATCCCGGAAAAGCAACCGACCTATTCCGGCGTCGACCAGAATTCCTGGTGGATCGATCCGGACAAGGAAAAGGCGCTGGCGGCAAAATACAAGAGTGGCAATTGATGGCGGCGCTGCCCCGCCGCTTCCCTCTGGCCCGCCGCGACTTTCTGGCCCTGGGCGCCGCGGCCACGGCGGCAGCTTTGCTGCCCGGCCGGGCCTTCGCCGCCATCCCGACCGGCGTCAAGCTGCACGGCCTGTCGGCCTTCGGCGACCTCAAATATTCCCCAGGTTTCACGCATTTCGACTATGTCAATCCGGACGCTCCCAAGGGCGGCCAGATGAATTTCGCACCGCCGAACTCCACCTTCAATCAGAGCTTCCTGACGTTCAACACGCTGAATTCGCTGGTGTTGAGGGGGGAGTCGCCGCCGCGCACCGAACTCTGTTTCGATTCGCTGATGGCAAGCGCTCTCGATGAGCCGGATGCGGTCTATGGCCGGCTTGCCGAGTCCGTTACCTTGTCGCCGGACCGCAATGGCTTCCGCTTCAGCCTGCGGCCGCAAGCGCGCTTCCATGACGGCTCGCCACTGACTGCTGAGGACGTCGCCTTCGCATTGAAGCTTTACAAGGACAAGGGCCATCCGAACCTTTCCCAGGTGTTGCGGCACATGACGGAAGCGGTCGCGGTCGATCCGGCAACCGTCAACCTCACCTTCAACGGCAAACAGTCTGCGCAGAATATCCTCGCGATCGTCGCCATGCCGATCGTGTCCAAGGCCTTCTATACGGTCAACGAATTCGATGCCTCGACAATGACACCGCCGCTCGGCTCCGGACCTTACAAAATAGGGCGCGTGGCCGCGGGACAGACCGTCGAATATGAGCGCGTCGCCGACTATTGGGGCCGCGATCTGGCGGTGAACCGCGGCCTCTACAATTTCGACCGTATCCGCATCGACTTTTACATCAATCGCCAGGCAGCGTTTGAAGCCCTGAAGAAGGGGGACACGCATTTTCGCGAGGAATTTACCTCGCGGGTATGGGCGACCGGCTACGACTTTCCCGCACTGAAGGACGGCAGGGTCGTCAACCGCGAATTTCCCGGCGAGAAAACGCCATCGATGCAGGCTGTCGCGCTTAACCAGCGTCGTGCGCAATTCCGCGATGTGCGCGTCAGACGCGCGATCGCCAATTGCTTCGATTTCGAATGGACCAAGCGGGTTCTGTTTTACGGCGCCTACGAGCGCTCGCAATCTAACTTCGAGCGGTCGGATTACAAGGCCGAAGGCCTGCCCTCGCCCGAGGAATTGGCCCTGCTGGAGCCGTTCCGAGCCGAGTTGCCGCTGGAAACTTTCGGCGAAGCGGTGATGCAGCCTGTCTCCGACGGTTCGGGCCACGACCGTAAGCTGCTGCGCGCGGCTTCGAGACTGCTTGCCGAAGCCGGCTGGAAACGGGCGGGCAATTTCGTCGTCAATGAAAAGGGCGAGCGACTGCGGGTGGAAATGCTGGCCGAGGACGATGGCATCGTTCGCCTTTTCTCCCCGTGGGCCGAGAACATGAAAACGATCGGCATCGACGCTTCGATCCGGCAGGTCGACTCGACGCAATATGAACAGCGGCAGAGCAATTTCGACTTCGATTTCAACCTGCTCGCATGGTCGATCGGGGCGACGCCGACTGCCGACGGCCTGGAAATCCTCTATGACTCGCGGATGGCGAAAACGCCGGGAATGCGCAATTATCCCGGTACGGAAAGCAAAGCCATCGACGCGCTGATCGAGGCAGCCGGCAAAGCGCAGAGCCGGATCGAACTGGTGACGGCGCTCAAAGCACTCGATCGGGTCTTGCGCGCGCGGCTAGACTGGATTCCAACATATTATCTCGCGAATCACCGAGTCGCGTATTGGGATATGTTCGGCTTTCCCGAGCAGAAGCCCGATTTCGGCTTTCCGGTCGAGGCGCTGTGGTGGTTCGACAAGGACAAGGCGGCAAAAATTGGCAAAGCCTGAAATTTTCGCGCAGGCAAGGCAGAGAGCCTGATGGGCGCTTATATCCTGCGCCGCATCCTGCTGATGATCCCGACCCTGTTCGGCATTATGGCGGTGTCCTTCGCCGTCATCCAGTTCGCGCCGGGCGGGCCGGTCGAGCAGGTTATCGCCAGGCTGACCAACCAGGGCGGCAGCGATCGCCTTGGCGGCGGCGGTGGTGACGCCGGCGGCAGCAATGTCGACGTGGCCGGCGACGTCGGTTCGAAATATCGCGGTGCGCAAGGCCTCGACCCCGAATTCATCGCCAAGCTGGAAAAGCAGTTCGGCTTCGACAAGCCACCGCTCGAGCGCTTCGGCATGATGCTGTGGAATTATATCCGGTTCGATTTCGGCGACAGCTATTTCCGTGACATTTCGGTGATCGATCTGATCCTGGAGAAGATGCCGGTATCGATCTCGATCGGGCTGTGGATCACGCTGCTGTCCTACCTGATCTCGATCCCGCTCGGCATCCGCAAGGCGGTCAAGGACGGCTCGGCGTTCGACGTATGGACCAGCGGCGTCGTCATTGTCGGCTACGCCATTCCGGGCTTCCTGTTCGGCATCCTGCTGATGGTGCTGTTTGCCGGCGGATCGTTCTACGACTGGTTCCCGCTGCGCGGCATCACCTCCGACAATTGGGACCAGCTGTCCTGGCCGGCGCGGATCGTCGACTATCTCTGGCACATGACCTTGCCGCTGACGGCGCTGGTGCTGTCGGCCTTCGCCACCACGACGCTGCTGACCAAGAATTCGTTCCTCGAGGAAATCCGCAAACAATATGTGGTGACCGCGCGCGCCAAGGGCCTGTCGGAACGGCAGGTTCTCTACGGGCACGTCTTCCGCAACGCCATGCTGATCGTCGTCGCAGGCTTTCCGGGCGCCTTCATCTCGGCCTTCTTTACCGGCTCGCTGCTGATCGAGAACATCTTTTCACTCGACGGCCTCGGCCTGCTCGGTTTCAGGTCGGTGGTCGAGCGCGACTACCCGGTGGTGTTCGCCAACCTCTACATCTTCTCGCTGCTTGGCCTGATTGTCGGGCTCCTGTCCGACCTGATCTATACCTGGGTCGACCCGCGCATCGACTTCGAGCGGAGAGACGTCTGATGGCCGGGGCCGCAGCCGAAACGGCGCCGGACCGGGTTGCCCGTCCCTGGCTGTCGCCGCTCAACCAGCGGCGCCTGCAGAATTTCAGGGCCAACCGGCGCGGCTACTGGTCGTTGTGGATCTTCCTCGTGCTTTTCGTGCTGTCGCTGTTTTCCGAATGGATCGCCAACGACAAACCGGTCCTCGTTTCCTACAAGGGCGAGATCCTGTTTCCGGTCCTGGTCGCTTATCCCGAGGAGAAGTTCGGCGGCTTTTATGCGGTCACCGACTATCGCGACCCGGTCATCCAGGACGAGATCAATGCCCATGGCTGGATGATCTGGCCGCCGGTCCGCTACTCCTACCGGACCGTCAACAACGCCATCCCCGAGGCGGCGCCCACCAAGCCGTCCTGGCTCTATGATGCCAAGACACGTTGCAACCAGTATCCGCAAGGCGCCGCCGACCCCAATTGCGTCGTCGGCAACTGGAACTGGCTGGGCACCGACGACCAGGCACGCGACGTGCTGGCCCGCGTCATCTACGGTTTCAGGGTCTCGGTGCTGTTCGGCCTGATCCTCACCGCCGGTTCGGCGCTGATCGGCGTGACGGCCGGCGCATTGCAGGGCTATTTCGGCGGCTGGACCGACCTTCTGTTCCAGCGCTTCATAGAAATCTGGTCGGCGATCCCGGTGCTCTATCTCTTGCTGATCGTCGCCGCCATTCTGCCGCCCGGCTTCTTCATCCTGCTTGGGCTGATGCTGCTGTTCTCCTGGGTGGCGCTGGTCGGTGTGGTGCGGGCCGAGTTCCTGCGCGCCCGCAACTTCGAATATGTCAACGCCGCCCGCGCGCTCGGCGTGCCCAACGGCACCATCATGTTCCGGCATCTGTTGCCCAACGCCATGGTGGCGACGCTGACCTTCCTGCCCTTCCTGCTCAGCGGCTCGATCTCGACGCTGACCTCGCTCGACTACCTTGGCTTCGGCCTGCCGCCCGGCTCGGCGTCGCTGGGCGAGCTCCTGAAGCAGGCGCAGCGCAACCTCAACGCGCCATGGCTGGGCATTTCCGGCTTCGTCGTCATCTCGCTGATGCTGTCGCTGCTGGTCTTCGTCGGGGAGGCGACCCGCGACGCCTTCGATCCGCGCAAGACGTTCAGATGAGCGAAGCCCCACTCCTCTCCGTGCGCGATCTCAGCGTCGCCTTCGCGCAGGAAGGCCGCCAGTCGATGGCGGTCGACCACATCTCCTTCGACATCGCCAAGGGCGAAACGGTGGCGCTGGTCGGCGAATCCGGTTCCGGCAAGTCGGTCACGGCGCTGTCGGTGCTGAAGCTGCTGCCCTATCCGGCCGCCAGCCATCCGTCGGGAAAGATCCTGTTCCAGGGCGCCGACCTGCTCGCCACCGACGAGAAGGCCTTGCGCCGCGTGCGCGGCAACAAGATCACCATGATCTTCCAGGAGCCGATGACCTCGCTCAACCCGCTGCACACGATCGAGCAGCAGATCGTCGAGGTGCTGACGCTGCACCAGGGGCTGGGCGAACGCCAAGCCAAGGTGCGCACCCTGGAGCTGCTCAACGAGGTCGGCATCCGCGAGCCGGAGAAGCGGCTCGACGCCTATCCGCACCAGCTTTCCGGCGGCCAGCGCCAGCGCGTCATGATCGCCATGGCACTGGCCAACGAACCGGAACTGCTGATCGCCGACGAGCCGACGACCGCGCTCGACGTCACCGTGCAGGCGCAGATCCTGGAACTGCTTGCGGAGCTGAAGAGCCGCAAGGGCATGTCGATGCTGTTCATCACCCACGATCTCGGCATCGTCAGAAAGATCGCAGACCGGGTCTGCGTGATGACCAAGGGCAAGATCGTCGAGACCGGGCCGACGAAAGAAATCTTCGCCAAGCCGCAGCACACCTACACGCGGCATCTTTTGGCCGCCGAGCCGAAGGGCAAGCCGCCCGCCGCCAACGCTGCCGCCAAACCTGTGATGACGGGCCGGGACATCAAGGTCTGGTTTCCGATCAAGAAAGGCTTTTTCCGGCGCACCGTCGACAATGTGAAGGCGGTCGACGGCATCAACGTCACCGTGCGCGCCGGCCAGACGCTCGGCGTCGTCGGCGAATCCGGCTCGGGCAAGACGACGCTTGGCCTGGCGCTGGCCAGGATGATCTCGTCGACCGGGACCATTCAGTTCAACGGGCGTGACATCAACGAGCTGTCATTCAACGCCATGCGGCCGCTGCGGCGCGAGCTGCAGATCGTCTTCCAGGATCCGTTCGGGTCATTGAGCCCGCGCATGTCGGTCTCCGAGATCATCGAGGAAGGGCTGAAGATCCACGAGCCGAAGCTGTCGCCCGATGAGCGCGACAAGCGCATCGTCGATGTGCTCGGGGAAGTCGGGCTCGATCCCGCCACGCGCAACCGTTATCCGCACGAATTTTCCGGCGGCCAGCGCCAGCGTATCGCCATCGCCCGCGCCATGGTGCTCAACCCGCGCTTCGTCATGCTGGACGAGCCGACCTCGGCGCTCGACATGAGCGTGCAGGCCCAGGTGGTTGATCTTCTGCGCAGCCTGCAGGCGAAGCACGACCTCGCCTACCTGTTCATCAGCCACGATCTGAAGGTCATCCGCGCGCTTGCCAACGACGTCATCGTCATGCGCAACGGCAGGATCGTCGAGGCCGGCCCATCCGAACAGATTTTCGAACGGCCGCAGACCGACTATACCAAGGCGCTGATCTCGGCCGCATTCAGGATCGAAACGGCGCCGGTCGGCATCGTCAGCGAGTAGGCTGTACCGCATAAAGGAAATAGAATCCGCAATGGAAAAAGGCCGTATCCTGCTTGCCCTCACCGGTATCCATCCAGGCCGTTGGCGCGAACTCTTGTCGGCCGAACGCGAAGTGGTGCTCGAGCCGGACGGTGCCAACGATCCTTCGATCGCCTATGCTGTGGTGTGGAAGCAGCGGCCGAACCTTCTGTCGTCGCTGCCCAATCTGCGCGCTGTCTTTTCGATCGGCGCCGGCGTCGACCACATCTTCGCCGATCCCACTTTGCCCGACGTGCCGATCGTCAAGGTCGTGGCCGACAACCTGACCCAATACATGACCGAATATGTCGTCTGGCGGGTGCTCGATCACCATCGCCAGGGCATGCTCTACCGGTCGCAGCAGCAAAAGAAGATCTGGCACGAGCCGCCGCAGCGGCCGGCCGGCGACATCTCCGTCGGCATCATGGGGCTCGGCACGCTTGGCCGCGCGGCGGCGTCGGTGCTTTTGTCGCTCGGCTTTGCCGTCAATGGCTGGTCGCGCAGCGAGCGGCCGATGAACGGTGTTTCGACCTATGCGGGCGAGGCCGGACTGATCCCGTTCCTCAACGCCACCGACATTCTGGTGGTGCTTTTGCCGCTTACGCCGCAGACGCAAGGCGTGATCAATTACGGCGTGCTGAAGGAATTGAGGAAACGCAACGGCCTCGGCGGCTCGGTGCTGATCAATGCCGGGCGCGGCAAGTTGCAGAAGGACGCCGACATTCTGCGTGCGCTGGAGGACGGCACACTCAAGGAAGCGAGCCTCGACGTGTTCGAGGTCGAGCCGCTGCCGAAGACCAGCCGGCTATGGAACCACCCGAAAGTGTTCGTCACGCCGCACGCGGCGGCGACCTCCGACCCAGTGCATCTGGTGCCGATCATGCTGCGCCAGATGGCCGCCTTCGAGCGCGGCGAGAAGCTCGAGAACGTCGTGGATCGCGACGCGGGGTATTAGAGCGCCGCGCGTCCAATTGGACGCGCAAAGGACGCTCTAACACTTTTTGAATCGGCGCATGATCCTTTCCGGAAATCGATTCCGATTTCCAGGGTCATCCGCTAACCTGGCAGGCCAAGCTTGGTCTGCTTGGCCGGCTTGCCACATTCGCGGCGGGCGATCGACCGGTTCATGGCGTCGATCCGGCCGCTTGCCTGTTCGAGATCGCGCTGGGCCTTGGGACGGACGTCCGGCGTGAACGGGCCAAGGCCCACCCCGGGATCGGAGAAGGACGGCTTGGCATCCTGCGGAAGGCGGTATTGCTGCGCCAGCCGGTTTCGTTGCGCCAGCAATTGATTGCAAGGCACGCTATCATATTGCAGCGAGGACTGGACATTCGCGTCCTGTCGCTCGGCAATCGAGGTGCCGGCGCAACCGGCCATTGCCAGGCAAGATGCCAAGACCACCAAGTTCCAGCGCATGTAACGTCTCCGTGTCGGTGTCCTGCCCTTCGGGCATGCGAATCGGACTTTTTTCGCAGCCGCCGCCACGTGTGGCGCAGTGAACGAAAAGGGTCGCCGGACGAGGCCTGATGCGGTTTCATGATGGAGGTCCCGCCGGCAGTTGCCTGTATGCCGAGTCAGCAGTCAGTTGCAACAGGCTTCCCGCGCCGGAATTAGCAACTATCTTGGAGCCATGCGCGCCAGCGACCTGTTTCATCCCCGGCCCGAGGGCCTCTATTGCCCACCCGGCGATTTCTTCATCGACCCGGTGCGCCCGGTCGACCGGGCGCTGATCACGCACGGCCATTCCGACCATGCCCGTTCCGGCCACCGCTCGGTGCTGGCCACACAACAGACGCTTGACATCATGGGGCTGCGCTACGGCGAGGGCTTTGCCGGGACGACGCAAGCGGCAGCACTTGGCGAGGCGATTGCGCTGAACGGCGTCACCGTAACCTTCCATCCGGCCGGCCATGTGCTGGGCTCGGCGCAGATCGAGGTCGTGCATCAGGGCTCATGCATCGTCGCTTCGGGCGACTACAAGCGCCAGCGGGACGCGACTTGCGAGCCGTTCGAACCCGTCAAATGCGACGTGTTCATCACCGAGGCGACCTTCGGCCTGCCGGTGTTCCGTCATCCGCCCGATACCGAAGAGATCGCCCGACTGCTGAAATCGACGGCGCAGTTTCCCGAACGCGCGCATCTGGTCGGCGCCTATGCGCTTGGCAAGGCGCAGCGCGTCATGCGTTTGCTGCGCGACGCCGGCTACGACAAGCCGATCTACATCCACGGCGCGCTGGCCAAGCTCAGCGATTACTATCGGAGCCAGGGCATCGACCTCGGCACGCTAGAGCCGGCGACCGTCGAAAGCGGTGGCAAGGACGACTTCGCCGGCGCCATCGTCGTCGGCCCACCTTCGGCCTTCGCCGACCGCTGGGCGCGGCGCTTTCCCGATCCGATCTCGTGCTTTGCGTCCGGGTGGATGCGCATCCGCCAGCGCGCCAAGCAGGGCGGCGTCGAGCTGCCGCTGATCATATCCGACCATGCCGACTGGGACGAACTGACCGCCACGATCAGGGAGACGGGCGCCGAGGAAATCTGGGTGACGCATGGCCGCGAGGAGGCTCTGGTGCGCTGGTGCGAACTTGAAGGCATCGCCGCCAGGCCGCTGCATCTCGTCGGCTACGAGGACGAGGGCGATTGATGGTGCTCACTGCCGATGTAGCGCTCTACGGCGCCCCTCTCTGGCCTGCCGGCCATCTCCCCCACTTGGGGGTGTTTGGACCGGGGACATCGCGAACAGGTGTGCGAGGACATCGCGAACAGTTTCCCATCTTATCGTTGGCTTACGTTGAGGTCGATGGTTTGGATTTTCTGATGACGGAAGTAGGCATCGAAGACGCCGTCGGTTTCGGTAGGGCGGAAGACGACCGCCTTGCCGGCAAAAGCCCTGCAGATCTTGACGGCATGCCCGAACAGCGAGGTCGTGCCTTTCTGCTGGATTTTTCGAAC
>NZ_JAMYLQ010000019.1:0-133402 GCF_040318115.1 Mesorhizobium sp. M1312 | reverse complement strand
ACTGTTGCTGCGTGCCGGGCCGAACCCCCGGGGTGGGCGGGGGGGGGTAAATATAAAGGTTTTTTTTTTTTTCTTTTGGGCCCCGCCCAATATATTTCGCCCCCCCCTCTATTTCTACGGGGGGCGCGTCTCCTCCCCTCGCGTTCAGGTCATTGAATAATCTTGACGATCTTGCGTGTGCCTGGATCAACGACAACGGTCCGATTGTCCACGACAACGTACCGGTATTCGACGTCGGGAACTTCATGAAGCTCGACCGTATCGGGTAGCGTTGAGCCGATATTGAGCTCCACCCCGGGGAGTTCCACCGATGCGAGCGGCTGCTTTTCCACATATTCCCTGATGACGGTCTCCTGCTCAGGCGCGATGATCACGTCCTGAGCGGCAGCGGTGCCGACACCTGCAAATAACAGAAATCCGGCGGCTGCAGTGGAAAGACGCATTTTCATAGTTGCCTCCTTATGTGAGCTCTCTTGGCATCCATTTTCGCGCTAGGCTCACTCAAACATGAGACCGCTGCAAACGTTCCTTGGCTGGGCTTCGGTCCGATCCGAGAGGCCTTGCCGTTGGACTTAAGTCTGACCTGCCGCGCGCAATGGGTCCGGCTATCGAGCCGGCCGGAACCGCGACCGCTCGCGCTCGTTCGCCGCAAGTTTACGGGAGGAACCCATGGAGATTTACGGGAAGAGCTTACGGGAGGAGCTCATGGCGACGAGTGTCCACCACCCTCATTCAAAGGCCGACGAGAAAAGCAACCGAGACTTCCTCGACCACGACCGCCTGTCGGTCGACGAGTACTACGAGGTGGAACATTTCGCGCGAGAAAATGGGGTTTCGCCAAGCCAGGTCAGTAAGCTGATCAAAAAGAACGGCAACGATCGGATGACCCTTACTCAGGCGGTGAGAGCATTGCGCGACCGGAAATGAAAAATACGCCGCACCTTCCGCCGCGATCATGCAACATCTGTGCCGGGGAGATCGAAAGGATTGGAGTTGGCGCTCAACGAGGCCAGTGGCGTTTTGCGCAAAAAAACCGCCGGCTGCGGTTTCCGTCCAGTCCGTAAGCCCTAAGTTCCCTTGCGATTGATCGGTTGCAGATCAAAGATGGCGTCGCATAGCGTCGTTCGACAACAGATTGGCCGATTCTCTCGAATCGCGCCGCTGGCGCGACGCGCCGCCGACCGGGCCGTTAGGAATATGGCGCGATACAGAGCGACAAGACTGATCGATCGATGGAACGCACTGTCGCTGGCCACTCAGTTTCTGCTCGCAGGCGGGCTATTCTCGCTGTCGGCGATGATCGTGGTGGGAATTTCCGTGACAAGCCAGATAGAAGCCGCGGTCACCCGGAACTCGGCTTCCGCGACCGCTCTCTACGTCGATAGCGTCATCGCGCCGCTGCTCCCCGACATGCGCAGAAGCGAAGTGCTGGAGGAGAGCGTTGCTCATGCGCTGGATGAGACGCTGGGGCAAGGCGCACTCGGCACAAGGCTCGAATCCTTCAAGCTCTGGCGCCGCGATGGCACCATCCTCTATTCAACCAATAAAAATTTGGTCGGGAAGCGTTTTCCACTCAGCGACAATCTCCGGGCCGCATTCGCAGGCGACATAGTTGCTGAATTGGACAGGCACTATGATAACCAGGCTGAGAGGGACAGCGGCTTGCATCTTCTTGAAATCTTTAATCCGATGCTTCAGCCGTGGTCGGGCGAAGTCGTGGCTGTTTTGGAATTCGACGAGATCGCCACCGATTTTGAAAAGGACCTCCGGCAGGCACTCGTTCGAACCTGGTTCGATGTCGCTGCCGTTACCGCAATTTTTTTCCTTGGGCTTTCGGCGATCGTTTTTCGTGGCAGCCGCACGATTCGTTCCCAGAGCCACTCCTTGAAGCGGCGCATTGCCGAACTTTCCGATCTGGTTGCTCAAAACAGAATGTTGAGATTGCGGGTGCAGCGTGCTTCGCAGCGCGCCACGGCACTTAACGAACGTTACCTCAGGCGGATCGGCGCGGACCTGCACGACGGGCCGGCGCAACTGGTTGCCCTCGCTGCGCTAGGAATTGACAGCCCCGTGCTAGCCGATCCTGCCACGCCGGGTGCGGCGCGCGCACGGGAATTGCAGGTGGTCAAAGCCAATTTGGACGATGCGATGCGAGAAATCAGGAATGTCAGCAAGGGCCTTATGCTGCCGCATGTCGAGAATGCCGAGTTGACGGAAATCCTCGAACTTGCCGTGCGAGCGCACGAAGAGCGGACCGGCGTCAAGGTGATGCTGTCCATGACCGGGGGGCACACACCCTTGTCACCAGCGGCCAAGATCTGCATCTTTCGCTTCATTCAGGAGGCGCTGAACAATGGCTTCCGCCACGCCGGCGGTGCCGATCAATCGGTCGCGAAACATTTCGACGGGGAGCGCGTTTCTATCGAGGTTTCCGACACCGGCCCAGGTTTCGACCCGAAGATCATCCACCCTGAACGGCTGGGGCTCATCGCGCTGCGTGAGCGGGTAGAAAGCCTCGGCGGTCAATTTGGTGTAACATCTTCACAGAATGGCACGGTGGTGAAAATGGTTCTCAACATAGTCGAAATAGGACAGGCGTGATGGCAGCGGCCATAAAGCTCGCCATTGTCGACGACCATCCGCTGTTCAGAGAAGGCGTCGTGCGCACTCTCGAGCAGATCGGCGGGTTCGAGATCGTTGCCCAAGGCAGCAATAGAGATGACGCCTTGCGGATATCGGAAGACCAGCAGCTCGATATTCTCCTGTTGGATATCTCGGTGCCTGGAGGGGGCCTCAGCGCGATCGAACCGGCTCTGGAGCGGCACCCGGATCTGAAAATCGTGATGCTGACCGTTTCGGAGGAAAACCAGCACGTCATGACCGCCTTGCAGAGCGGGGCAAGAGGCTATGTCCTGAAGGGTGTCGGGTCGAGAACCCTGGCCGCCATACTGCGCACGGTGGCAATGGGCGAACGGTATGTTTGCCCGCAATTGTCGGCGCGCGTGTTGGTCGACTTGTCTAGCCAACCAACCGCGACCGCGAAACCCGACGTGCTGGCCGAACTCACCAGTCGCGAAAGAGAGATCCTGACGCTCGTTGCCGCGGGATTGAGCAACAAGCGGATCGGTCTTCAGCTGAACCTGCACGAGAAAACCATAAAGCATCACATGACGCGAATTCTCGCCAAGCTCAATGTGAGCAACCGGACCGAAGCCGCGATGACACTGCGCGACGCGACCGAGCATCAGCATCCGCCTGCGCCCCATCCTGCGTAAAGCAAGCTAGCGTTGCGGCCTGTAAACTCGCCATCACTCGATCATGGCGAGCAGTCTTGCCCGATCGGAGCGCGTTGCCTGCCGTCGAATGATGGTGCGGCCCATGGCATCCCGCATTTCATAATGGCCACCGTCGATGCGCTCGCTGAGCCCGTTGGAATGCACCACACCCACACTTGCCCCGCGCACTTCGATCCGGTCTCCAGTGGTCGCGTTGACATATACTTTTGGCTTGTTGCCGGGGTTTACCGCGGCAACTGGATTTGCGGGGGGATTGCCTTTCGATGATTTTGATTTGCCCTTGCCCGCGTTGCCATTGGAGTTCGAGCTCCCGGGAGTTCCAGCGTTTCCAGAGTTCCCGGGGCTTCCAGCGTTCCCGGAGTTCCCGGAATTTCCAGAGTTCCCAGAGTTCCCAGAGTTCCCAGAGTTCCCAGAGTTCCCAGAGTTCCCCGAGTTCCCAGAGTTCCCGGAGTTCCCTTGTGCCTGGGCGGCCTGCGGGCTAAGCGTCAGGGACAGGCCGTCCTGTGCCACACGGTAGGGGCTCACGACGAAAACCAGGGTCGATGCGGTGAGGCAGATGGCGACGCGAAGCCTTCGAAGAGATTTGAGCCTGCGCTGCGATTGAGAGCACGCAGGCCGCACATTCATCGTGGCGAGAACTCTTGTCTCACGAAGCCTCAGGCGTTGCGGCCGTATCGCGTCTGTGGTCAATGAATTTGCCAGTAGCACGCTAGAATATCCTCTGACCGTCACGGTCTGTGTTGCCTACCTGTTTGGAATTCGCCCGAACCAATCCTCTGTACTCTGCACCATCTATCACGCTTTCGCCATCATCAGGCGGTGTCAAGACCCACCAGTCTCACGGGGAGAAACCGGTGGATCTCGCTAGCGCAGGAAGGGACTCATTACTGCGCAAGTGTGTTGCCTTCATTGATCGGACCCACCAGCCGATAATAAGCCCGACGGCCGCGACCCCGAACACCAAGCCAAATACCGGAAAAAGCGGCCAACGTGCCGGGTGAATGATGGGGTCCACTGCAGCCTCCTGTCACGGGTTAGCATCGCAACGACGCCTGCAGGAGCTCGGTTCCTGAAAACTATCCCATCTGGGCTTTTGCGATAGCGGTCCCGGACCAAAGCACTGCCTGCGCCAGCCCATAGTCTGCCAGCGGACAGACTGAAGTCCTATCTTAGGCCTTTCGAACCAAGGAGGGCACCGTCGAGGGGTGATCGATGAGGCTACGGCTGGGGAGGGTCCTTAACCGCAAAAGCCCGCCAGCTTGAACAGCAGGATATACTGCCGACGTAAATAGCCGTCGCCGTTCTATGAATGGACACTGCTCTCCAACTTCAACTGATGCATATTGAAGGGGACCGCCGCTCGTGCGGCGAGCCCCTTCACGCCGTAAAAGGGCGTTAGGTCAAAATAAGGACGATCTTGAGCGTATCCGGCTCGACGATGACGATTCGGCCATCCGCCAACACGAAATACTCATAGGATTCGTAAGCCGGGACGATCTCGACGATTCGCGGTGGCAGGCGACGCAGCTTAACCTTCTGCCGCGGAACCTCGACGCCCACTGAGATGTCAAAATCGACGCTGGCAACCGGTTCGACGCTTTCCTGCTTGAGGATTTGGGTAATTTCCGTTTTCTGTTCAACGGTCACATTGCTGATCGCGCCGGTCGAAGTCTCATCCTGAGTAGAGGTCGTGCCCTGAGTCTGCTGCTCGGTGGTGGCACCGGCCTCGCCCTGGGTCTGCTGCTCGGTCTGGACCTTGGCCTTATCCTGAGTCTGCTGCTCGGTGGTGGCACCGGCCTCGCCCTGGGTCTGCTGCTCGGTCTGGACCTTCGCCTTATCCTGAGTCTGCTGCTCGGAGGTGGCGCCAGCCTCGCCTTGGGTCTGCTGCTCGGTGGTTACGCCGGCTTTGCCCTGGGCTTGCTCATCGGTCTGCATTTTCGCCTTGCCTTTAGCCTGCTCCTCGGTGGTGGCGCCGGCCTTACCTTGGGACTGTTCGCCCATTGTACCTTCCGGGCAACCAGCCGAGCCGGCCGGGCAATCGGCACCCGACTGAGTTTGGGCCGGCTGCTGTTCCTGAGCGAGCGCTGCGCCACAGCCAACGCCGATGGCCAGCATACTGGTGATCAGAACTTTTTTCACGAGACTCTCCTTCGAAAAGTCTGTCCCTTCACGGGGAAAACCACCTCTAGAAAGTTTTGTTCCAGGCGAATTGACCGGGCGGAAGCGATCGGAGCCTGTTGGAACAAACAGTCCGCGTTCATGTGCGCGCCGTACTGAGCCATGGCGCGCGCCGAATAGGGCTCGTGTCTTTGTTACAGCAGAGGTGCCGGTTTTTGTTCGGCCGACGCGAGGTCCTGGCAGGGGTGGAGATTGAAAAATCTGCGCTCGCTGCCGGACAAATCTCTTCCAACCGCCGGTTGGTTGACGCCGGGCAGCCGGCGCGCGGATGATTTTTTCGGTCCGCGCGCACCGGGCACATCCCAGCCCCGCAAGCCGCGCTTGGTGACCGCTTGATCGCCCCGTCGCACTAGCAGGTACGGCGGGCTTTTTTTTGCCTGTGCTGGAACTTGTTGTAATCAGCACAGCATGTTCTTACGCAGACAATGCAAATGGCCAGCGCTCCATTCCACGACGCAGCCCTGGGAGTCAGACACGGTGGAAGAACCTATTTGGGAAACCAACTAAATCCATGCGGCGCGAGTTCGGCAGACCGCCGAACGCGGAAGGGCGCTCGTTGAGGACCTTCGCTACACACTGGCGCTGTCACAACGCTTGGTGCGGGTGTCGCGTGCGTTGCTGAAGCGGTCCAAGGACCAGGAGGTTGCGAGCCTTGAAACCGAAAGCAGCCGAAATGGTCGGACCGGGCCATCTTGCCTTAAAAACTGCCGAAAGCTAAAATTATACATTAGAAAGTTGAGACATAGTTGAAGCCGCGTCCTCTCCCGGAGGGCGCGGGCTTTCTGCTGTTGCGTCTTCAAGCGCCGGCAATGGTGCCGCCTGGCGGTCTTTGCGAGAGTTTGGTTTTCATCGGGAGCAATGGAGTTCAGAGCGTCCTCGGCTGCAGGTTGCAGCGGTACACAGCGACATTCCGCATGCGGTCCCAGTCCTGCGATGCGTTTTGCTTCAGTCCCGAATTGGTCCTTCCTTGACAGCAAAAAGTGCTCTTCACATATTTCCCCGCAGCCGTCGCTCACGGCTCTCGTAGAAGCTCAAACACTCGTTCAGTTGAATGGAGGTTGTAATGAACGACAGGACTTTCGACCGGCCTGTTTTCGTCAAAAAAGGGGAGTTCATGGTGGAGGAAGTCGAATGCTTGGCTGATGCTTTCGAGTTCCTGCAGGAATGGCCGAAGAATCGCAAAGGGCCGATCTTTGACACGGCGTTCCGAGCTTGCCAGCGCGCCTATGATGGCCAAGTTCCCATTTCAGTTGCACGCGAGGCTTTCGCCGGCTTCGCCAGATCGGCCAAGATCCTCGAGGACGTCTCTGCAGCTATGCCCTGGATGACGGAACCGAAAACCGGTCGCGGTGGCGTGATGGCGTAACCGATGTAGTATCTAGCGAAGGATCGCCGGCGCCGCAGGGGCGGGGAAGGTGGGGTTGCCTAGGTTGGCGCCGGCCAGGCGGCGTTGGGGTTCACCACGAAGGAAGAAGTTCGCCAGATTGGTCATGGCGTGATCGCGGTAGTTCGCCGGGCCTGCCGATAGCGGCGCTCTTCTATGCATCTGATATCGTCCCGCGCTCGGCGAAAAATACATCAGGGCGCCGGCCGTACCTGCGTATTTAGAAATCGCACTTCTGGGCTCATGCAACGAATGCCAGCTAATCCGGCTTTGGCGCCGGGGTTATCGTCGCCAAATAGAAAGCCCGAGCAAATCGAAGTTGGATCATCTCTTCACCTGACATCCACGAGCCTAGCTCGATGAATAGCACCTTCACTAAGCAATTCCGGTCGGGCCTTTGGCTGTCTAAATCGGGAACAATTCGTGTGAAAAGAATTCTGCTTTGCGTTGCACCTCTGCGTTGGCGGTTCTGTCGATATCTGGCCCTGTCTTTGCGGAGGGAGATGCTGCGCTGAGGCGAAGCGCGTTTCAACGCTGCTCAGGCTGTCATTCAACCACCGACCAGAGACAAAGCTGGCCCCGGCCTCGGCGGCATTGTCGGACGGCCCGCCGGATCTGTGGAGGGGTTCCGTTATTCGGAAGCCCTGAAGTCGGCCGGATTGGTATGGCCGGTTCCTAGCAGCTCCCCGCGATGTTGTTCCGAAAACGACGATGACGATGCGTGTGCCGAAGCCTGAGGATCGGCAAAATATGGTCGCATACCTGAAGTCGCTCTCGCAGTAGACTCGAACTTGTTCCCGCAATGCGGGACTGCTTTCGAACCTGCTGGCCTGGGAAAACGCCGGGTCATATTCCGTAAAATCCTGTCACGCCTTGAGCCGCCGGCCCTGGAGCACGCGCGCAGTCGCTCCGATCTGCGGCAACGGCCGCGCTTTGTTCTGACGTCTACCCCAATATTGCCAGGTGCTTTTCGGAGCGGAAGCAGCAGTCCCTTCAGGGCCGTTCGCCGCAGGTGGCGAATGTACTGCGATGCGAACCCAGTGAACGACAACCGGTGCTAATGCGGACGTGCTTCGCCTGTGTGGCGCATTCAGAAGCCATCTTTCTAAGGTCATGCGAATTGCGCTGTCTAATCCAGCATCGCACGGCGAGCTACCGTTAGCGCTAGCCACCAAATTGCCAATGTCTCAGTCGGCCGGGAAAGCTCCAGGCCGCTTGGGAAGCGTATTCGGGTGGAGCAACCCAGGAGAACCTACCAGCCATGATCTCACTGAATATCAACGGGCGAGAGCACGAGGTTGACGTCGACCCCCAAACCCCAGTCCTTTGGGTCCTGCGTGACACGCTCGGAATGAGCGGTACCAAGTTCGGCTGCGGCGCAGCGCTCTGTGGCGCGTGTACAGTGCATCTGGATGGCGAAGCCATCCGCTCGTGCAGCACGCCGATTTCCGCCGTTGAAAGCGGCAAGATCACCACGATTGAAAAGACAACCGATGGCACTGACCGTGTCGGCGCGGCTGTCCACGCTGCATGGATCAGGCACGACGTGGCGCAATGCGGCTATTGTCAGAGCGGCCAGATCATGAGCGCGACGGCCTTGCTCGCCTCGCTGTTCCCTGGCGCGCAGCCGACCGCCGAAGAGATCGACTCCGCCATGGCCGGAAACATCTGCCGTTGTGGAACCTATGCTCGTATCCGCGCCGCTATAGCCGACGCCGCCAGCACTCTCGTCTGAAGGAGACGCATATGTTCCCCAACATCGATCACAAAGAACTGCCGCGTGTGCTGCAGCACATGCTGGAGCGGGGTCAATCCACCGCTGCTCAAGCGCTGCCGCGCCGCAGCTTTCTAAAGTTGACTGGAGCCCTCGGGCTGACAATCGGCGTTTTTCCGCGCCTCGCCGCCGTGCAGTCCACCCGTGCGGCTGAGACGGCCAGCAGCCTCAAACCTACGGAACAGCCGGCTGCCTTTGTGCAGATCGCGCCCAATGGCGAGGTCACCGTAACAGTCAATCGGCTGGAGTTTGGCCAAGGCGTACACACCGCATTGCCGATGATCCTGGCTGAAGAACTGGATGCCGACTGGACCCTGGTGCGCAGCCGGCTTGGCACCAACGACGCCGCCTATGCCGATCCTCTGTTTGGTATTCATCTCACGGGAGGGTCCAACACAATCAAGAACAGCTTTACGCAGTATCGCGAGCTCGGTGCCCGCGCGCGGGCCATGCTGCTCGGCGCTGCGGCCGCGCGGTGGAACGTGGATGTATCCATATTGCGTACTGAGGCTGGCGTGGTTCTGGGTCCCGAGGGCCGTAGGCTGGGTTACGGCGAGCTCGCCGATGTCGCGATGGAACAGCCCGTTCCGGGGCAAGTGACACTGAAGGATCCGAAGGACTTCCGCATCATCGGCCGCCCCACCGGGCGACTCGACGCGCGCGCCAAGAGCAGTGGACAACAGGACTTCGGGATCGATTTCCGGCTGCCCGGACAATTGACAGCCATTGTCGCCCGTCCACCGGTCTTCGGCGCTCGCATCGCCTCTTTGGAGGACAGCGCCGCGCGCGCAGTCAAGGGCGTGAAGGCCGTCCTGCGTGTGCCGCTGGATCGCGGAGCAGAGGGCGTGGCGGTAGTGGCCGACGGATATTGGCAGGCGTCTCAGGGCCGCGATGCCCTTAAGGTGGAGTGGGACACATCGGCTGTCGATAAGGTCGACAGCGAACAGCAACTCGCGCAGTACCGCGAGATGGCTACTCGCCCCGGCCCGCGCCAATTCGATTCCGACATGGCGCAATTGGAAATGGCACCCCTGAAGCTTGAAGCTGAGTTCGTGTTCCCGTATCTCGCCCACGCGGCGATGGAACCGCTGAACTGCACTGTTCGGCTTTCCGACGGTCGTGCCGAGATCTGGATGGGAAGCCAAAGTGCCGGGCTCGATGCCGGCGCTGCCGCAACCACGCTCGGCCTCAAGCCGGAACAGGTCGTGGTTAACGTCCAGATGTCGGGCGGCGGCTTCGGCCGGCGCTTTTCCAGCACTTACGACACCGTGATCGAGGCCTGCGAAATAGCCAAGGCCGCCAAGGCGGCGGGGCTGAATGCACCGATCCGTACGCTTTGGAGCCGCGAGGACGACATGAGGGGCGGCTACTACCGTCCAATGCATCTGCACCGCGCCCGTATCGGCTTTGACAAAGAAGGCAATGTGCTGGCCTGGGATCACAGCATCGTCGGCCAGTCCATACTTACGGGAACCGTGTTCGAGCAGTTCATGGTGAAGAACGGCATCGACGCCGCCACGACCGAGGGCATGCGGAGCCCCTATCAGCTTCCAATGCGCCTGACAGTGCATCATCCGGATGTCAACGTGCCGGTTCTGTGGTGGCGTAGCGTTGGCTCCACCCATACGGCTTTCGTGATGGAGACCTTGCTCGACGATATTGCGCGTGCAACCGACCAAGACCCGGTCGCCTACCGCATGCGGCTCTTCGGTGATCAGCACACCCGCCACCGTGAGGCATTGCAACTGGCCGTGGACAAGAGCGGGTATGGCAAGACGCAACTGCCCGAGGGGCGAGCCTGGGGTGTGGCCGTACACGAGTCCTTCAGTTCGGTGGTGGCCTACGTGGTCGAAGCCTCTGTTGCCGACGGACAGCCGAAGCTGCATCGGGTCACAGCCGGGGTTCACTGCAATCTGGCCGTCAACCCTCGGACCGTGGAAGCGCAGGTACAGGGCGCGGCAATCATGGGCTTGTCGATGTGTCTCGCGGGCTCTGCAATAACGCTCAAGGACGGCGTCGTCGAGCAGAGCAACTTCAGTGACTATACGGTGGCGCGCATGACGGATGTGCCGGAATTCGACATCCACATCGTGCCTAGCGCCGAACCGCCCACGGGCATGGGTGAACCCGGCTTGCCGCCGTTGGCGCCGGCATTTGCCAACGCCATCGCACGGCTCACCGGCAAACCGCTGCGTCAATTGCCCTTCAATCTGACGTAGTCCTCTTTGCGCCAAACCGCTTCTGCTCGCTGCTTCTGGTTCAGCAGCGGGCGAAGCAGATACCGGCTCCTGCCGGAACGGGCTGTGCGGAGAATAATATGTCGGGACAAACATGCTGATTATCCGCCATAATCCTCATGAATCTAGAAATGAGGTTTATAGGTGAGACGAGGCGACTTCAGCGAATGGGCTGTTTTTATCGCGGTTGCTGAGGAAGGGAGCTTCACACGGGCGGCCGCAAAGCTCGGCCTCTCCCAATCCGCACTCAGCTATGCGGTCCGCATGCTTGAACAACGGATCGGCGTGCGATTGATTTCGCGAACGACGCGCAGCCTGTCGCTGACCGAGGCAGGCGAAAAGCTACTTACCAGCCTGCGGCCGGCATTTGACCATATCGATAGTGAAATTGCTGCGCTCACGGCGCTTCGCGACAAGCCAGCAGGCACGATCCGCATCACCACGTTCCGGGATGCCGCACAAACTGTTCTGTGGCCCGTACTTTCGAAACTCCTGCCGAATTACCCCGACATCACGGTTGAGGTCCATGTGGATGAAGGTCTCACCGACATTGTCGCAGAGCGCTTCGACGCCGGTATCCGTATGGGCGAACAGGTGCAAAAGGACATGGTGGCGGTCCGGATCAGCCCAGACGTCAGGATGGCAGTCGTGGGATCCCCGTCGTACTTTGCCAATCGTCCCGCCCCGCAGACACCCCGCGACTTGAGCGAACACCGATGCGCAAGCTATCGTCAGAACACAGGGGGCGGCCTTTATGCCTGGGAGTTCGACAAGGACGGTGTCGAACTTGAGGTCAGGGTCAATGGACCGCTCATTTTCAACGACAACGAGATGCTCTTGCATGCCGCAGTCGATGGCTTGTGTTTGGTCTATACGTTCGAAAGCCAGATATCCCAGCATATTGCCGACGGTCGCCTGGTCCGGGTGCTGGAAGACTGGTGCCCGCCATATTCTGGCTACCACCTCTATTACCCAAGCCGGCGGCAGCATACTGCCGCCTTCACGCTCCTGGTCGACGCTCTCCGATACAGGGCATAACGGGGTGGCCGATCATTTATCAATGTGATTTCTAACTTCATGCCGATTATGCCGTCTAATCGGCCGGCGCGGCATCACCTAATTTCCTGTTCACTCGAAAACAGGAGTTGGATATGAGCAAAGTTTGGTTCATTACAGGGGCTGGCAGCGGCATCGGCGCTGCAACCGCCAGAGCGGCACTGAAGGCAGGCGATCGGGTGGTCGCCACCGGCCGCAATCTCGATAAGGTGAGTAACGCCCTGAGCGGTGTTGCTAGCGACGGACTTGCGGTCGTCCAGTTGGATGTGGCCGATGAAATGCAGGCCAAGGCGGCCGTCGATAAGGCGATGGCGGCGTTCGGCCGCATCGACGTTCTGGTCAACAATGCCGGTTACAGCCTGCTCGGCAATTTCGAAGAGTTGACCACCGCTGAAATCGACGGGTTGATTTCGACCAATCTGTACGGCGTGGTTCACGTTATGCGCGCGGTCCTTCCCGTCATGCGCAAACGGCGCTCAGGACACGTTATCAACGTCAGTTCGCTCGCCGGAATCATGGGCTTCAAGCATTGCGGGGCCTATAGCGCCGCCAAGTTCGCCGTCGAAGGCTTTTCGCAGTCGGTGGCTCAGGAAGTCGCCCAGTTCGGCATCAAGATCACCGCCGTCGCACCGGGCTTTTTCCGCACCGACCTCCTCGATGATCAGAACGCCAAGTACGGCAGCGGCACCATCGACGACTATGCTGCAGAAGGCAGCGCCGAAGCCATGTGGTCCGGCTACAACGGCAAGCAGCAGGGTGACCCCGCCAAACTTGGCGACGCCCTTGTGAAAATCGCCGGAATGGACAATCCGCCAAAGCAGTTCCTGGCCGGTAGCGATGCCGTTACTGCGACAAGGGCGGCGCTTGAGGCACGGCTTGAGGAAATTCGCGCATTCGAGGACCTGTCCAATTCGACAGATGGGTCTTCTAGATTTCTAGATCAGAGAGAGCGGGGCCACCCTGGGTCGATCGAACAGGCGCAGCGCGAATCGTTGTCAACGCAGCCAATATCGCGCCATTTTGGACGCTGATGGGGGAGTGTTCCTCAAGCGGAACATTACCGTCCTCTAACAGTTGTGTAGTACCAGTGGGCCTATCCCCCCACGCTTAGCCTGCTGGAGATCGGGCTGCATCCGGTCGACCCGCGCCCTGAGGAGTAGCGCGGGCTTCTGCTTGCTCTTACCGCTCAGCCTTTCGACCGTCTCAATTATGGCCTTCGCAAGAGCCTCGCCCCGCGGATCGGCTCGGGGCGGGTAAAGCAACAGGACGGCTCTTCGCTCGGCAGCGCGCCGGCAAGGCATGTCTGTTCAATAGCCTTACGCATTGGCTTGAGGCCGGCCCAGGGGTTGCTGACGTCATCATGGCCGTCCAATGCTTCTTCACCAGATGCAATGTCTCAGCGTCAACCGTGAAGGCAGGGGCCGGACGAGGCCCGGTTCCGTCAAAGTCTAACGACTGGGAAAGCGCACTGGAAAGCACGTGCGGTAACAGTTGATTCAACCATTGCTGGTATTTTAGAGGAGTGTGGAAGCGGCTCCGACATTGTGAGGCGGGGTGCTGAATTGCCGGAGCCGCCGCGCAGTCCGGTTGGGTTTGACCGCGCCGTCCTATTCTGGGACAGCGCGGTCAACAATTCGTTAAAATGGGAACTAATTAAGCGTATGCTGAATCGCGGTTTTGCGAGTCGATGCATGCGGTTGAAGTTTGTCCCGCCACTAATGCCGACTTTGGTGGAGAAGCCTCCCGAAAGCGGCGTGTGGCTTCATGAGCTCAAGTTCGACGGCTATCGGTCGCAAATGATCATTGACGAATGCGGAACGCGCATTTTCACCTGCCGTGGCTTGGACTGGACGGCGAAATACCGCGATCTGGTCGCCGCATCGAAGCCGCTCGCTGTGGACAGCGCCATCATCGACGGTGAGATCATCGTGCTCAATGATGCCGGCCTGTCGGATTTCGCGGCTTTGCGCAAGGCCCTCACGCGGCGCCAGCACGATCTTTATTTCGTCGCCTTCGATCTGCTGCACCTTAACGGGTACGACCTGCGCGACATGGCGCTGCAAGAGCGCCGCGACATCCTTGCCGGCATCATCCAGCCTGACATCCGCATCCAGTTCAGCCAGGCGCTGCCGGGCGATGCCAAGGCGATTTATCAACTAGTCGACCAGGCCGGCCTTGAGGGGATGGTGTCCAAGCGTCGGGACAGCAAATATCGCAGCGGCCCTTCGACCAACTGGCTGAAGACGAAATGCTACACTGTCGGGGAATTTGAGCTGCTCGGCGTCGAGCGTGAGGCTGGAAAGCCGGCATTCGCCCTGATGGCCGAGCCGGGGACCCGAAAATATATTGGCAGCGCCTTCGTTAGCGTCAATCGCGAGATGCGCGAGAGACTATGGAAGCGGGTGCAGGAGCATCCTGGCGAGGCGCCCAAGGACATGAAGGAGCGGCCGGCAACGCAATGGGTCAAGCCGGGGATCAAAGCTCGCGTGAAGCACTTGCGCGGCGAGGAGGACCTCCGCCACGCGTCTAGGATTTTTGGCAGGGAGAATAACCGGAATTCCGCCTCGGTTTGCGGGAGTGTTCGTCAAGCGGAACATAAGCTTGTGCTAACAGTTGTGTAGGATCAGTGGGCCAACCCCCCCAAGATTTAGCCCCCTGCAGATCGGGCTGCAATCCGGTCGGCCCGCGCTCCGAGGAGTGAGCGCGGGCTTTGCCCTGCGCCATTACCGGCCAGCTTCGGACCTTCTAAATTATGGCCGCCGCAAGCGGGCCCTCGAGCTTACAGGGGATCGAGTCGCGCCCAATTGAGCGCGAAGAAAGGTTTATGAATGTCGGGAGCACCCCATATGTTAATTCGCTCACCAGGTGCCAGCGCGTAAGCAACGTCATACTGCTTCGTGGTGCCATGGAACGCTGAAAAACTGACCGCGTTCCACCGTTCTGGGTTGGTATTCCTAGCCTCCCACCATTCTTGTCCTGGCACGGTATGCTTCCAGATTTCGAGAAAGCTCGACCCGTCGTCGCCCCCCATATCGGTAAAGTCTGTCACAGCACTAACGGCCATTTGGAAACCGGGGAAGAGAATGGGCCTGTCTTTGCCGTCTTCCAAATGGAACCATCGGGTTGCAACGAGGCCTCCATGCTTGTCCCAATTCAAGACCTTTATTGTCTTGGGCGACGCATGCCTGTTGACAAGCCTTTGGGGTATTTGTGTCAACGTTGGTAATTTGAGCGCAATGAAGTAATTCGGCGTAGCTATTCACGACACGACCAACATAACCTTCCGGGAGATCAAGCAACTGAAACCCTCCTCACTGCGTTCGAGCGCTAGCATGCAGCCTTTCATTCTGTCTTTAAATCGCACTCCGATGAAGTCGCGTGCAGGAAAGGGATCGTTGTCGCAGAGTCCGTGGACTTGGTCATCCGTTCTGTGGGACCCCCGCCAAATCGAGGAATGGCAGGTTGTCCCCTTATCAGCGCAGGAAGGCACTTAGCTGCGCAGACCTCGTTTCGTCGTTCCGTGAAATCGTCAAGTTCCGATCGCTAACGATCCCTAGCTAACGATTATTCCAATCGCCAGGAATGTGATCGAAACCGCGAAGACCGGAGCGAGCAACCAGCGGGCTTGGTGGACACTATTTTCCATGGACTCCTTCCCGTGAACTTGCAGCGAGCAACGACTATGCGCAGCGGCGGTTCCGGGTGGCGCGATGTCCGGCCTATTACGCCAAAACAGGCGAGACTTAGGTCCCGCCGCGCATCAGACCAAAGTCCCGCAAAAGGAACATTTGCAGCTGCCTGAGGTTTGGTAAATCTGGCGCGAAGACGCGTTCAGCGGAACATGGCTCACATAGAGGAGGCACATATGAGAACGCATATTTCCGCGGCAGCCGCGGGATTTCTCTGCTGGCAGGCATCGGTGCCGCTGCCGCTCAGGACGTAGTCATCGAGCCTGAACAGGAGACGGTCATCAGGGAATACGTGAAAAAGCAGCCGCTGGCATCGGTAAAAATCCCTGGAGTGGAGCTCAATATCGGCTCAACCCTGCCCGAGACGGTCGAGCTCCATGAAGTCCCCAACACCAAATACCGCACCGTTGTCGTCGACAACCGGACCGTTGTCGTTGACCCGGGCACACGCAAGATTGTCAAGATCATCGAATGACCTAAGCGACTGGGAGGACAGCCCGCCGTGCCGAAAGGTGCGGCGGGCTTTTTTTGGACAGCGTATGGAGCGAAAGACAGCAGATGGCTTTCTTTCCCTTTCGGTCGTCATCTCGCCGTTTAGCGAACAATCCCTTGGTGGTCCGACCGATGCGGCAGGCCACTGCGCTTGCGCGAGCATCTCCCGCCCTACGAATGGAGCCATGCGCCATCGGCTGTTTTGGCGTCGAAAGCGACGGGCACGCTGTGAATCACGCACGCTGCCGCCAATATCTCCTCCAACTCGTGGTCGGTCGCGTTGCAAGCCGGCATGAGCTTCCGAAGGGCGCGGATTGCCTGTCCGATCGATAGGAAGTGGGCCTTGCCTATGGAAAGAACGTAGACTTCGGCGACTGTTTCAACCGTGACTGTGGGAAAAGAGTGAGTCATCGAGAATTCCTCCCTGAACCCCTGACCAACACGATTTCCGGCCAAATGTGGCGGCCTTCAACGCTCTGTCTGATTGCGGACGGTTAGGCTCGCCGCCCATTTCGGCCATTGTCTGTAGGCAATTCATTGAGTTGCTGACCCTAGAGAGGCCGGCCGGCACGGCTCATTGCCCGTGCGATCGCGAGCTGCGCCTCGACCTTGGCATTTTCCTTTTGCGTCATGTTGTCTGCGGAGATCAGCCGGCGTAGCGAGCGCATGATCTCTCCACGGGCCCAGCCTGCTTCCAGCATGCAATCGACGATCGCCTGAAAGCTTGGCTCCATGGCCCCCTCACAATCGATCTCGCGATCGGGATATTCGCCGGAGCGTTTCGGCGGGCTTATTACCCGGTGCCGCTTTGTCCAGCTTGCGATTGTGATCCCGCAGGCCATGCCAGCACAGTCGGCAATCCAGTCGAATACATCCGGACCAGGACCTATCAGTTGCGCGCCCTGAACAACTTCAATCGCCACACCCGAAAAAGCGAGGAGAACAATCAGCTTTGCCTTGTGTTTCGTCCAGCCGACACTTGCCAAGGCCGCCAAGACGGTGAATGCGGCGACGTGGATGAGCTTGCGATGATGCGTGAAGCTCACTCCAAAATTCCGCAGGAGCCACTCCGGAAAAAGGGCGAGCAGCAGGAGAACGCCGGCCAGCGCGGCAAGGAAAGCAATCCTTGCCACGATCGGATATGAGCCAGCGCGCAACACTATATGTCAGCCCTTCATCCGAAATTTGCAGACGCCACCGCCAGCACCAAGCGGTCTAGAGCTGGGGCAGATTGTCAATTTCCAGCGGATCGGCGCATCGGCCGAATAGATGAAGGCCTTTGAAGCTGCGGCCAAAGAAGGCCAAGATGCTGTTTCCTTCCGAATGGGTCCCTTACAGCCGGCTAGGAGCTCCAGTCAGAGGAAACAACAAAGGCCAAGGCAGAAGCTATGGCGAAGAGATCGGCGAGAAGGCCAGATCGAAGAGATCACGCTGAAGGGGGCGCTAGCCGGTCAGCTTGGTGAAGTCGTGGCGGCGCGCGCGAACATGTGCCAGCAAATTCGTTTCATTGACGACCCCGGATTGAAAGAGAGCCAGCGTGGTCGAGGCCAGAATCTGGCCGTCTATCGAGGTGCTGTCCCATTTAGCGTCGGCGGTTATCTGGTCGACCACCCGCTGGCAGATCGCCCGATCTTCAGGTTTCAGGAACTGGCTTTCCTGTGCTCGCAGCATGTCGACGCCTTTGAATCGTTACTGTGTCTCCCACGCGACAGCCGATGCGTGGATCTCCGAGAATGGACCGTAAACGCATTCAGACAGAAAATTGCCATTCGTTTGACCGGTGCACGCGAGATCTTAGTCAAGAGGGTTGCTACTATGCGAGGCCAACGCGCTTCGCTCTAGCGGGGACGACCCAGCGGCTTGGGGGGGCCGCTGGGCCTGACCAGCGAGCCTTCGGGGGGGCGCGCTCACCTGGCTGGCGGAATACATGCGCTCAAGCTAATGGAGTCGAAACATTCGAACGAAGTACGTGTCGGCAATTCCGCTTGTGTAGAAGCCATAAGGTGCGCCGCAATGGGTCAACACGTCTGGCACCGCAATTGCCTTGTCAGGTATGGGGGGAATGGGGTGGAGGCCCGTCGCTTCGCAAATGTAGCGGCGGGTCTTCTATATACAGGTCGCGTCCCAGCCTACGCGCTGCTTCCGTCTTGCTTCCTCATCAATCGCCCGGACCGGCAGATAGGCGGCCGGCAACGCAACGGGTCAAGCCGGGGATCAAAGCCCGCGTGAAGCACTTGCGCGGCGAGGACGACCTCCGCCACGCTTCGCTGCAGGATTTCTGGGACGAGGGCTAAAGCGGGACATCTCAAATCCCATACATCAGGGCAATGAAGATCACCGGTGCAAAGATCAGGAAGATCGCCATTGCTATAATCACGGCGAGGGCCAGGCGCTCTGTTCGCCTGACGATGACAGCGACCTCGTCGTCGCCCGACGAAATAAGATCAACCGCCGAGAAATCTGTTGGGTCAGGAGTTTGATTGTCATTGGCGGGTCGGCTTGCGACCTCATCGACATTCGGTCTGCTCTGGATAAAGGTCACAGTTCTTTCCGCCGTTAGGGTGGCATATCGGGTGCCCGCCGAAAAGGACAAACAGCGGGCACCCGGTGAACCACCGATGAAGGGACTTTGCTCGGCGGCCCAATACCAATTCGTTGCTAAGATTTTGGTTGCCAGCCTCAGCCCTCTGTCTCGGGCGCAAAGACTTCAGTCTTACTGCATCATGGACCATAGCCCGGCGGCGGAACTAAGTGCCCGTCGGTCCCGTTGCCGACCAGTGATAATTCAGACGAGGAGAGATAATCATGGCTGACGGTCCCACCGTTGTTAACTCAGGCGGAAATGGCGCCGGCACCGCTGTCGCCGTCGTTCTCGCAATTATCGCAATCGTGATCCTGCTGTTGTTCACCGGCGTTATCAACATCAATGGCGGGGGCACCGGAAAGGACGTCGACGTAAAGGTTGAAGCGCCCAGGGTTGAAACGCCTACGGTCGAAGCGCCCAAGGTCGAGGCGCCAGCCGCGCCCGCTCCGGCAGAGCCTGCTCCAGCCGCACCCGCTCCGGCAGCACCTGCTGACGGCGGCTGAAGGACGCCTGTAACCCGGTTCGGCCCGCGCGCGGGGGCGGCGCGCGGGCTTCTCCTTGTCAGTCCGACGCCAGACAAGGGGGCCGACGCCGCTAAGGGGTGAGGTAGAATGCCCGGGCGCCAGCCCGGCGGATTGGGGTCCGCCACGCACTCCGCCGATCGGCGTTTGTCCTCAGCCTTTGCGCCGCTTGGGCACACCTTCTTCCGAAATGGGCTTTTCTTGTCCAATGTTCTCGCCAATTCCGGACTTGGCTGCAAAACTATAAAGAAGACCTGCCACGACAAGCACCAAAAGCGTGCCGAGTGCCGCCACTTGCCACAGACCGAGCCCACACGCCACGCCAATTGCCCCAGACAGCCACATGCCTGCACCGGTCGTCAGCCCGTGGACCTCGCCTCTCGAAAACAAAATCGATCCGGCAGCAAGGAACGCGACGCCAGCGGTAACCGCTTCGACAACACGAATCGGATCGACCTTCACGGAGTCCTGCAGAAACATCGGCGCGTGAACGATTTCAATCGTCAGAATACCGAAAGTAGCCGCTGCCACGCAGATCAGGATATGAGTGCGAAGCCCAGCAGGCCGATTTCGCCATTCGCGTTCGAAACCGATCGCCGCACCGAAGATCGACGCCAGTAGAAGCCTCGCCGCAATAACGGGAAACGGGACGTATGTCGGATGTCCGAATTCTTGGATGAGCTGTTGCATGCGTAACCCGGGCTGACCGGCCACAACGTGCTCGGGCCGGTCAGGTTCCCCAAGGTCTGACGGAGAGAGCGCGCCTAGGTGAGGGCAGGGGGCTCCGCTAGCTTACCGCTGGCTTTGACCGGTTTCCCTACCGCTTATGGGCCGGCCAGCAGAAGCGAAGCGGATCGAAGCGTAGGGAAAAATCGCGTGCTGGCGCGCAGTATCGCGCCCTAGCGTAGAAATGGCGTTGGCTCCCCGGGCCGGATTCGAACCAGCGACCAACCGGTTAACAGCCGGTTGCTCTACCACTGAGCTACCGGGGAACAGAGGCTCTCATGTGAGTGGCGCAGCCTATAGCAAACCCGTTTCGGCTTTGCAAAGAAGCATTTCGTATTTTTCGGCGCTTTTTCGCGCCGCGATTTCTGGCAATCATGTGCGCGCGTCCTCATATGAGCCGTCTGACGGGGTGCGCGGAACCGAAAACGTGGTTGCGGCTTTCGTCAGCTGGTGCTTTTACTTAGCCCGAACGGACCACCAATCAGACATGAGCGCAGCAAGCCACAACCATCCACCGGCACGGAAAATATCGGTCTTCGGCCGTCAGTTCACCATGCCGCGCTCGCGCGGCCTCAGGATTGCGATCGGCGTCGTGCTGATCTTCGGCGGCATTCTCGGCTTTCTGCCGATCCTGGGCTTCTGGATGATTCCGATCGGATTGCTGGTGCTCTCCTACGAGTTTGCCTTGGTGCGCCGCCACCGGCGCCGGCTTGTCGTCTGGTGGGGACGGCGACGGCGGCCGAACTGACGGGTACCGCGTGGCAAGCCATCTGTGATGGGGCGTCTGTCCGGCTCGACTCAAACTGGCCAATGCCCGGAGCGCTTCTTTTCTGGCCCTTGCAACTCTCCTTCAGAATGGCGGACCTTCTGCTTACCCCGACGTAGGGTCCAGGACCCGGGCTTCCCTTCGGCATATTCCGTACTTAACGGTTAACTAATATTTTGATTGCAGCATGCGTGTCGACGATTCGACACGTGGCATCATGGCCGAGGGGAAACCGTCCGGAATGCACCATGGCCGCTTGACGGCATTTTCGCCGCAACCTATTGGAACCGGGTGGAACGCCGGGAGCAATGAGGCCTCGTGGCGGAGTGGTTACGCAGAGGACTGCAAATCCTTGCACCCCGGTTCGATTCCGGGCGAGGCCTCCAAATGCCCAAGCTCCCGCGCACCAGCGCCAGGGCCGCTTGAGTTCCGGTCGAAATGAGCCGCGCTCTTGGCGCGGCAAGCAGATTGGTTTTGGGCGGATTGGTTGGAACATGAGCGCTGATTTTGCCGAACGTCGGGTAAAGATGGTCGATGGCCAGATCCGCACCACCGACGTGACCAGCGCCCCGCTGCTCGAGGCGATGCTTGTCGTGCCGCGCGAGGCCTTTGTCGCCCCCGGCCAGCGCGATCTGGCGTATATCGACGAGGACATCCGCATTGCCAATGGAGCGGGCGGCCCCCGCTACCTCATGGAGCCTTCGCCGCTGGCCAAGCTGATGCAGCTGGCTGAGATCGGCCCTGGCGATTCGGCACTCGATGTCGGCTGCGGCACCGGCTATGCGGCGGCGATCCTGTCGCGGCTGGCAAAGTCGGTCGTTGCATTGGAAAGCGATCCGGCATTAGCCGAGACCGCCATGTCGACGCTTTCGGCGCTGGGCTGCGATAATGTCAGCGTGGTCTCGGGACCGCTGCCGGAAGGCCATGCCGCGGGAGCACCCTACGATGTCATTTTCATCGGCGGCAGCGTGGAGAAAGTGCCGGAGTCGCTGCTCGACCAGCTTGCGGAAGGCGGCCGGCTCGTCGCCGTCGAAGGGCAGGGGAATTCGGGCGTGGCCCGATTGTTTTTCAAAACAGGGGGCGTTGTAACCGGAAGAGGCGCATTTAATGCGGCAATTAAGCCACTACCGGGATTCGAACGTATTCGTGCGTTCGAGTTCTGAGTGATTTTGGCTTGCAGCAAAGCCGTTGTCATGTTCGCTTGCGCTTGAACAATTGTTGCTGATCCGCACAACCGGGGTGTTCTTTTGGGGGCAGACAGCAGGGAACCTGAGACACACGGCGCCGGCTGCTCGAATGGGAGAAGCCGGCGCGGTGTGGTTCCCATGCAAAACGAATGAGGGAATAACGTGCCGTCTTTACGAAAGAGTCTTTTTGCCGCCGTCCTCTTCTCGGCGACCGCACTTTCTCCGCTAGGCGCCTCGGCGGAAACCATTCTGGGCGCACTTTCAAAAGCCTATCAGAACAATTCCCAGCTCAATTCCGCCCGCGCCGGCGTCCGCGTCACCGATGAGGGCGTTGCCATCGCCAAGTCCGGCTGGCGCCCGACCATCACCGGTTCCGCGGACATCGACTTCTCCAGAAGCCATTTCGATGCTCGTCAGGGGCCGAACCGAAGCATCTCGTTGACCACCGGCAACTTCGGCGTCCAGATCGACCAGACCCTGTTCGACGGCTTCCAGACCAGGAACAACGTCGCCGCCGCCGAAGCGCAGGTCCGCGCCTCGTTCGAGAGCCTGCGCAACACCGAAGAGAATATTCTGTTCAATGCGGCAAGCGCCTATATGGACGTGATTCGCGACCGGCAAGTGGCGGTGCTGACGGAGCAAAACCTGCAGTTCCTGACCGAGCAGGCGCGCGCCGCGCGTTCGCGCTTCGAGGTCGGCGAAGGCACCCGCACCGACGTGGCACAGGCCGATGCCGAGCGCTCTTCCGCCGTGGCGGAACTGGCCGCCGCCCGCGCGCAGGCGCTGGCGAGCGCTGCGACCTATCGCCAGCTCGTCGGCGACGAGCCAGGCAGGCTCAGGGCCGCTTCGCCGCTGGCGAAGCTGTTGCCGAGGAATCTCGATGCGGCGATCGCGATCGCATCCGTTGAGCACCCGGCCATCCTCGCCACCCAGCATCTGGTCGACGCGGCGGCATTTACGGTGAAATCGGCCGAAGGCGCGCTGCTGCCGCAGCTTTCGGCTTCCGCCGGCGTTTCCAGCGCCTACCGCAGGACGGCTCCGGGCTCTGCCGATACGGGCCAGGATGGCACAACCAGTTCGGCCAGCATCGGTGCCACCTTGACCATCCCGATCTATTCGGGCGGGCGCACGTCGGCGATAGTGCGTCAGAACAAGGAATCGCTTAGCCAGGCCCGGATCGAGGTCGATGTCAGCCGCGACACCGTGCGGCAAGCCGTGACCTCGGCATGGACGCAATACATCGCCGCGCAGCAAACCGTGGTGGCCAACAGGCAGGTGATCGCCGCCGCGCAGCTTGCCTTGAGCGGCGTCATCGAAGAGCGCAATGTCGGCCAGCGCACTACGCTTGACGTTCTCAACGCCCAAGCCACCCTCATCACCGCCAAGATCAACCAGGCCAGTTCCGAACGCGATTTGGTGGTGGCGAGCTATGCCATCCTCTCGGCGATCGGTCGTCTTTCGGTTGATCGTCTCGCCCTTCAGGTGACGAAATACAGACCCGAAGAGCATTACAATGCGGTCAAGGACAAGTGGATCGGCCTGCGCACGCCAGACGGCCGCTGATCGCTCCACCAGTTTCAATTCCGTCGAATTTCAAAGCATTAGAGCCCGCGTGTTCAAAGGAACGCGCGGGCTCTAATCTGTTGAAATCCAACACGCCCTCAGATTGGGGATTCTCGTAAGGCGATCCGTCGGTTACGCTGTTGCCATGATTCGAATCCGGCTTTGGCCGGACCGGAAATCTGCAACGAGTCACAAGGGCGGCGGATGTGACGATGGCGACGGCAAGCAGCGTACAGCGCGAACCCTCCATGGAGGAGATACTGGCTTCCATCAGGAGGATCATCGAGGACAACGATACCGGCCGCAAGCAGCCGGACGAAGCGGACGACCTGCTGCAGGATTTAGCGTCGGTTGCCGTGCCGGGACCTGCGGTAGGCGGGGCGCCACCGGAGGCGGGTGCGTTTCGCGCCGAGTTGCGCCCGGGATTCGACGCCAGGAGGCCGACCACGCTGACGGAGGTGCAGGCGCAATCGTCGGCCGCCGAGCCCGTCATCGCACCCATGGAGCCGCCGGCGCGTTCCGATCCCGCTCCGGTCAAAACGCCCGTGACACTTGCTGATGCCAGGATCGCGGCCGAACCGGCCCCGGCCGCCAAGCCGGAGCCGGATCCGCCTGCGACGGCAAGGGTTGCGGAGACGACCGACAGCATCGTTGCCGATTGGCGGCGTGAGATCGCCGCAGTCGGCGAAGCGATGACCGCGGCCAAGCCGGACAGGGCCCCAGACAGGGCTGAGGTGCGACGGACGCCGGACGCCGAACCCAAGGCCGAGGTTTTCGAGGACGCGGCCGAACCTGTTTTCGAGCCGGACCCGCCGCGAAGCGGGTTGGCGCGGCCGGCGACAAGCGAGGCACCGTCCACTCGTCCGGCGATCCTTTCCGAACACACAGGCCGGCAGGTTGCCGCTGCCTTCGGCGAGCTTTCCGATGCGTTCGCCAGCCGCAGCAAGAAAACCTTCGACGAGATGGCCGAGGAGATGCTGAGGCCCATGCTGCAGGACTGGCTGGACAACAATCTGCCGACGCTGGTCGAGCGGCTGGTGCGCGAGGAAATTGAGCGCGTGGCGCGCGGCGCGTAGTAATTTCAGGGACCAGTCGAGAACAAAACGCCGCCTCCGGGGCGGCGCAAGCGCTCAACCAGCCAATCGTCCAAGTCGGCGCCGCCCCTCATCCGCCTACCGGCACCTTCTCCCCGTATAGAGACGGGGAGAAGGGACTTGTCGCGATCCTCGGCGCCTTTTATGCAGCGGCCGCGATTGGCGAAAGCGTCAGTGCAGCCTTCTTTCTCCCCGTCACTATACGGGGAGAAATGCCCGGCAGGGCAATGAGGGGCAGCGCCAACCCGGACGCGATTGCCCTGCGACGCTCACTTCCGTGAGTTGCCCAAAGCCGCCCCGGCGCTATTTACTGGCATGGCCGTCTGCCGCTCGCTTGCGGTTGACTTGCCAACTGCCTTCCGATTTACACCAAACCCAACAATCCCGACAGCTCGGACGCCTTTCCATGCTCGAAAAAACCTACGACGCCAAAATCGTCGAGCCGAAGATCGCCAAAATCTGGGAGGAGGCCGACGCGTTTCGTGCCGGCGCAGGCGCCGAGGAGGGCGCGGAAGCCTTCACCATCGTCATCCCGCCACCGAACGTCACCGGCTCGCTGCATATGGGCCATGCGCTCAACAACACGCTGCAGGACATTCTGGTGCGCTTCGAGCGCATGCGCGGCAAGAACGTGCTGTGGCAGCCCGGCATGGACCACGCCGGCATCGCCACGCAGATGGTGGTCGAGCGCCAGCTTATGGAGAAGCAGATCCACCGCCGCGACCTGACGCGCGACGAGTTCATCGAGAAAGTCTGGGAGTGGAAGGCTGAATCCGGCGGCGCGATCTTCAACCAGTTGAAGCGGCTGGGGGCCTCGGCCGACTGGAGCCGAGAACGTTTCACCATGGACGAGGGCCTGTCCAAGGCGGTGCTCGAAGTGTTCGTCACGCTCTACAAGGAAGGCCTGATCTACAAGGACAAGCGCCTTGTCAACTGGGACCCGAAGCTCTTGACTGCGATTTCCGACCTCGAGGTCGAACAGCAGGAGGTCAACGGCAACCTCTGGCATTTCCGCTATCCCGTCGAAGGCGAGGTCTTCGATCCGGAAAATCCAAAAACCTTCATCACGGTGGCGACGACGCGGCCCGAGACGATGCTGGGCGATACGGCGGTGGCGGTGCATCCCGACGACGAGCGTTTTCGGCATCTGGTCGGCAAGAACCTCGTCCTGCCGATCGTCGGCCGCAAGATCCCGGTGGTGGCGGACCAATATTCCGATCCGGAAAAGGGCAGCGGCGCGGTCAAGATCACGCCGGCGCACGACTTCAACGACTTCGAGGTCGGCAGGCGCCACAAGCTGCCGGCGGTCAACATCCTCACCGTCGAGGCGGCGGTCACCCTCACGGACAATGACGACTTTCTCGCCGGGCTGGAGGTGACGCCCGAGCGCCAGGCCGTCTGGAATGAACTCAACGGCCTCGATCGTTTCGTTGCGCGCAAAAAGATCGTCGAACTGATGGAAGCGGGCGGCTTCCTCGAAAAGGTCGAGCCGCATCGGCATGCCGTGCCGCATGGTGATCGCGGCGGCGTGCCGATCGAACCGTTCCTGACCGAACAATGGTATGCGAACGCGGCGGAACTCGCCAAACCGGCTATTCGTGCGGTGCGCGAGGGCCGTACCAATTTCGTGCCGAAAAACTGGGAAAAGACCTATTTCGACTGGATGGAGAACATCCAGCCCTGGTGCATTTCGCGCCAGCTCTGGTGGGGTCACCAGATCCCGGCCTGGTATGGACCGGATGGACGCGTCTTCGTCGAGAAGACCGAAGAGGAGGCGCTTGCAGCCGCCGTCGAATATTATCTGGCGCTGGAAGGGCCATGGAAGGCCTGGGTCGAGGACAAGCTCGAGAACTTCAAGCCGGGCGAGATCCTGACCCGCGACGAGGATGTGCTCGACACATGGTTCTCGTCGGCGCTGTGGCCGTTCTCGACGCTTGGCTGGCCGGACCAGACGCCGGAGCTGAAGACCTACTACCAGACCGACGTGCTGGTGACCGGCTTCGACATCATCTTCTTCTGGGTCGCCCGCATGATGATGATGGGCCTGCATTTCATGGACGAGGAGCCGTTCCACACGGTCTATGTCCATGCGCTGGTGCGCGACAAGAACGGGCAGAAGATGTCGAAGTCGAAAGGCAACGTCATCGACCCGCTCGATCTCATCGACGAATACGGCGCCGACGCGCTGCGCTTCACGCTGACGGTGATGGCCGCACAAGGGCGCGACGTGAAGCTCGATCCGGCCCGCATCGCCGGCTACCGCAACTTCGGCACCAAGCTGTGGAACGCGACGCGTTTTGCTGAGATGAACGACGTCGCGAGGAACGATGAGTTCTGGCTGAACGACGCCAAGCTGGCGGTCAACCGCTGGATCCTGACCGAACTGACGCGCGCCGCGCGCGAAATCACCGATGGCATCACCTCATACCGGTTCAACGAGGCTGCAGGTGCGGCCTACCGCTTCGTCTGGAACCTGTTTTGCGACTGGTATCTGGAACTGCTGAAGCCGGTGTTCACAGGCACGGATGAGGCTGCCAAGGCCGAAAGCCGGGCTTGTGTCGCCTTCGTGCTCGACGAGATCTACAAGCTGCTGCATCCGATGATGCCATTCATGACTGAAGAACTGTGGGCTGAGACATCAGGCGGGGGCAAGGAACGGCCGTCGTTGCTTTGTCATGCCGCGTGGCCGTCGCCCGATTTCGAGGATGAGGCAGCGGCCGCTGACATCAACTGGCTGGTCGATCTCGTCTCAGGCATCCGCTCCGTGCGCTCGGAAATGAACGTGCCGCCGGCTGCGATCGCGCCCCTGATGGTGATCGGCGCTAATACCGCAACCCACGAAAGGCTTGAACGTCAGGCATCGGCCATCAAGCGACTGGCGCGCGTCGGCGACATCTCGCTGGTCGATACAGCACCGAAGGGCTCCGCCCAGATCGTGCTCAACGAGGCGACCATCTGCCTGCCGCTCGGCAGCCTGATCGACCTTACCGCCGAGGCGGCGCGGCTGCAGAAGGAACTGGTCAAGGTGACCGAAGAGATCGCCCGCCTGCACAAAAAGCTGTCCAACGAGAAATTCGTCGCCAACGCGCCGGAAGATGTCGTGGAAGCCGAGCGCGAAAAACTCGCCGAGTATCGCGAGGCGCAAGAAAAGCTTTCGGTGGCGCTGACACGGGTGCGCGAAGCCGGTTGATCTATCTCTGGTGCTTGAAAATCGAATTGGCTGAGGATCGGATTGAAACCGGCTTCCGCTTTTGGTCCGGCGCTCTGGATTCGCGAGTGTCCGAACTCGCTTTTCCGACCGGCTTTCTGCCACGAAAATAGGCATTCCGCAGCGTAAATCTTGACGTAAACGGAATGTTGTAGCCCCATTGTTGCCATAATGTAACAATGAGCTTGGTTCTCGCAAAAAGAGCCGTTTTTGCGCCGTTCCGTGCGAGTTTTCCGAGTTCTTTTCTCGATTTTCAGCCAAATGAGCCGTTTTCCGGCTCTGCGGTGAAGCTGTCACTTTGTCTAAAATGCGGTCGGCGAAGGCGTACATGTACGCGTCGAGAATTCGTTGTTGCGCCGTTAACCTGAATTGGTTCTAGCTTAGTCCATTCGTATCGGGGAGGAGATTCATGAACAATTTGCGTCTGAAAGCGCTGCTGGGGGCGGGGTGCTTTTCGCTATTGATGTCGGGCGCTGCGAACGCCGGCGGCTTCGACCGGGGCGGTGTCAACATCGACCAGTTGTTTGATGCCGCGCCATATTCGTTCGACGCCGGCGTCACCTATGTTTCGCCACAGCGCACACTGAAGAATGTGCAGCGTCTGGATGGCTCGGGAATGTCGTCTTCGTCAGTGGATGTCGGCGGCGACTATGCGGTGCCGCGCATCGGTATCAAGGCCAACATTTTTGAACCAGTGGATTGCCTGGCGAGCTATACGGAACCGTATGGTGCGGAGGCAGACTTCGGAATGAACAACGCCTATTCGCCAACAGCGGTCGAATACTACGTCAAAACAAATGATTTCGGGCTTACCTGCTCCTACAAGATAAACGTCGGCAAGGGCGCCATCCGGTTCATCGGCGGCGTCTCCTACCAGGAGGTCGATGCGTTTTTGTCGCGCCAGACACTGCTGGCCTTCGGCAATACCGGCCTCGGAAAATTCAAGCTTTCCGACGAGGCATGGGGTTGGCGCGTGGGCGCCGCTTATGAAATTCCCGAAATCGCCTTGCGCGCAAGCTTGATGTACTCTTCGAGTTACAAATATGACGAACTGTCGGGAACCGTCGACACGACCGGTTTTAGAGGGGCCTTTCCAGCGGATCTGATTCCAGGCGCTACCGGGGTCTACCCTGTCTCTGCCTCGGCCGAGATACCCCAAGCTGTGGAACTCAAGCTGCAGAGCGGCATAGCTCCTGGCTGGCTGGCCTTTGGTTCCATCCGCTGGCAGGAATGGAGCAGGCTTGGCATCATTCCCATCAATGGTGTGCGCAGTCCGGTGACCGGTGCTCCCTCGCCCGTTTCTTTCGACCTGCTTTATCGCGACGGCTGGACGGTTTCGGGCGGCATAGCTCACAAGTTCACCGACCAATTGTCTGGCGCGGTTTCGCTGACCTGGGATCGTGGAACCTCGACGACCTCCGGCTATCAGTCGGACACTTGGTCCGTGGCCAGCGGCATTTCTTATTCGCCGAACGACAAGATCGAGGTCAGACTTGGTGGTTCGATCGGTGTTCTGACCAGTGGGTCGTCGACCTTCACCGGTGTTGGCGACGCGGCAAATGCCGTCACCTACACATACGACGACGATCTGCTCCTTGCCGGTTCAGCTTCGGTTAAGATCAAGTTCTAAATATAAGTTTTCAATAGCAAAAAAGCCGGGCATTGCCCGGCTTTTTTGGCTTTCCTGACATGCCGGCGGCGTAGCAAAAACGCGGCATCCCTCTGCCTTCTGCGATTGTGACGTTTTGGCAACAGTTTCTGAGCAACCCTCGCACCACAACGACGCCCGGGGAGATTGCCTATTTCCCGCCATAAACCCGGCGCACTCGAATTTGTCCCGGAACACGTGCCCAAAGAGGCTCGGCAATGGGGGCAGGTCGCACCGCCCGCGGCAAGGAAGAGTATGAACGCCAGAGTCATCTCCAAGGCCAAGCTGCCCAGCCGCTATGTGACCGTCGGTCCGGCGCGCGCGCCGCATCGCTCCTATCTCTATGCGATGGGATTGTCGGCGGCTGAGATCGCGCAGCCGCTGGTCGGTGTCGCGAGCTGCTGGAACGAGGCGGCACCTTGCAACATCTCGCTGATGCGCCAGGCGCAGGTGGTCAAGAAAGGCGTCGCCGCGGCTAGCGGCACGCCGCGCGAATTCTGCACCATCACCGTCACGGACGGCATTGCCATGGGTCACCAGGGCATGAAATCGTCGCTGGTGTCGCGCGAGGTCATCGCCGATTCGGTCGAACTCACCATGCGCGGCCATTGCTACGATGCGCTGGTCGGCCTTGCCGGTTGCGACAAGTCGCTGCCCGGCATGATGATGGCCATGGTGCGGCTCAACGTGCCGTCGATCTTCATCTACGGCGGCTCGATCCTGCCCGGCTCCTACAAGGGCCGGCAGATCACCGTGCAGGATGTATTCGAGGCCGTCGGCCAGCACTCGGTCGGCACGATCGGTGACGCCGAACTCCTCGAAATCGAACAAGCCGCTTGTCCGTCGGCCGGATCTTGCGGCGCTCAGTTCACCGCCAACACCATGGCCACCGTCGCCGAGGCCATCGGCCTGGCGCTGCCATATTCCTGCGGGGCGCCGGCCCCCTACGAGATGCGCGACCGCTTCAATTTCGCCTCCGGCGAAAAGATCATGGAGCTGATCGCAAAGAACATCCGGCCGCGCGACATCGTCACGCTCAAGGCGCTGGAGAATGCGGCGACCGTAGTCTCGGCCACCGGCGGCTCGACCAATGCGGCGCTGCATTTGCCGGCGATCGCGCATGAGGCCGGAATAAAGTTCGACCTCTTCGATGTAGCCAGGATCTTCGAGAAGACGCCCTACATCGCCGACCTGAAGCCGGGCGGCAAATATGTCGCCAAGGACATGTTCGAGGCCGGCGGCATTCCGCTCTTGATGAAGACGTTGCTCGACCATGGCTATCTGCATGGCGACTGCCTGACGGTGACCGGCCGCACTTTAGCCGAAAATATGGAGCACGTTGCGTGGAATGATAGCCAGGATGTGGTCCGTCCCGCCAACCGACCAATCACTCAAACGGGTGGTGTCGTGGGCTTGAAGGGAAACCTTGCCCCCGAAGGCGCGATCGTGAAGGTCGCGGGCATGTCGGAGCTGAAATTCTCTGGTCCGGCGCGCTGTTTCGATTCGGAAGAGGAATGTTTCCAGGCGGTTACGGATCGCAGCTACAGCGAAGGCGAGGTCCTCGTCATCCGCTACGAGGGTCCGCGCGGCGGTCCGGGCATGCGCGAAATGCTATCGACGACGGCAGCTCTCTATGGCCAGGGCATGGGCGGCAAGGTGGCTCTCATCACCGACGGACGTTTTTCGGGCGCGACACGCGGTTTCTGCATCGGCCATGTCGGGCCGGAAGCCGCCGTGGGTGGTCCGATCGGGCTGCTCAGGGATGGCGATTTGATCTCGATCGACGCGGTGAACGGCACGATCGAGGTGGCGCTGTCCGACACTGAACTGGCGGCCAGGGCGAAGGCATGGAAGGCGCGCGCGACCGACTATCAGTCGGGCGCGATCTGGAAATATGCACAAACGGTAGGGCCTGCCCGCGACGGCGCGGTCACCCATCCCGGTGGTGCGAAAGAAACACATTGTTATGCGGATATTTGAGTTGCTGAGGTCGTCTGTCTTTTCGGCACTGGTCGCGATCGCCACTTTTGGCGCGACCTTGGGCGCCGCGGGCCAGGCCATGGCCTTCGACGACAAGGTGTTCGACGACAAGACCGGCGTGAAGCCGCAGTCGAGCCCGTGGGCGGTGTTCCAGTTCGGCTTCTCCGCCTATAAGAACGGCCGCAAGGAGCAGGCCGCAGAGGCTTACAAATACGCGGCCGAAAACGGCCAGATCGGCGCCACCTGGAAGCTTGCGCGTATGTATGCCGAGGGTGACGGCGTGGAGCGCGACGACTACGCGGCGTTCAAGTTCTTCAGCGAGATCGTCGACCAGGACGTCGAGCCCGGTTCGCCGGAAGAGAGCTATGTGTCGGATGCGCTCGTGGCGCTCGGCGACTATCTGAGGAAGGGCATCCCCGGCAGCCCTATCACAGAGAACGAGGTGGCGGCCCAGGAATATTACATGCGCGCCGCCGCCAATTACCGCAACCCGAATGCCCAGTTCGAGATGGGCCAGATCTTTCTGAATGGCAAGGGCGGCGTCAAAGCCAGCATCAAGCAGGCCGGACGCTGGTTCCAGCTCGCTGCGGAAAAGGGCCATGCCGGCGCGCAGGCAACGCTCGGCCATCTGCTTTTCCAGAGCGGTAAGATCGTTCGGGGGCTGGCGATGATGACCGCGGCACTCGAACGGGCCTCACCTTCCGATCAGCCATGGATACGCGGCATGCAGGAAGAGGCGTTTGCCGCCGCGGGCGAGGCCGACCGCCGCACCGCGATTTCGCTGGCCGACGACATTCTCACCAAGGGTGGCGACGACCAGTAGTCGCGAAGCCAAGTAGTCACCAAGCCAACAGTCAGAAGACTGGATACCTCGAAAAATCAAGTCGGACAGCCGAGATCAGTTCTTGGTCGGTTCCGTCGTAACGAGGCCGGACTCCGGCGTTGAAATCGGCGTGGCCGACGGCGCCAGCGTGGTTCGCGGGCAATCGTCCCGGATCTTTGTCCATGAGGTGTTGTTGAGCACCATGTCGCAGCGGGCGAGGTGGCTACGGCCGGAAAGCGTCAGGCAGGCGACCTGGCCGATCTGGAATGATTTTCCGTTGGCCAGGCATTCAGGGTCGGCAAAAGCCGGCGTCGTCGCGAGGGCGAGCGCGGCGGCACATGGGCAAAGCGCAAATCTGATCGTCATCCTGAACCCCGGCCGAACCCGGATTGCAGCGGAAACCCCGATTGTGGCGATATGACGGTCCATCTATCGGGAATCCGGCAGTCCGGGCATCGAAATGATCAGATTGGCGCAAAAGCCAGTTCGACGGCCACCGGCACGTGGTCGGAGGGTTTTTCCCAGGCGCGCACATGCTTTTCGATCGAGGCCGAGGAAAAGCGGTTGGCGGCTTCAGGCGAGAGCAGCAAGTGATCGATGCGGATGCCGTTGTTCTTCTGCCAGGCGCCGGCCTGATAATCCCAGAAAGTGTAGATGTCCGGCGCGTCGGTGACCGCGCGCACCGCTTCGGTGAAGCCGAGATTCTTCAGCCGCCGGAAGGCTTGCCTCGTCTGCGGCTGGAACAGCGCATCGCTCAGCCAGTTCTCCGGGAATTTCGCGTCGATGTATTCGGGAATGACATTGTAGTCCCCGGCCAGCACCAGCGCCTCTTCTAGCATAAGCCGTTCTTCGGCCCAGCGCTCCAGTCGCGCCATCCAGGAAAGCTTGTAGGAGAACTTCTTCTCGTCATCGATCGGGTTGCCGTTCGGCAAATAGAGCGAGGCAACGCGCAACGCGCCCTTATCGGTCGAGAACACGCCCTCGATGAAACGCGCCTGCTCGTCGGTGTCGTCGCCCGGCAAGCCTCTGATGACTTCGTCGAAGCGCAGCTTCGACAGGATGGCGACGCCGTTAAAACCCTTTTGGCCATGTATTTCAACGTTATAGCCAAGCGCCTCGATCTCCGCGCGCGGAAACTGCTCGTCGACAGTCTTGATTTCCTGCAGGCAGGCGATATCAGGCGCGCTTTCCGTCAGCCAATGGGTCAAATTGCCGATGCGGGCCCGAACGCCGTTAATATTCCAGGTGACGATTTTCATGACGGCCTCACTGCTGTTCCGGCGGATGACGTTCGACGAGGCCGATCGTATTGCCTGCCGGGTCCTTTAGGAAGGCCATCCATTCGCTTTCCCCCGCCGGCCCGAACAGGCCTTCGGTATCGCGATGAACAAGCATCGGCGGCGCAGTGAAGGGGACGCCGGCGGCTTTTGCCGAGGCGTGGAAATCGTCGAGGCCCGATATGTCGAGATAGACGGTGCCGGCCGGCAGGCCGTCGGTGAACAGCAGCCGCACGTCGCCGGCCATGATGAAGGCGATGCCGGGCGGATCGAAGCGCACGTGCACTGTCATGCCGAGCACGTCGTGCCAGAACGTCAACGTAGTGTCGAGATCGCGCCCGGCTGATAGCGCGACCTGACGGACCGCGCTAATGGCAGGCATTTTCTAAATACTGAAGCTGGTGCCGCAGCCGCACGAGGCGACCGCATTCGGGTTCCTGATCTGGAACGACTGGCCCATCAGATCGTCGACAAAATCAATCACCGAGCCGCCCATATAGACCAGCGAGAGGTCGTCGATCAGCACGGTGGCACCGTCTTTCTCAATGGCGACGTCGTCATCGTTGCGCGTGTCGACCAGGTCGAACTTGTAGGAAAAACCGGAGCAGCCGCCGCCCTCGACCGAAACGCGCAACGCCTTCTTGCCGGCTTCGCCAGATACAATCTTGGCGATCCGTCTGGCGGCGGCGTCGGTCATCTCGACTTTCATGGCAGTCTTGGCATCAGCGCCCATGGGCGTCACCTTGCTTTCGGTTTCACATGATAGGTATGAAGCGCGAGAGCGCAAGTCAACTGCGGCAGCGGCGATGACAAATGAGTTGGGCGACATCGGATTCGGTTATCGGCCGCGCGCGGCCTATGCCTGCGATCCGGCAAAGTCGCGCGGGCGGCTGTTCGACGAGGTGGAGAGCCCGACCCGCACGCCGTTCCAGCGCGACCGCGACCGCATCATCCATTCGACGGCATTCCGCCGGCTGAAGCACAAGACGCAAGTGTTCGTTGCGCATGAGGGCGATCATTACCGCACCCGGCTGACGCATTCGATCGAGGTGGCGCAGATAGCGCGTGCCCTGGCGCGGGCGCTGCGCGGCGACGAGGACCTAGCCGAGGCGGTGGCGCTGGTGCACGATTTCGGCCACACGCCATTCGGCCATACCGGCGAGGACGCGCTGAACGACAAAATGGCCGCCTGGGGTGGCTTCGACCACAACGCGCAATCGCTGCGCGTGGTGACGCGGCTGGAGAGCCGCTATGCCGAGTTCGACGGGCTGAACCTCACCTGGGAAACGCTGGAGGGGCTGGTCAAGCACAACGGCCCGCTGACCGACGCCAGCGGAAAAGGCCTGCAGGGGCCGGTGCCGCAAGCGATCCAAGACTATTCGGAGCTGCACGACCTCGAACTCGACCGCTTCGCCGGCATCGAGGCGCAGTGCGCGGCAATCGCCGACGACATCGCCTACAACACCCATGACATCGACGACGGCCTGAGATCCGGCTTCCTGACGCTGGACATGCTGAAAAAGGTCTCGCTGCCCGGCTCGATCCTGGAAGGCGTGCGCCAGCGCTATCCGGCACTGGACGATGTGAGGACAGGGCACGAACTGATGCGACGGCAGATCACGATGATGGTCGAGGATGTCATCGTTTCCACCACCGCCAATCTGGCCCGTATCAAGCCGGACAGCGCCGACGCGGTAAGGGCGGCAGGCGAGACGATGGTGACCTTTTCAGCCGAAATGGCCGCGTTCGAAAAGGAATTGAAGGCCTTTCTCTACAAGCATCTCTACCGGCACAGCGAGGTCATGCGGGTGCGCAACGAGGCCGAGCAGATCGTCAACGACCTGTTCGAGGTCTATTTCGCCGATCCGCGCGCCATGCCCGACGGCTGGCGCGAAGGGCTCGACCGGGCCGACGATCGCATCAAGGCGCGCAGCGTCGCCGATTTCCTGGCGGGCATGACAGATACCTACGCTTTGAAAGAACACCGCCGTTTGTTTGACCATACGCCTGAATTAAGCTAGGCCGAGCTCGATTTTGCCGGCCAATAAGCCGGATCCCTGCAAAGCCGCCAGAGCCACACCCCAGAGCACACCGATGAACATCTTCGCCGATTTCAACGCGCGAATCACCAGAGCTGTCGAAGCGCTTGATTTGAAAGACAAAGACGGGGGTTCGCTGGACCTGTCGCGCATCGCCGTCGAGCCGCCGCGCGACGCAAGCCATGGCGACCTGGCGACCAATGCGGCGATGGTGCTGGCCAAGCCGACCGGCCAGAATCCACGCGCACTGGCTGAAAGGCTGGCGCAGGCACTGCGCGCCGACATCGACATCGCCGCTGCAGACGTTGCCGGTCCGGGCTTCGTCAATCTCAGGCTCAGGGACGCGTTCTGGCAGGTGCATCTGACTGCGCTGCTCGGCGAAGGCCGCAATTACGGCCGCTCGACGGTCGGCGGCGGCAAGAAGGCCAACGTTGAATATGTCTCGGCCAACCCCACCGGACCGATGCATGTCGGCCATTGCCGTGGCGCCGTGGTGGGTGATGCGCTCGCCAATCTGATGGCCTTCGCCGGTTATGACGTGACCAAGGAATATGTCATCAACGATGCGGGGTCGCAGATCGACGTGCTCGGCCGCTCTGCCATGCTGCGTTACCGCGAAGCGCTCGGCGACGACATTGGCGAGATTCCTGCCGGCCTTTATCCGGGCGACTATCTGGTCCCGGTCGGTCAGGCGTTGGCCAGCGAATTTGGCCGCTCCTTGCTGCAGATGCCGGACGAGGAAGCGCTTGCCATCGTCAAGGACAGGACGATTGATGCGATGATGGCGATGATCCGTGAGGATCTGGCGCTGCTCAACGTGCATCACGACGTCTTTTTCTCGGAGCGCACGCTGCACGCCGACAACGCCCGGAAGATCCGTTCGGCGATCAACGATCTGACGCTCAAGGGCCATATCTACAAGGGCAAGCTGCCGCCGCCCAAGGGCGAGAAGCCGGACGACTGGGAGGATCGCGAGCAGACGCTGTTCCGCTCGACCGCTGTCGGCGACGACATGGACCGGGCGCTGGTCAAGTCGGACGGCACCTTCACCTATTTCGCCGCGGACGTCGCCTATTTGAAGGACAAGGTCGATCGCGGTTTCGTCGAGCTGATCTATGTCCTTGGCGCCGATCATGGCGGCTATGTGAAGCGCCTGGAAGCGCTCGCCCGGGCGATTTCCGGCGACGAGGTGAAGCTTACCGTGCTGCTTTGCCAGCTGGTGAGGCTTTTTCGCGAGGGCGAGCCGGTGCGCATGTCGAAGCGGTCGGGCGATTTCGTGACGCTACGCGAAGTGGTGGAGGAGGTCGGCCGCGATCCGATCCGCTTCATGATGCTCTACCGCAAGAACGATGCGCCGCTCGATTTCGACTTCGCCAAGGTGACCGAGCAGTCGAAGGACAATCCGGTGTTCTACGTGCAGTACGCTTCGGCGCGCTGCCATTCGGTGTTCCGGCAAGCGAGCGAACAGTTGGGCCAAGCCAATTTCGACCGCAACCGGCTGGCCGCCGCCACCGCTTCTCTGACCGACGAAGGCGAGATCGGCCTGATCAGGAAGCTTGCGGAATATCCGCGTCTGATTGAGTCCGCGGCACTTGCGCTCGAGCCGCACCGGCTGGCATTCTACCTCTACGATCTCGCCTCCAGCTTCCACGGACATTGGAACCGCGGCACCGAGAATCCGGACTTACGTTTTGTTAAGGTTAACGACCGACAATTGACGCATGCCAGACTAGGGCTGGTGCAGGCTGTTTCGGACGTTTTGACGTCCGGCCTGACGCTGATCGGGGCCGATGCGCCCACTGAAATGCGTTAGGTTTGACTAAAAAACCTGTCACCTTTTGCCCACATTGCGCTGGTAAGGGCCAACCCTACGCGACGTCCATGGCGTCCGAATGAGTGCGAGTTCGGGAACAATAATGGCAGACAGAACCCAGCTGAGAGCAGCCGCCCAAAACGATATCGCCGACGATGATCCGTTCGCGGAACTGACCAGGATCATGGGGTTCGACCCGCGCCAGCCGGTCAAGCCGCAGGCCCAGCCGAAGGCGCCTCCAGCCAGCCAGCCGGCGGACGAGGGCGATTTCGACATCGATCTCGAGAAGGAGTTGATGGGCGAATTCGGCGCCGACGACAATGACGGCGCAACCGAGGTTCGCGAGCCGGCTTTCGAAGCGGCTGCTACTGAGGCAATGGACGACGGGCTTGGGGACGACGAGCTTGCCGCGTCGCTCGAACAGGATTTCCTGCTAGACGCCGATGCGACGGACGAAGCCGCCCATGCCGTTGCTGCCGACGACATGCGTTCTGGTGTTGCCGAAGCATCCGCGGCGGCTGTTGAAGCTGCGTTCGATGACGATTTCGACGATGCGCTTGCCAGTTCGCTCGAAGACGTGTCGCCATTCGAAGACGATTTGGCAGCGAACGACACGCTTGGAGACGACGAGCTTGCCGCGTCGCTCGAACAGGATTTCCTGCTGGACGACGATGCGACGGACGAAACGGCCCATGCCGTTGCTGCCGATGACGTGCGTTCTGACGTTGCCGAAGCATCCGCGTCGGCTGTTGAAGCTGCATTCGATGACAATTTCGACGATGCGCTTGCCAGTTCGCTCGAAGACGTGTCGCCATTTGAAGACGATTTGGCAGTGAACGACAAGCTTGGAGACGACGAGCTTGCCGCGTCGCTCGAACAGGATTTACTGCTCGACGACGATGCGACGGACGAGGCCGAACAGAATATTGCCGCCGCCGTTTCCCTGGCCGCCGAACCCGCCTTCGACGATGAATTCGACAACGCGGTCGCAAGCTCGCTCGAAGACGAGCTGATGCTCGACGAGCACGTGCCGATGGCGCAGGCTGCCGAAGCCGAAGTCTCCGCGCCGGCCGACCCCGCCTTCGATGAATTCGACAATGCGGTCGCAAGCTCGCTCGAAGACGAGTTGATGCTCGACGAACACGTGCCGATGGCGCAGGCTGCCGAACCCGAAATCTCCGCGCCGGCCGCCGAACCCGTCTTCGACGACGAATTCGACAATGCCGTCGCAAGCTCGCTCGAAGACGAGTTGATGCTCGACGAACATGTGCCGATGGAGCAGACCGCTGTTGAAACTCCTGCGGCGCCCGTTCGGGCCGTTTCGGATGAGTCCGATGAGGACTTTGCCGGCCATTTCGACGACGCAATGGCCGATGTCGACATGGATTTCGACGTTCGCACGGCCGAACCGGTCGAAATTGACGAGCCAGAAATTGACGAACCGGAGGCTGTCGCCGCCAAGGACGAGCCTTTCGCCGCGACCCCGGAAGATGCGTTCGACGCCGATTTTGACGTGAGCTTCGACGACGCGCTTGCCGAGGAAGCCGAAGAGCCGGTTGTCCAGACCTCCGGCGTTGCAGCCCAACCGATGGCGCCGACCGCCCAGCCGGCGGCGCCAGCCCCCGTCGCTGTTGAGCGGAGCCTCGAAGACGAGCTGAACGCGCTGTTGGGCACCATGCGCACACGGGCTGCCCCCGTGGCGGCCTCCGCGGCCAGCGAACCCGCTAAGGTTCAGCACCCTGTAGCCGCGACTGAAAAGGTGGTCGTCAAACCAGCGAATCCTGTCGAAGAACTGGACTGGAGCCTTGACGAGCAAGACCTTTTGGAGTCGCCGGATAGTAGCGTGGTTCAGGCCGCAGGCGTCGATCTCGACAGCGTTCTCCTCGATGGGCTCGAGGGCCAGGATTTCGGCGCTGAAGATGCCGCCGGGTCGGCCGATGTCGATTTCGACGATGATGCTTTGCACACCGCCTTCGCCAAGGACATCGGTCTGGATCATGACGACGGCGATGACGTTGCGGCCGCCGCTCCCCAGCAGGATCCGGCTGATGCGCTCAGCTGGATGGCGGCACCCTCCGCCCCGCCGCCGCCGGCCCGTTCGTGGAGCCGCGTAACGCCGATTGCGCAGTCGCAGCCTGCCTTTGCAGCCCAGCCGACAGCTTCGGCGAGGACCACGGAAGCGACGCCGCCTATGGCTGCGGCACCGGCCTATCCGGCCGAAGACGATGCCGCCAATGCGGCATCTGCGCCGGCGCAAAGCGAACAGTCTTCGGCGTATGACGAGATGCCCGATGTCGAGACGGTCGATGTGCCCGAGCGCGTTGTGGCGCTGGCGGACGACCTCGATATTCCGGACCTCGACTTCAATGACGACGAACCGGCGGCGCCTGCCTATGACGATCTCGACACCGAGTTCGCCAGCCTTCTCACGGAAATGAATGCCGTAGACGTCGCTGCCGCCCCGGCGCGCAGCGCGGCGTATGACGACGAATCCTACAATGCAGGGTTCCAGTCAGGGGCCGGTTTCCAGTCAGCGGCCGGGTTCCAGTCAGGCTATGAGCCCGACCGCGTTGAAACGCGGACCTATGCGGCGAGGCCCGCACAAGCGTCTGTCAGTGCGTCTTATGCCGATGCTGCCAGCGGCTTCGATTTGGGCGACTTGCCCAACGGCCGGCCGGCCTCGCAGGCCGACGACTTTGGCTTGGACGAACTCGACTACGACCCCGAACTGGATGAGGCCATATCAGTTCCCGGCTTGGCTGAGCACGATGCCGCGAGGCCGCGGAGCCGCGGCCTGCTGGTTGCCGCGGTCGTCGGCGCCGTGGCGCTCGCCGGCGGTCTTGGCGCCTTCGCGCTGTCTTTCGGCGGCACCGGCGGCACCGATGCGCCGATCATCGTCAAGGCGGACAACGCACCGATCAAGGTCAGGCCTGAAAATCCGGGCGGCACCGTCGTGCCGAACCAGGACAATAAGGTCTATGACGCAGTGGCCAAGGGTGGCGCAAAGCCTGCCGAACCGGTCCAGGAAAAACTGGTCACCAACACCGAAGAGCCGGTGGACGTGGCGGCCAAGGAGCCGCCGCAGAGCCGTGTGGTCGATCTTTCGCCCGACGATATCGACACGGCTGAAGCCGCCGATGCGATCCGTAATGCCGAATCCGCCGCCGCTGAAGGCGCCAATGCGATCCGCGGCACGCAAGCGGCCGGCGGCACGCAAGCGGCCGGGAATGCTGACGTCGCCGCCGTGCCGGCACCCAAATCCGAGGATCGTATCGCCCAGGTTCTGCAAGAGGCCGACCAGGGCATCGACCCCGACGTCGTCGCCGTTGCGCCGCGCAAGGTGAGAACCATGGTCGTCAAATCAGATGGCTCGCTGGTTGCGCGCGAGGATCCGGCGCCTGCGGCACCGCAGATGGCTGCCGTCGAGCCTGTCGATCCGGCGCCCCAGCATGTGGCCCCGACGGGTCAGGCCGACGACGCAGAACAGACCGGTACGGTACCGCCTGTTGCCGACCAGGCAAGTGGCGACCTATTGGGTAGCGAGCCGGGGGGCGGCGGTCAGACCGAAACCGCCAAGCCGGAAACAGGCAAGCCGGAAACAGCCAAGCCGGAAACAGCCAAGCCGGAAACAGTCAATGCGCCGGCAGCCGCGCCTGAGGCTGAGGCCCAAACCGCCCAGCCTGCCAATACGCCGGCCTCGGTTCCGGTGGCGCCGCAGCGTCCGTCCGACCAGCCGGTCGACGTCGTCGGCGAGGTCAAGCCCGACCAGGTTGCGTCCATTAATCCGGCGGCGGGCTCGACCGGCGGTGGCTCATGGTCGATGCAGATCGCCTCGCAGCCGACCGTCGAAAGCGCCCAGTCGACCTACCAGGATCTGCAGCGCCGCTACGACAGCGTGCTTTCCGGCCACACCGCCAACATCGTCAAGGCCGAGATCGCCGGCAAGGGAACGTTCTATCGCGTCCGCGTCCCGGCGAAGTCGCGCAACGATGCGATCAACCTGTGCACCAACTACAAGGCTGCCGGCGGCAACTGCTTCGTGTCGCGCTAGCCTTTCAGGTCTCCCGCCCTTGGGCGCAAAGAACCGGCGCGGTCACAGACCGCGCCGGTTTTTTTGTGGAAGGGAGTTCCTTGTGTGGAGGGGGTTCTGGCTCAACCGCATGTGGTTCGATGCGATTCCCTTTGTCCGCGTGAAGCTCTAAACTCCTGCCCATGACCGAATCAAAATCCATGATCCTCGGCTGCGCCGGGAAATCGCTCACACGCGACGAAATCAACTTCTATCGCAATGAATGCCCGTGGGGCTTCATCCTGTTTGCCCGCAATATCAGCGAGGCCGAGCAGATCCGCGATCTGGTCGCCGCGATGCGCGACTGTATCGAGCGCCCGGACGCCCCGGTGTTCATCGATCAGGAAGGCGGCCGCGTGCAGCGCCTGCGGCCGCCGCTGGCGCCGAACTATCCGGCCGGTGGTGCGCTCGGCGCCTTGTGGCGCAACGACCACGACGCCGGCAACCGCGCCGCCTGGCTGATGGCGCGGCTGCATGCTTTCGATCTGCTGCGCTATGGCATCACAGCCGATTGCCTGCCGGTGCTCGACGTGCCGATCGAGGGCGCCAGCGACGTCATCGGGGCGCGCGCCTATGGCAAGGAGCCTCGCGCCGTCACCGAACTGGGTCGCGCGGCGGCTGAAGGGTTGATGTCGGGCGGCGTGCTGCCGGTCATGAAGCACATTCCCGGGCATGGACGGGCCTTTGCCGACACGCATTTCGAACTGCCGACCGTCGATGCCTCGATGAGCGACTTGCAGCGGCATGATTTCGCCCCGTTCAGGGAGCTCAATCATTTGCCGATGGCGATGACGGCGCATGTCGTTTACAGCGCGATCGACCCGAAGAACCCGGCCACGACGTCCGGCAAGGTCATCGATGAGATCATCCGCGGCGAAATTGGTTTCGACGGGCTGTTGATGAGCGACGACACCTCGATGAAGGCACTTTCTGGGGATTTCCCGACAAAGGCGGCCGCGATCCTTGCGGCGGGCTGCGATCTGGTCCTTCACTGCAACGGCGTTTTCGAGGAGATGGCCGGCATTGCCTCGCGCACAACGGGGCTTGAAGGCAAGTCGCTGCAACGCGCGCAACGGGCGCTGACCTATATCAAGAATCGCGATCGGGCTGATGAAGCCGAGATACGCGCCGAATTCGCCACCTATTTCGATGCGGTGGCCTAGACCATGATCCCGAAAGTGGGAGCCGGTTTTTCGGAACAGATCATGGTCAAACAAGAAGATAGAAGCAAAGGAAAGCGACAGTAGGTGGCGGAAACATTGGACAGTAAGGCCGGCAAGGCCGCACCGATGGATCGCCTGTGGGCCGAGAATGACGATTCGCGGCTGACCGGCGATCCTGCGCTGGTCGTTGACGTCGACGGGTTTGAAGGCCCGCTCGATCTTCTGCTGCATCTTGCGCGCAACCAGAAGGTCGATCTGTCGCGCATCTCGATCCTGGCGCTGGCCGAGCAATATCTGGCCTTCGTAGAGAAGGTGAGGGCGCTCAGGCTGGAACTCGCCGCCGACTATCTGGTGATGGCTGCGTGGCTGGCGTTTCTCAAGTCGAAGCTTTTGATCCCCAAGCAACCCGGCGACGACGGCGAAAGCGGCGAGGAACTGGCGGCGGTGCTGCAATTCCGGTTGAAGCGGCTGGAAGCGATGCGCGACGCGGCGGCACGCCTGGTTAACCGCAACCGGCTCGGACGCGACGTGTTCGCCCGCGGCATGCCGGAAATGGTCATCGTCGAGAAACGCAACGCCTATTCGGCCTCGCTCTACGACCTGTTGACCGCCTATGCGGCGCAACGCCAGAAGCAGGCGATCACCAATGTGACGATCGCCCGGCGCGGTGTGTGGTCGCTCAAGGACGCGCGCGATATCCTGAACAGGCTGATCGGCACGTTTGCCGACTGGACAGCGCTGGACAGTTTCCTGGTCGAATATCTGACCGGCCCGGACGAGCGGCGCACCGCGATTGCCAGTTCGTTTGCGGCCACTCTGGAACTGGTGCGCGAAGGCAAAATGGAAATGCGGCAGGACGAGGTGTTCGCGCCGCTCTATCTGCGCGGCCGTGCGCAAGGCATCAGGGCAGTCGAGGTGGCATCATGAGTGAACGCGCCAACGCTTCGGTCATTCCGTTCAAGGTCGACGACGAGACCGAAGAGGGCGTGCTCGCCGAGACTCCGTCAGAAAATCAGGCCCAGAATTTGTCCCTGAATCCTGGCGAGCGGCTGCATATGGCGGAAGCCGTGCGCATGGCCGAGGCGATCGTTTTCGCCAGCGCCGAGCCGGTCAGCGAAAAGCAGCTTGCTGCGCGCCTGCCCGACGGCATCAACATTGCCGCGGCGATGACCGAACTGCAGCAGATTTATGCGCGGCGCGGCGTCAATCTGGTGCGCATCTCCGATGCCTGGGCGTTCCGCACCGCCGGCGACCTCGCTTTCTTGATGAGCCGCGACACAGTGCAGCAGAGGAAGCTTTCCCGCGCGGCGCTCGAAGTGCTGGCGATCATCGCCTATCACCAGCCGGTGACGCGCGCCGAGATAGAGGATATCAGAGGCGTCGAGACCTCGAAGGGCACGCTGGACACGTTGATGGAGACCGAATGGGTGAAGATGCGCGGCCGGCGCCGCACGCCCGGCCGTCCCGTCACCTACGGCACCACCGATATTTTCCTCGACCATTTCGCGTTGGAGGAGATCCGCGATCTTCCCGGCATGGAGGAATTGAAGGGCGCCGGGCTGCTTTCGGGCCGCATGCCGTCCAATTTCTCCATTCCGCTGCCGCCGGCCGATCTGGATGCGCTGACCGACGACGAGGATCCGCTGACCGATATCGACCTCGAGGAACTCGGCCTGTTGACGCCGCGTGTCGAGGAAGATTGACCGCAAACGACGTGCTGAAAGCCGTTGGTATTTCGGGGCTGCGCCGATTGGTAGCGGGCTATGGCGCCGAAAGTGCGTGACTTCGGCCACTCATTTATAAACTCTGTCGCGGTTGTGTTTGAATCCCGACGCGAAAGCGCATAGATCATCGTCAGAGAAAACATTCGAGAGAGATTGTTATGGGTTCATTTTCGATTTGGCACTGGATGATCGTGCTGGTGATCGTGCTGCTGGTGTTCGGCCGCGGCAAGATTCCCGAGCTGATGGGTGACATGGCCAAGGGTATCAAGAGCTTCAAGAAGGGTATGGCCGACGACGAGGTTGCCGAGGACAAGCGCACCGTCGAACATCGTGCCGACGAAACCGTTTCGGCAGTGAAGGAAAAGGCCAGCAAGAGCTGAGCCCAAAACTTTAGTCGGAACGTATCGCCATGTTCGACATCGGCTGGACCGAGATGCTGGTGATCGCGATCGTCATGATCGTGGTCGTCGGGCCCAAGGATTTGCCCAACATGCTGCGCACCTTCGGGCGCACGACTGCAAAACTGCGCGTTATGGCAGCCGACTTCCAGAAACAGTTCAACGATGCGTTGAAGGAAGCCGAGCTCGACGACGTCAAGAAGTCGGTCGATTCACTCAGAAGCCTCAATCCGGCCGCCGAGATCAGGAAACAGCTTAATCCATTCGAGCAGGCGGCAGCCGATGTCCGTTCAGGCGTCGACGCTGTGATGAAGCCGAAGCCGGCCGTCGATCCGGTCATGCCAGCCGCTTCGACGCCGCAGGATACCGAGCTGAAGAATGGCGCGACGGTGCTGCCGGGCGTCAGTGCCCCGGAAGCGGCGCCGGCGGCGCCGACCTTTCCGGCGATGACCGATGAGTCGGTGGTGCCGGCGCCTGTCGGGACGGCGACGCCGGCTGCACCGCAAAAGGCCTCGGCAGCGAAGAAGAAGCCTGCGCCAGTGAAAGCGATGCCGGCCTCCAAGGCCAAGCCAGTGGCAGCGGCAGCAAAACCTGCCGTGACAAAGACCGCAGCTAAAAAGGCCGAGCCGAAGCCTGCACCGGTGAAGATGCCGACTGCAGCCGCCAAAAAGACGGCGGGAGCCGGCAAGTGAGCGTTTCGGAAAAGGACGAGATCGATAAATCGGCGGCTCCGCTGATGGAGCATCTGATCGAATTGCGCCGGCGACTGATGTGGTCGATCGGCGGGTTCTTCGTCGCCTTCCTGTTCTGCTTCTTTTTCGCCAAGCAGTTGTTCAATCTCTTGGTGATCCCGTTCAAATGGGCGACCCAGTGGGCAGGGCTCGACCCGCACAAGGTCGAGCTGATCTACACGGCACCGCAGGAATTCTTCTTCACTCAGGTCAAGCTGGCGATGTTCGGCGGCATGGTGATCGCCTTTCCGCTGATCGCCACGCAAATCTACAAATTCATCGCGCCCGGCCTCTACAAGAACGAACGCAACGCTTTCCTGCCGTTCCTTATCGCTTCGCCGATCCTGTTCCTGATGGGCGCGTCGCTGGTCTATTTCTTCTTCACGCCGATGGTGATGTGGTTCTTCCTCGCCATGCAGCAGGCCGGCACCGACGACCAGGTGCAGATTTCGCTGCTGCCGAAAGTGTCGGAATATCTCAGCCTGATCATGACGCTGATCTTCTCCTTCGGCCTGGTATTCCAGTTGCCGGTGGTGACCAGCCTGATGACGCGGGTCGGCATGCTGTCGTCCGAGGCGCTGGTTGAAAAGCGCAAATGGGCGATCGTCATCGCCTTCGTCGTCGCGGCTATTCTGACACCGCCCGACCCGATAAGCCAGATCGGCCTGGCCGTTCCCACGATCCTTCTCTACGAGGTCTCGATCTGGTCGGCCCGGCTGATCGAGCGCAGCAAGGAACGGGAACGTCTGGCGCGCGAGAAGCGGGAGGCTGCGGAAGCGGCGGCCGAAAAAGCAGCGGACGCGTCGTCTACATAGGCTGCATCTCCGTAGGTTCCATCCTGTCGCGCCCCTCTGTCCGGCAGAACAGAGCGGCGCGAAAGGACTCGGCCTTGACATCTTGCATCGATCAAAGATGCGGTTTACGCCCTCTGACCTAAAACACGATGCGTTTTAGGTCTTTGCTTTGGGCATATCGTTGTCCCAAAACCGCTGCGCACTTTGGGCGACATGCCCGCCGAGGACGAACAAACAATGCTCGATATCAAATGGATTCGCGACAACCCCAAGGCCCTTGTCGAGGCGCTCAAGAAGCGCTCGTGGCCCGGCGATGACGCACAGTCCACGGTCGATGATCTGATCGCCAGGGACGAGGCGCGGCGCGAACATCTGACCGAGCTGCAGACCAGGCAAGAGCGCCGCAACGCTGCCTCGAAGGAGATCGGCAACGCGATGCGTTCGGGCGACGCCACCCTTGCCGAAAAACTCAAAGCCGAGGTCGGCGAGATCAAGGCCTTCGTCCAGAACGGCGAGGCGCGCGAACGCGAGCTCGACAAGGCGCTGAATGACGCATTGGCGGTGCTGCCCAACGTGCCGCTCGACGACGTGCCCGTCGGCAAGGACGAGCACGACAATGTCGTCAAGCGCACCGTCGGCAAGGTGCTGGCCCGCCCGAACTGGGTGAAGGAGCATTTCGAGATCGGCGAAGCGCTCGGCATGATGGATTTCGAGCGGGCGGCGAAACTGTCCGGCTCGCGGTTCACCGTGCTCAAAAGGGGACTGGCGCGGATGGAACGCGCGCTTGGCCAGTTCATGCTGGACCTGCATACGACCGAGCACGGCTATGAGGAGATCCAGCCGCCGCTGATGGTGCGCGACGAGGCGATGTTTGGTACCGGACAGTTGCCGAAGTTTGGGACGGATCTATACGAAACGTACTCGGGCGATGTTTATCCAAGAAAGCTTAGGGATAACTTCGCTGCCGTGTGGGCGGCTGCCCTCGACGAAGCCAGTCGTTCCGGAATCGAGGCAGCGAAAGGCAAGCTCCCCAGTACGGCGGGATTCAATTCGGCCGGCAGTGATCCCGATAGACTCTGGCTCATCCCCACAGCCGAAGTCCCACTCACCAATCTCGTCCGCGAAGAAATCACGCCGCATGAAAAGCTGCCGTTGCGCTATACGGCGCTGACGCCGTGCTTCCGTTCGGAAGCGGGCTCGGCCGGGCGCGATACGCGCGGCATGCTGCGCCAGCACCAGTTCTACAAGGTCGAACTGGTGTCGATCACCGATCAGGACTCGTCGCTTGCCGAGCACGAGCGGATGACCGAATGCGCCGAGACCGTGCTGAAGCGGCTCGGCCTGCCGTTCCGCACAGTGACGCTGTGCACCGGCGATATGGGCTTTGGCGCGCGCAAGACCTATGACATCGAGGTCTGGCTGCCGGGCCAAAACGCCTATCGCGAGATTTCGTCCTGCTCGGTGTGCGGCGATTTCCAGGCGCGGCGCATGGACGCCCGCTACAAGGATAAGGACGGCAAGGGCAACCGCTTCGTCCACACGCTGAACGGCTCCGGCACCGCCGTCGGTCGCGCTCTGATTGCTGTCATCGAAAACTACCAGAACGAGGATGGCAGCGTAACCATTCCTGAAGCGCTTCGGCCTTACATGGGCGGTGTGGAAAAGATCGAATCGAAATAATGCGCATCCTCCTGACCAATGATGACGGCATCCATGCCGAGGGCCTTGCATCGCTCGAACGTGTAGCCCGCACACTGTCGGACGATGTCTGGGTGGTGGCGCCGGAGCAGGACCAGTCCGGCTACGCGCATTCGCTGTCGATCTCGGAGCCGCTGCGCCTGCGTAAGATCGGCGAAAAACACTTTGCCGTGCGTGGCACGCCGACCGACTGCGTCATCATGGGCGTGAAGAAGATCCTGCCGGCAGCCCCCGACCTGATCCTGTCCGGCGTCAATTCCGGTGCCAACATCGCCGACGACGTCACCTATTCGGGCACCGTTGCCGGCGCCATGGAAGGCGCGCTGCTCGGTGTGCGCTCGGTCGCCTTCAGCCAGGCCTATTCCTATGCCGGCGAGGACCGCGTCGTTCCCTATGAGACTACCGAGGCGCTGGCGCCGGCGCTGCTCAAAAAGCTTGTCGCCATGCCGCTGCCGGACGGCGTGCTGCTCAACGTCAATTTTCCGAATTGCGCGCCAGAAGAGGTCGCCGGCACTGTGGTCACCTCGCAAGGCAAGCTCGTCCACAGCCTGTGGGTCGACGAGCGCCGCGACGGCCGCGGACTTCCCTATTATTGGCTGCGCTTCGGCCGCGAGCCGGTCGAGGGCAAGCAAGGCACCGACCTCCATGCCATGCGCAACCGGCTGGTGTCAGTAACGCCGCTGCAGCTCGATCTCACCGCTCATGAAATCCGCGATCAACTGACCAAGGCGCTCGCATGAACCTGAACCACGGTCCGACGCTCGACGACCGCGAAGGCTTCGCCGCTTTCCTGCTCCGCCTGCGTGGCAAGGGCGTGGTGCCGAAGGCGCTGATCGCCGCCTTCGAGGCGACGCCGCGGCGCGGCTTCCTTTCCGCGCAGTTCCATACGATCGCCTGGTCGGATCGCATGCTGCCGATCGAATGCGGCGAGGCGATCGAGGGCGCCGATCTGCAAGCCCCGGTGATCGCAGCGCTTGCCATCGAGCCGGGCAACCGCGTGCTCGAGATCGGCACCGGGTCGGGCTACACGGCGGCGGTGATGTCGCGGCTTGCCGCGCGGGTCGTCACTGTCGACCGCTACAAGACGCTGGCCGAGCAGGCCAAACAGCGCTTCGAGGCGCTCGGCATCGGCAATGTCATCGTGCGCCAGGCGGACGGCTCCAACGGACTGGCAAATGAAGCGCCGTTCGACCGTATCGTCGCGTGGGCAGCCTTCGACAGCCTGCCGCGCTTCCTACTCGACCAATTGTCGAGCGGCGGCATCGTCATCGCCCCGATCGGGCCCGAGGAGGGCGAGCAGGTGCTGGCCAAACTGACCAAGGTCGGCAGCCGCTTCGAACGCGAGGACATCGGCCTCGTACGCCTGCAGCCGATCCTGCGCAGCGTAGCTGCGGTCATCTGATTATCCGACGCATCGCGCGCTTGGGAATCGATCAGCCGAAGCCTCTCGGTTCGTCATCCTAGGGCGCAGCAAGGAGCGAAGCGACGCAGCGCAGACCCTAGGATCCATGCCGCGCCATCAAGGCGTTGCAACGGTGCGGAATGCTGCTGCCCTGCATTCTTCGGCTAACGTAACGGAATGGATCCTAGGGTCTCCGCGGACGGAGCTTCGCTCCTGCTCCGCCCTAGGATGACGAAGCTGAGGCTTTCGGCCAATTCTTCGACTCCGGCGCGGCCTGACCTGAAATATCGAGTACCCCAAACAGGCAGCCTTAAATATTTTAAGAAAATTTGCGTCTGATTCTAGAGGTTTAACCGACCAGTAACATTAACGCGCTTTAATCACGGTCAGTCTGTACCGGGTATCTGCGGGTAAAAGCGATGCAATTCAGTATTTTGAAGGCAAACGGACGCAACCTGGCGCGGGGTTTCGCTGTCATTATGGTTGCGGGCACTGCGGCGGGATGCAGTTCCCAGGTCTCGCGGTTCAACAGCGTCGATGACGTTTTCACCTCCTCGACCAACAACCAGCGCGCCATCATCGACAAGCAGGACGCCGCACAGCCTTATCCCGGCGATGAGGCAGTTTCGGCAGCGCCGATCGACGGCAGCCATACCCAGTCGGTCAGCCGCTCAAGCCTCGAACCGGTTACGACGCAGCAATTGCCGCCGGTCAGCCAGTCGCAGCCGGCACCCGCCAATCCGGCGCGCACCGCTTCGGCGCCAGCCGCCCCCCAGGTCGACCGTACTGCGACCGGGACAGCGGCAAAGCCGTTCAAGAACGCACAGCCTGACGCTACGCGCATGGCGACGGCGGGCGGCGAACCGCGTGCCACTGAGATCATCGTTAGGGATGGCGAGACCATTTCCGGCCTGTCGCGGCGCTATGGCGTGCCCGCCGATGCCCTTATGAAGGTCAATGGGTTAAGCGCGACCAACGGGCTGAAGACCGGCCAGAAGCTCGTCATCCCCGCCTATGCCTATTCGGGCAAAAAACCGGGGCCGAAGCTTGCGGACGCCAAGCCTGCGAACGACACCAAGCACGATTTGCCGGCCAAGGCGCCGGCGATGGTGGCCGTGCTGCCGCAGCAGCCGAAGCTCAAGGAGGGCAAGTCCGCCGCGCAGGTGAATGCATCGGCCGCAGCAAGCCAGCCGAACAACGGAAATGCCGCGCCCAAGACGACTGGTGCCGGCGGCAGCTACACCGTCCAGCAGGGTGACACGCTGTCGGCCATCGCCAGGAAGACCGGCGTCGGCGTGGTTGCGTTGAAGCAGGCGAACGGCCTGCAAGACGGTTTGCTCAAGATCGGCCAGACCCTGAAGGTGCCGGCCGGCGGAACCGCGACGGTTGCCGGTGCCAAGCCGGCAAAGGTCGATCCGGTAACCACTGCCACCACCCCGCCTGCGGCAAAGACCACGCCGTCGGAGACGCTCGCCGCATACACGCCGCCGAAGAAGGATGCCAAGGTCATCCAGCAGGCCGAGGATGACGACGCGGTGGCGCCAAACGCCACCGGTATCGGCAAGATGCGCTGGCCGGTACGCGGCCGCGTGATCTCCAGCTTTGGCGGTGGCAAGGATGGTGTCGACATCGCCGTGCCGGAAGGAACCCCAGTCAAGGCGGCCGAGAACGGTGTCGTCATTTACGCCGGCGATGGCCTCAAGGAATTCGGCAACACGGTGCTGGTGCGCCACGAGAACGGGTTGGTCACTGTCTATGGCCACACCCGCTCGATCGAGGTCCAGCGCGGCCAGAAGGTTAAGCGCGGCCAGGAAATCGCGCAGTCCGGCATGAGCGGCACCACCGACTCGCCGAAACTGCATTTCGAAGTGCGCAAGAATTCGGCGCCGGTCGATCCTTCGACCTATCTTGAATAAAGAAGGTCGATCCTTCGACCTATCTTGAATAGAACAAGAAAAGCGATTGCGCGCCGCCTGACCTCCAGTCCGGCCCGCCGGCTCAGCCCGCTCCGCAAGGGGCGGGCTTTTTCAGTCGTTGTCCCTAATCTTGAAGCGACTTGCCAAGCCGGCCTGCCAGATCCTGGATGAACTGCCAGGCGACGCGGCCCGACCGGCTGCCGCGCGTCGTCGCCCATTCCAGCGCCTCGGCGCGCAGCGTCTCGGGATTGATGGCAAGACCGTGATGGCTGATATAGCCGTCGATCATGTCGAGATACTCGTCCTGGGAGCATTTGTGGAAGCCGAGCCAGAGGCCGAAACGGTCGGACAGCGAAACCTTTTCCTCGACCGCCTCTGATGGGTTGATGGCCGTCGAGCGCTCATTGTCGATCATGTCGCGCGGCAGCAGATGCCGCCGGTTCGAGGTGGCATAGAAGATCACATTGGCTGGGCGGCCCTCGACGCCGCCCTCGAGCGCCGCCTTCAGCGACTTGTAGGACGTGTCGTCGTGGTCAAAGGACAGATCGTCGCAAAACAGGATGAAGCGGTAAGGTGCTGCCTTCAGCAAACTCATCAGCTTCGGCAGCGTGTCGATGTCCTCGCGGTGGATCTCGATGAGCTTGAGCGGCAGGTCCAGCTTTGCCGAGGCATTGACCGCCGCATGCACGGCCTTGACCAGCGAGGACTTGCCCATGCCGCGTGCGCCCCACAACAGCACGTTGTTGGCTGCGTAACCGGAGGCGAAACGCTCGGTGTTGTCGACCAGTATGTCGCGGACGCGGTCGACGCCGCGGATCAGGCCGATGTCGACGCGGTTGACCTTGAGCACCGGCTCCAGATAGCCGGGATCAGCCTGCCAGACGAAGCAATCGGCCTCGCCGAGATCGGTTTCCGGCACTGGCGGCGGAGCGAGGCGGGCGACCGCCTCGATCAGGCGGTCGAGCTTCTTGTTCAGGGCTTCAATGGTGCTGTCGCTCATATCTTGTCTTTTGTTTTTGCATTCAGGAAGGTGTGACAACGGGACCTATTTGATACCGGCGGTTTCGGAACCGGCTCCAACCTTTTGTTAGAGCATGATCTTTTCCGAAACCGCGCTCCATTTTTCGGGATCATGCTCTAACACGGCTCAACCAGCCGGAAAAGCAGCCGAAATGCCCGACCGCAGTTGCATTGGCAACTTTACCGACTATATTCCGGCCAAATTTCACGGGGCCGCCAAATTTCCCCAGGACGGTTGGCGGCTGTATTTCAAAATTCAGGAGTACCTCGATGTTCGTGACACCGGCATATGCCCAAGGCGTCGGCGCCTCCCCGGATATGTTCATCAGTATTTTGCCGTTTGTCCTGATTTTCGTGATCATGTATTTTCTGATTATCCGGCCGCAGCGCACGCAGTTGAAGAAGCGCGGCGAGATGCTGGCGGCGGTTCGCCGCGGCGACACGGTCATCACTGGCGGCGGTTTCGTCGGCAAGGTGACCAAGGTGATCGACGATAATGAGCTCGAGATCGATCTCGGCGGCGGCACCAAGGTAACGGCGCTGCGCTCGACGATTGCCGATGTGCGCGTCAAGGGCGAGCCGGTGGCGAACCAGAACGCCAAGAAATAGCCGAAATTTCTGGCAGAGCGGTCCGCGGAAACGCCCCTGACGGACGACGCCATTTGCTGTATTTTCGAACTTCAAGCCGACTCTGATCTGGCTGGCCACCCGGTCCAGGGCGCCAACGATCTCGTGATGCCATTGCGCGCCGGTCCCTTACCGGCAAGATTGACAATAGGCGAAGAAAGCCCGATGGCAGCACCAAAGTGAACTGCCTTGTGCTCGACAATCACCCATGTGCGGACCAAAGGCGAGCCGGTGGCGAACCAGAACGCCAAGAAATAACCCAATTCCAGGCGGAACGATCCGCCAGGATGCCCTGACGGACGACGCTATATGCTGTATTTCTCGCGCTTCAAGATGATCCTGATCTGGCTGGCCGTGGCCGCCACAGTGATCCTCGCGGCGCCCAATCTTTTTTCGGCAAGCACGCTCGCCAAGCTTCCCGACTGGGTGCCGAAGCGCCAGATGACGCTCGGCCTCGATCTGCAGGGCGGCTCGCATATCCTGCTCAGGATGGATCCGAACGATCTGATCAGGGATCGGCTGGAGACGACGCGCGACGAAATCAGGGAGCGGCTGCGCGACGCCAAGATCGGTTACACCGGCCTTGCCGGATCGGGCCGAGCCGTGCAGGTCCGCATCACCGATCCCGGTCAGGTCGAAGCCGCCAAGACGGCGCTGAAGACATTGACCGACCCGGTGGCCGCCGGCCTGTTCAGCGGGGGCTCCGTCCAGGAGATGTCGCTGGATGATTCCGAGCCCGGCCTGCTCAAATTTGCCTTCACCGACGCCGGCATCAAATACCGCACGTCGACGGCGCTGGCGCAGTCGCTCGAGGTCGTCGAGCGCCGCGTCAACGAACTCGGCACCACCGAGCCGATCGTGCAACGCCAAGGCGACGACCGCATTCTGGTCCAGGTGCCGGGGCTGCAGGATCCGCAACGGCTGAAGGACATTCTTGGCCAGACCGCCAAGCTGACCTTCCAGATGGTCGACCAGTCCATGCCGGTGCAGGACGCGCTCAACGGTCGACCGCCGGCGGGATCCTCGGTGTTGTATTCGCAGGATGATCCGCCGGTTCCGTATCTGATCGAGAACCGCGTCATCGTTTCGGGCGAAAATCTCGTCGATGCGCAGGCGACGTACAATTCCCAGACAAATGAGCCGGTGGTTTCGTTCACCTTCGATTCCAAGGGAGCGGCGCGCTTCGGCCAGGCGACCTCACAAAACGTCGGCAAGCTGTTCGCCATTATCCTCGACAATCAGGTGATTTCGGCGCCGCAGATCCGCGAACCGATCCTTGGCGGCAGCGGCCAAATCTCGGGGAATTTCACCGCTGAGAGCGCCAACGACCTCGCCGTACTGTTGCGTGCCGGCGCGCTACCGGCGACGCTGACGGTGATCGAAGAGCGCACAGTTGGGCCTGGGCTCGGCGAAGATTCCATTCACGCCGGCAAGGTCGCCGGCGTGGTCGGGTCGATTCTCGTCGTCGCCTTCATGTTCGTCGCCTACGGCTTCCTCGGCTTCCTCGCCAACCTTGCGCTGGCGGTGCATGTGGCGATGATCATCGGGCTGCTGTCGCTTCTGGGCGCGACGCTGACCTTGCCGGGCATTGCCGGTATCGTGCTGACCATCGGCATGGCGGTCGATTCCAACGTTCTCATCTACGAGCGCATCCGCGAGGAGCGAAGAGCCGGCCGCTCGGTCATCCAGGCGATCGACACCGGTTTCACCAAGGCTCTGGCGACCATCGTCGATTCCAACGTCACCGCGCTGATCGCGACGGTGGTGCTGTTCTGGATCGGCACGGGGCCGGTGAAGGGTTTTGCCATATCCTTCGCCATCGGCATTCTGACTACCGTCTTCACCGCCTTCACCTTCACCCGGTTGCTGGTGTCGATCTGGCTTCGCCGGGCGCGGCCGAAGGAATTGCCGCGGGCGCCGGTGACCTTCATTCCGCCCGGTACGAGAATTCCGTTCATGGGCATCCGCCGCTGGACGTTCGCTCTATCGAGCCTGCTATCGGTGCTGTCGGTCGTGCTGTTCATGACCATCGACATCAATTACGGCATCGACTTCAAGGGCGGCTCGCTGATCGAGGTGCAGGCCAAGACCGGCGACGCCGATCTTGCCGATATCCGCGGGAGGCTGACGGAACTCAACATCGGCGAAGTGCAGGTCCAGCAATTCGGCGAGCCGAACGACGTTTTGATCCGCGTCGGCACACAGGATGGCGGCGAGAATGCCGAGCAGACCGTCATCGACAAGGTGCGCGGCGAGCTGCAGGACCAGCATGATTTCCGCCGCGTCGAAGTGGTGGGGCCGACGGTTTCTGGCGAGCTCGCCAAGCAAGGCACGATCGCTATGCTGGTCGCGCTGCTTGGCATCCTGGCCTATGTTTGGTTCCGCTTCGAATGGCAGTTCGCGGTCGGCGCCATCATCGCGACGGTGCACGACATCGTCATGACCATCGGCTTCTTCGTCATCACCGGGCTCGAATTCAACCAATCGTCGCTGGCGGCGATACTCACCATCATCGGCTATTCGCTCAATGACACGATCGTCGTCTATGACCGTGTTCGCGAAGACCTACGAAAATACAAGAGAATGCCGCTGCCGGAATTGTTGAACAACGCCATCAACGAGACGCTGTCGAGAACGACGCTGACCGCGGTGACGACGATCCTGGCGCTTCTGGCGCTGGTACTGTTCGGCGGCGAGGTGATCCGTTCGTTCACGCTGGCGATGCTGTTCGGCGTCGTCTTCGGAACCTATTCGTCGATCTTTATCGCCGCCCCTCTGCTCATCCTGTTCAAGCTGCGGCCACAGGCCGCGGCGGCCGACGAGGAGAAGCGGGTGAGCGGCGGCAAAGCCGTGGCAACCTGACGATTGCTGCGCCCGTGGCAAAAGGCATCGTCATCCGCGAAGCGCATTACCCCGGCCGTGCACCGATCGAGGCCTACGGCAATGGCGGGTTCCGTTTCGCCGACATGTCGCATCGCGGCTCGCTTCTGTGTCTGCCGTCGGGCATCTATGGCTGGGAGCCGGCTGATCCCCTGGCACTGACGGCGGCGGATTTCGCCAAGCTGCTCAACGAGGCTGACGAGGTCGAGATCCTGCTGGTCGGCGCCGGTAAGGATCTCAGGCCGTTGCCGGCGTCGCTGCGTGCCGCGCTGAAGGCGGCGGGCATTGCGGCCGATTCGATGTCGACTGGTGCTGCCGTGCGGACCTACAATGTTCTTCTGGCGGAAAACCGTGCGGTGGCCGCCGCACTGATTGCCGTCGAGTGACGTGAGCGAGAACGCCAAAATCGTCATGGAAACGGTGCGAGCCGCCGACCATGACCGCTATGTTTGCGCGCTCTATGCGCCCGAGGACAAGCGTGACGCGCTTTTTTCGCTTTATGCCTTCAATGCCGAGATATCAGGCATCCGCGACCGTATCCGCGACCCGCTGCCGGGCGAGATGCGGCTGCAATGGTGGCGCGATGTCATCGCAGCCGAGGACGCCGGGGTAGGCACCGGCCATCCGGTTGCGGACGCGTTGACGGCCACGATTTCCGCCCACCGCCTGCCGAAATCTGCCTTCGAGAACATGCTCGAAGCCCGTATTTTCGATCTCTATGACGACCCTATGCCGTCGCGGACCGATCTGGAAGGCTATTGCGGCGAGACGGCGGCAGCGCTCATCCAGCTTGCGGCAATGGTGCTTGATCCGGTCGAAGCGCCGCGTTTCGCCGAACTTGCGGGCAGGGCAGGTTGTGCACAAGCGATGACCGGTCTTTTGCTGCTGCTGCCATTGCACCGCAAGCGCGGGCAGTGCTTTGTCCCGGCCGACATTCTGGCCGCGGCAGGGTCGTCGCCGAAGGAGTTCGTTGCGGGAAATGGCGGGCCTGGAGCGCAACGCGCTGTCGCCGCGATGATTGCACTCGCGCAGGAGCATTTGTCCGCTTTCGAGAAGGGTGCATCGATCTTGCCGGTTTCGCTGCGACCGGCATTTTTGCAGCTGGCCTTGTCGCGCGCCTATCTCGGCAAGATGGAAAGTTCTCGTCATTCACCCCTGAACGGGGTGGCGCGGCTCTCGGCCTGGCGCCGGCATTGGCTGCCGTTCCGGCGTGCGACGCGAGGCTGGCCGGACGCCTGAAGACTGCCAAATGTGAAGGAACCCAGAGAGGAACGGAAAGCCGGGACTGCCGCTTCGAGATCGGTAATAGCCTCTTCGCTAAGAACGACGGCGAGACGCTGTATCATCGTTGTCTCGCATGAGTTGCGAAATCCGGCTCGTTACCCTGTCGATTGCCTCTTCGAGCGGAACAGCCGGCCTTGTATCCTCGATCGATGCCTTCACGCGCGCTCTGATCGACGCCATGCGCTCGGCATGCTCTTCCTCTTCACGCTGGAAAGCGCGAAGTGCCGCGCGGATGACCTCGCTCGCCGATCCGAAGGAGCCGTCCTCGACTTTTTCGCGGATCATGCGCGCCATGGCGGGGGTGACGGTGACTGACAGTTTCTCGGCGGGCTCCATGGAATTGCTCCCCTGTGATGAAAGTAGGATACTATCCTGCTCTCCTGTCGACCGATCGACAAGAAAAGACAGGCGGACTATTCCGCGGCTTCCGTCGCCAATGATGCCAGCCCCAGCCATTCGCGGCAGTCGGCCAGCGCGCGTGACGTCACCGCACGCCGCTTGGCGACGGTCTTGTCCTTGCCGCGCAGGCGCTTTCCCTCGGCTTTCGGCACCTCCACCGGGGGAAACAGGCCGAAATTGATGTTCATCGGCTGGAAGGAGCGCTTTCCCGGCTCGTCGTCGGAAACGATGTGACCGCCGGTGATATGATTGAGCAGCGCGCCAAAGGCTGTGGTCATCGGCGGCAGCGCCGGCGCCTGGCCCAACCGCTCGGCGGCGGCAAAGCGCGCGGCAAGCAGGCCGATGGCGGCACTTTCGACATAGCCCTCGCAGCCGGTGATCTGGCCGGCGAAGCGCAGGCCGGGCCGCGATTTCAGCTGCAGTGAATGGTCAAGCAGCGTCGGCGAATTGATATAGGTGTTGCGGTGCAGGCCGCCGAGGCGGGCAAACTCGGCGTTTTCAAGGCCCGGGATGGTGCGGAACACGCGCACCTGCTCGGCGTGCTTCAGCTTGGTCTGAAAGCCGACCATGTTGTAGAGCGTGCCCAGCGCATTGTCCTGTCGAAGCTGCACGACGGCATAGGCCTTCACCGATGGATTGTGCGCATTGGTCAGCCCCATCGGCTTCATCGGTCCATGACGCAGCGTCTCCACGCCGCGCTCGGCCATAACCTCGATCGGCAGGCAGCCATCGAAATAGGGCGTGCCTTCCCATTGCTTGAATTCGGTCTTTTGGCCCTCCAGAAGCGCCCCTACGAAGGCGAGATATTGCTCCTTATCCATCGGACAGTTGATGTAGTCCTTGCCGGTGCCGCCAGGCCCGACCTTGTCGTAGCGTGACTGGAACCAGCAAACATCTATGTCGATCGTGTCGAAATGGACGATCGGCGCGATGGCATCGAAGAAGGCGAGCGCATCGGCGCCGGTCGCTTCCGCGATCGATTGGGCGAGCCCAGGTGAGGTCAGCGGGCCGGTGGCGATGATCGCCTGGTCCCAGTCCGCCGGCGGCAGGCCGGGCACTTCCTCGCGCTGGATGGCGATGAGCGGGTGCGCTTCGAGCTTTTTGGTCACCGCTTCGGAAAAGCCGTCGCGGTCGACGGCAAGCGCACCGCCGGCGGGCACCTGGTTGGCATCGCCGGCGCTCATGATCAGCGAACCGGCCAGTCGCATCTCAGCGTGCAGCAGGCCGACGGCATTGGTTTGCGCATCGTCGGAGCGGAAGGAATTGGAACAGACGAGCTCGGCCAGCCCATCCGTCTTGTGCGCATCGGTGCCGCGGACGGGACGCATTTCGTGCAGCACGACTGGAACGCCGGCTTCGGCCGCCTGCCAAGCGGCTTCGGAGCCGGCCAGGCCCCCGCCGATGACGTGAATGGGATTCTCGCTCATGAGCGCCGAAATAGTCGCTTGTAGCTGCGATTGCAATTGCCCGAGTAGCGGCGCTGTTGCCGCCAAGTGCTGCAATCGTCTACTGTCGGAGAATGGACGGGAGTCTCAGGATCTTTGCCAGAGCGACCTTTCTGACAGTCGTGATCGCTGTGGGAGGATCAGCGACCGCCGGCGAACTGGCCGCGACGGCTTCCAAGCGGATCCCCATATGCCACGGCTACAGTTGCAACTATCGCACGATGCTGGCGCTCGGCCCCGGTGACGGCGCGCGTTTCCGCTCTATCCTGCGTGCGGGTGCGGGTTCGCCCCCTGCCGAGCGCTCCGCTATTTCGAAGGCTGTTCGCTATTTCGAGCAGCGCATTTTCCGGGCCATCGGCATTCGCGATCTGCCGCAGTCGGAATTCGGTGCATCGCGCATCAGGGGCCAGATGGATTGTGTCGACGAATCGACCAATACGCATGCTCTGCTGGTCTATCTTGCCGAGCGAAAACTGCTCAGGTTTCACAAGGTCGAGGACAAGGCCTCGCGGGGCCTGTTTGTCGACGGGCGCTATCCCCATTGGACGGCGGTGATCAGCGACCGCGGGGGCACCGAATGGGTGGTGGATTCCTGGTATGCGCCGATGGGCGGCGCACCGGACATTTTTCCGCTGAGCCAGTGGAAGAAACGGGGCGTGCTGGAAAGCGGTGCGCTGGACTGACGGACAGGGGCGTCCCGCCAAGCGCCTCTCAGGCTGCTTCGACCCCGAAAAACAACAACACCCGCCGGGGGAGGAGGTCCGGCGGGTGTCGTTTTGCTGGCCGATCCTCGGGAGGAGGTGAAGATCGACCGTATTCGTCATCGCCGGGGAGGAGGTCGGCTTTGACGAAATTCCTTTCGCCTGATGAAGGGGGCGAAACCCCAGGACGAAACTCGTTTCGTCCTTTTAAACAGCGCCCGCCGCGGGAGGAGGTGCGGCGGGCGCCGTTTTTGTGGTCAACCCTCGGGAGGAGGTGAAGGCCGACCGTATCCGTCAGGGTCGGGGAGGAGGTCGACCCTGGCGAAATTCATTGGACTAGATCGCCTTGCGGGCGATGCTCTTGATCTCTTCGCGGACGATGCCGAGATCATGCAGCTGGCGGTTCGAAAGGCGACCCAGCTCAGTAACCGTCGAGCGATAAACGCGCCAGTTACGATAGTTGCGGATCAGGTTCATTGTCGTTCTCTTTTCAAGTCAAACTGGTTCGGACCATTTGCGGTCCGAAGAGGATTAGACCGCCTTGCGGGCGACGTAGTGGATGTCGCTGCGGCTGATGCCGAGGTCGGTCAGTTCGCGGGTGCTCAGGCGGCTCAGCTCGGAAACGGTGTCCCGGTAGCGGCGCCAGTTGCGGTAGTTGCGGATCAGGTTCATGGTATTTCTCGTTTCGTCTTTCTTTCGGATCATTCCGTCTTTGTGTACGACCTGAAGATAGGTGGGGGCATATCGATTTAAAAGCGCTATTGGTGCATAGCAGCAATGCAAATTGTGCAATGCACCATCACCGCCAAATCACGTCTTCGACACAGATAAACCCGAATCGGAAAATGCCGTGGCGTCAACGGTTTGGCCAGATCGGCTGAAAAAAGACCAAGCTGGGGGAGAAAGGCATGGCGAGCTATTCGTCACGCGTCAGGACCGATATCGCACGATGGCGGCAGGCTGGCCTGATCGACGCCTCGACGGCCGACGCGCTAACGCGCGACGTCGAGGCCAATGAGCGCAAATCACTGAGCTTCGGCTCGATCCTGGCGATGATGGCGGCGCTGCTTTTTGGTGCGGCCGTCCTGATCTTCGTCGCCGCCAACTGGGAGGCCATCCCGCGGCTGGCGCGGGTGGCAGCGCTCTTCGCCATCATCCTCGCCGGCTATGTCGGCGGCGCCGTGCTGAAGACACGCGACCATGCTGCAATCGGCGAGGCACTCTGGATCATCGCCGCGGCGGCGTTCGGCGGATCGATCGCGCTGATCGGCCAGATGTATCATTTGTCCGGCGACGAAACATCGGCCTTGATCACCTGGGGCGCTGGCACAGCCTTGGCGGCGGTTGCGCTGCGCTCGAACCCGCTGACCGTCGCTTCTGTTTGCATTGCCGACGCATGGCTGTTCCTGAAGGGCTTCGATTATTTCAGTCGCACGGAAATCCCGCATTTCTTCATCGTCATGGCGCTGGTGCTGTTTGCCATTTCATTCTGGACGCGCAGCCAGGCGGCGCGCCACCTGATCATCCTGTCGGTCCTCTTCTATCTCGTGCTGTTGTTTGCGGAATACGAAACGCTGCAGGTCGCTGTGCCGCTCGTCGTCGTGTCGGTGCTGCTTTTCTCGGCTGCGATCTTCGCTGCCGAGCCCGTCGACTGGATCGTGCAGCTGGGCGGCCGTCTGCCCTTGCACGCACTGATCGGGTTTCTTACCGGCCTGGCGATGATCCAGTTCGAACTTGCCGGTGAGAGCAACAACAGCGGCTTTGCCATTGCCTCGGCTGTTGCGCTTGCCGGCATTGTCGCGGCAATCATGCTGGGCGGACGCGACAGCAGGGGCTTGCGCTGGGTTGCCTATGCCGGCTTCGCCTTCGAACTCACCATCATCTATGTGGTGACGTTGCAGTCGATGCTCGACACGGCAGGCTTCTTCCTGGCGGCAGCTGTGCTTCTCGGCATCCTTGCCTTTGTGATCCTCCGCGTGGAAAAGCGCATGAGGGCCCCGAGCGTGGAAGGAGCGGCGGCATGATGACCGGTAAAAGGCTGATCATTTCGGCGGTGGTGCTGGCGCTCGTCCAGATCGGCTTCCTGAGCTGGATCATCGCTGGTCGGGCGGCGATCCTGCGCGACGGCAAGCAAGTGCTGCTTAGGGTCGAACCGATCGATCCGCGCGATCTGCTGCGCGGCGACTTCATTCGCCTTGGCTACGATATTTCGCGCATACCGGTGAAGCTGATCGCCAACATTCCGGCCGGTAAGCTGACGAGCGACGATACGCCGATCGTCGTCAGGCTGAAGCAGGGCGCCGACGGCTATTGGGGCGCAACCACGGCCTGGTTCGGGCAAGCGCCGGTGCCGGCAGCATCCGACGAAGCCGATATCGTCGGGCATGTGGCTGCGGGGTGGGAACTCAGCGCAGCAACGACGATCGCGCCGGATTACGGCATCGAGCGCTTTTATCTGCCGGAAGGCGAGGGGATGGCGATCCAGAACGACATGCGGGTTCGGCCATTCGGCATCCGCGTCGCAATCGCGGCCAACGGCACCGCGCAGATCAAGGCGCTGATGGACGGCGACAAGACGCTGTTCGATGAACCGCTTTATTAGAATTGGCCCCGATTAATGCATGTCGCGCAAAAGTGTGCAGCGGTTTTGCGATAACGACATGCATAAAAACAACAACCCAAAGCGCGTCGCATGAGGCCGGTCAAACGCGACGCGCTTTAGAATTGGGAAAGCGTGGCCGGCTCGGACAGCATCAAACATGACAATTATCCTGACGACGCGAGAAGACATAAATCTCAGCTCCGTTTTCCGCGTCGCCTGGAAAAAAGACACGGTGCAAATCAGTGGCGAGGCCCTGCAGCGCCGGAGGAGCCGCGCGCTCGGTGACATGCAGTGCCTGCGAGGCGACCACAGCCAGCATCGCCATCGCGGCATCGAGGCAGCGGCCGGAGCGTGCCTCCTTCGTCCAGGCTAGGAACACCGTCGTCGCGACATCGTCCTGGCCCGCGCCGGCCGATTCCGTTCCCGGGATAAAGGTGCGTTGGGCCGCGAGTTTCGCCTGCTCCAGATAGCCCGTGATCGCCATCGGCACATAGCCGTCATTGCCGTGACCGTCGCTGTCGCTCCAGTCCCTCCCCATCAAAAGCAGATCGGGCAAGAGCGAGACCTTGCCGTTCAGAAGCTTCGAGGCGTGGCGGTCGCACAAGAGGCAGACATCGGCCCAGATTGCTGCCAGATCGTCCAGGGCGGGTGTTGCCATGGCATTGTGATAGCCGCCGGTGCTGATGCAGCGCCCGAGCGGATGCCCGTCGTCAGGCGGGATGTAGACCGGGTTGTCCGATACCGAAGCGAGCGACACGGTGGCCGCGCGCTTGGCGCAGGACAACGCGCGATGCGCGTGTCCGAGGATGCGAGGGACGATGCGGTAGCTGACCGGCGCCTGATAATTGCGGCGCTTCAGTCCTTCCTCGCAGATATCAGAAGCATCGTGCCGCCCGTCGGTGACGATCGTGTGCTGGGGCCGCCCGGTGCCGGCGCCGGCAAGAAGCTCCCTCAATCCGCGCAGGGCCACCGCTTCGTGTTCATCGCCCCAAAGCGCATCGAGCGCCGGGTCGTAATGTTCGAGCGGCGCGCGAAACGCCTCGATCGAAAGCGCAAAGACTTTTTCGGCAAGGTGAACGCGGCGACGAGCCGCCAAGGCCGCGTCGGCCACGAGCGCGGCAGCGCAAGGCGAACCGTTGATCAGGGAGCCTCGTTCCTTGACTTCCAGGTCGAAGCGCGTCGAAAGCTCCGCAAACAGCGGATAGAGCGCGAAGATTTCACCGGCACCGCCCTGACCGGAGGATGGCACCATGGACATCGGTCCGCCGTCCAGCATCGCGGCGACGGCGAGCGCCATGCGCGGTGTCGTCGCGGCATGTCCTTCGAGGAAATTCGCCAGTCGGGCGAGCACGATCGCCCTTACCACGCGATCTGGCAAAGGCTCGCCGAACGATGTGGCGGCTGCGAACGCCTTGATACGCGCATGGCGACCCCGCTCGCCAAGTTCGAGCTGCCTGCTCGCCAGTTCTCCCATAGCGGTGGTTACGCCATAGATGACCGGTACAGGGTCGGTCTCGATATGACGCAGGAACGATGCGCGACACTCTGCGATGCGTGAACTTGCGACTTTGACCGGGTGGTTCACCCGCCAGGTCTTTGAGGAGTAGGCGGCTGGAGTTTCGCGATGCCCAATGGTGGCTACGACCAGAACGGCCCCAGGATGAACACGGCCATTAGGGCGACAAAAAGCATAGCGACGATCACGGCGCCCCACATGAGGACCTTTCCGGTGCCGCGTTGCTCTTCCTCGCGAGGTAGGTCTTTCGCCATTTGCACGGCCCTTTTGTGAAGGTCCATGACTTAGCAACGTGGCTCGCCGAGGCTGGTTCCCGGCAGCCATCTTGAGCAGGTCAGCTTTCAGAAGGGCCGATTGATGCCCTCCCGAACAACGCGCCATCTAGAGACGCCAGCGTTTCCAGGCTTTCTGGTGAAAAACTTGGTGCGGATGAAGGGACTCGAACCCCCACGCCTTTCGGCACTGGAACCTAAATCCAGGGCGTCTACCAATTCCGCCACATCCGCGTCGCCCGGCAATCCCATGTAGTCATCATTCTGTCAATGTCGCGGTCAAAATAGGGCCGTTCGCCGGCGCATGATCCCGAAAATCGAAAATCGATTTTCGGAAAGGATCACGCGCCAAAATGAAGGTGCTACAGCGTCTTTTGCGCGTCCAAGAGGACGCGCGGCGCTGTAGATGCGAAGATAGTTGAAAATTAGCCGGGCCTGTGACAAAAGGCGTGTCGAATGTGACGGGATGCGACGATCCGCTTCTGCAGAATGTGATAAGAAGTAGGAAAAACAAAGACTTATTCACATTTTGGAGCGTATTTCTGAAGGATTTGAGCCGCGTTGGGCGGGCAGATCGCCAAGTCCCGCACCAAAAGCCATTCCCGGCAAGATAATCCCGGCAGGCTGTAAACGGCAGGAGCCGTTTGGCTGCTCATTGGTGGAAACAAAGGTTCTATGATGCAGGTCACCGAAACGCTCAACTCCGGTCTCAAACGCGAGATCAAGATCACCGTGCCGGCGGGTGACATGGAAGCCAAACTGATGGCGCGGCTGTCCGATGCCAGGAACAAGGTCCGCATCAACGGCTTCCGCCCCGGCAAGGTGCCGGTGCAGCACCTGCGCAAGGTCTACGGCAAGTCGTTCATGGCCGAAGTGGTCAACGAGATACTCAACGATTCGACCCGTTCGATCATTACCGGGCGCGGCGAAAAGGCCGCCATGCAGCCCGAAGTGATCATGACCGAGGATGAGAAGGAGGCCGAGAAGATCCTTGCCGGCGGTGCCGACTTCGAGTTCCGCCTGAACTACGAGATCATTCCGCCCATCGAGATCAAGGATTTCTCCGACATCAAGGTGACGCGTCAGGTGTTCGACGTGCCGGATTCCGAGATCGACGAGCAGGTCCAGCGTGTCGCCGAATCGGCGCGTACCTACGAGCCGAAGACCGGCAAGGCGGCCGAAGGCGACCGCGTGACGATCGACTATGTCGGCAAGATCGACGGCGAAGCCTTCAGCGGCGGCGCCGGCACGGACCAGCCGCTGGTGCTCGGCTCCAAGGAATTCATTCCTGGCTTCGAGGATCAGCTCATCGGCAGCGAGGCCGGTGACGAGACGCAGGTCACGGTCACGTTCCCGGAAAACTACCAGGCGGCGCATCTGGCAGGCAAGGAAGCCACCTTCGACGTCACCGTCAAGGAAGTGTCCAAGCCCGGTGCGTTGGAAATCAACGACGAAATGGCCAAGAATCTCGGCCTGGAGTCGCTGGAGCGCCTGCGTGAGGTGGTGCGCGGCCAGATCGAGAACCAGTTCGGTTCGATGACGCGCCAGAAGATCAAGCGGCAGCTGCTCGACCAGCTCGACGCCGCCTACTCGTTCGAGGCACCGTCGAAGCTTGTCGAGGCCGAATTCAACAACATCTGGAACCAGGTCAACCGCGATCTGGAAGCCGCCGGCCGCACCTTCGCCGACGAGGAGACGACGGAAGAAGAGGCACGCGCCGAATATATGCGGCTTGCCGAGCGCCGCGTGCGCCTCGGCCTGGTTCTCGCGGAAATCGGCGAGAAGGCCGGTGTCACCGTGTCGGACGAGGAACTGCAGCGTGGCTTGCTCGAGCAGGTGCGCCGCTATCCGGCCAACCAGCAGCAGGAAGCCTTCGAATTCTACCGCAGCAATCCCGAAGCATTAAACACGCTGCGCGCGCCGATGTTCGAGGAGAAGGTGGTCGACCATCTGCTCAGCCAGATTTCGGTCACCGACGTCAAGGTCAGCAAGGAAGAGCTGATGGCCGACGACGAGGACACCGAGACGGCCAAGGCAAAGCCGGCGAAGAAAGCCGCTGCGAAAAAGGCCGACGCCAAGAAGGCCGACGATGCGGAAGAGCCCAAGAAGAAGGCCGCGCCGAAGAAGAAAGCCGCCAAGGACGCCGAATAACACGGCATTCTGCTGGCTGTGAAAGGGCCGCCCACGAGGCGGCCTTTTCGTTGCTGCCGACGTCGCAAAGCCCCGCCGCCCTAGTCGCGAGGCAATTGATTGACAAGGATCCGCATCACCGTCACTCGCTTGGGCAGTTCAATGAGAAACTCTTCGTCACGCGGCAGGTGGTGGATCTTGTGCGGGTCGCCGCCGGTGAAGCTTGCCATGGCTTCGACGTCAGGCCAGTACGAGATCGTCACGAACTCTGTTTCTTCTTCGCGATTTTCGCGAAACAACTGGACGCCAAGTGCCTTCTCCTGAAGCGGCGGAATGCCTTCGCGGCGTAGATAGGGCTCGTAAGCGTCTGCCAGATCACGGCGTGTCCTTCCCCGCCAGATCCGGGCGATTGTGGCGTTGTCGATCATGGAGTGCGCTCCTCTCGATGGGTCCTGATGGGGATGGGGCAGCGATGGCGGAATCCGCTGCGGTGTTGCGCGGGCGATTAATGCAGGACCTCGCCGAGAAACCGTCGCACCAACGGCAGGGCGACCTCGAAATGGGTTTCCAGAAGCCAGTGTCCTGCGTCGTTCAGCAAATGCAGCTCGGCCTCGAGGAGATCGCGCAGATAGGCGCGCGCTGCCGGCTCGGGCATGTATTCGTCCTTCGGCCCCCAAAGGATCATTGCCGGCGGCCGCTGTTCGCGCAGGTATGCCTGGTAACGAGGGAACCAGTCGAGGTTAGCCTTGAGCTTTTCCATCAGTCCGACTGAAAGCGCCCGGCGCACAGGTGTATCCATCAGCGGCCAATGCAATTTCCACAGATCGGGCGGCACACGTTGGGCGACGTCGTCATCGACTTCGCCCACGAACTCGGCGCGAAAGCCGTCCTCGCTCACCGCCTTTTCGAGCGGCGCGCGGTTCGCCGGTGAAGGATCCCGCCAAAAGCGCCGGATCGTTTCGTATTTAGGGCCAAGCGCATCCGAGTAGATGTCGCCATTCTGGATGATGAGGGCCTTGATCCGCGACGGATGCGCTATGGCGTGGCGCAGGCCGATCTGGGAGCCATAGTCGTGCAGCCACAGCGCGTAGCTGCCGAGCTCCAGCGCGTCGGTGAACCGCTCCAGGAAAGTTGCATAGGCGTCAAAATCATAGCCGAACCGTGCCGGATCTGGGGTCCCACTATAGCCGAAGCCAGGGAAATCCGGCGCGACCGTCCGCCACCGATCGGCGAGCGCCGGCATCAGCCGGCGATACTGGAAGGATGAGCAGGGATAGCCATGCGGAAGCAGCAACACCGGCGCGGTTTCAGGACCTGCTTCTCTGTAAAAGACCGTGTCGCCATCGATCGTGCGGGTGCCGTGGCGCACCTCCAGGACGCTCCTGTCGTTCATGGACGCTTCTCTGATCTTTGATCTCGTGGACGCTGAACCGTAGCTGGTCTAACGCCTTTGCCCGGTATGCGTTCCGATTGCGCTCGACGCCGATCGAGCTGCCTCATCACTTCGGGGCAATCTATCTGCCCGCCGGATTCTGTGGTATGCAGATGCCGCAATTCCATGCGGGAGACGCGGATATTCCGCTCTGTCGTGCAAGGGGCGCATGCCGTGTCGGCATGCGCAGATCGTCCAAGGCAGACTTGGCGATCGGGGAGGGAATGCCATGCGTGCAATCGCGTTTTTCGCCGTCGTGTCCGTTGCGACGTCTATCACGAGCCAATCTCAGGCACAGGATGCCGCCGCGGGTGAGAAGGTCTTCGCCAAATGCAAGGCCTGCCACGTCGTCGACGAGGACAAGAACAAGATCGGTCCGTCGTTGAGCGGCGTTATCGGCCGGACGGCCGGCACGCATCCGGGGTTCAAATATTCCAAGCCCATGACCGAGGCGGGTAAATCCGGCGTCAAATGGGACGAAGCCACGCTGACGGCCTATCTTCGCGACCCGAAGGCCATGATCAAGGGTACGAAGATGGCGTTTCCCGGTCTCAAGAAGGACGAGGATCTCGCCAACGTCATCGCCTATCTGAAGCAATTCTCCAAATGACCCGGTTCTTCCGCCAGGAAGTAACCCGGCTCTTCCGCCGGCCGATGGCGCGGCCGGATTGCCTGTCCCCATCGGTGGTCGCCTGAAATGTCGGCTCGGGAAAGCGGCCTCAAGGATACCGGTATCCAGATATCTGAAGCGACGGTCAGTGATTTCTTCGCGCTTCTGAAACCACGCGTCATGGCGCTTGCTGTTTTTACCGCCTTCGTCGGCCTGATGGTGGCGCCTGGGGCGATGAATCCGGTCATCGCCGTGATTGCAATTGGTGCAATTGCGGTTGGAGCGGGAGCGGCCGGGGCACTCAACATGTGGTACGATGCCGATATCGATGCGCTGATGTCGCGCACATCAAAGCGGCCGGTCCCGTCAGGCCGGATCATGCCAGGCGAAGCTCTCGGCTTCGGCCTGGTGCTTTCCGTCCTTTCGATCATGACGCTCGGCGTGCTGGTGGGGTGGCTTGCCGCCTCGCTGCTGGCCTTCACCATATTCTTCTACGTCGTCATCTACACGATATGGCTGAAACGCTCGACGCCGCAGAATATCGTCATAGGCGGCGCCGCAGGCGCCCTTCCTCCTGTCATCGGGTGGGCGGCGGCCACCGGCGCCGTTGGGGCTGAAAGTCTCATCCTGTTTTTGATCATTTTCCTCTGGACGCCGCCGCATTTCTGGGCACTCGCGCTGTTCAAGATCGGCGACTATGCTGCTGCCGGCATTCCCATGATGCCGAACGTGGCCGGCCAGGCTTCGACCAGAAAACAAATCTTCGTCTATTCACTGATCCTGGCACCAATCGGCGTGCTCCCTTGGGTTTTTGGATTCGCGAGCGGATTGTACGGGCTCGTTTCGGCCGCATTGGGCGCGGGTTTCATCTGGCATGCCTGGAAGCTTCTGATCGACAAAAGGTGTGTTGAAGGGTGGGAGATGAAACGCGCAAAGGCGCTGTTTGCCTATTCGATTTTCTATCTTTTCGCGATCTTTGCCGTGCTGCTTGCCGATACCATTGCAATGCGTGTCGTCATGTCAGCCGGAAATTGACGGCATGACCTGCCTCGTGGCTGCATCGAAACCTGATGTTCTCGGATCGCTTGCCGGGGTGAGAATCGGCAATTGCTGAACGAGGTCCGCCCCGAACCTGCTCAAACCTCACATTGGCACTGCGCAGAACCCCAGCAACAGCAGAATAACTACGCCAAGGCCGAGCATGAGAACGGTCTTTCCATCCATGACCTTCACCCTTCAACCCAGCTTGGAGAATATCGAAGAAAGGCCGTTAGAGCTAGCTGGATCACCGGAGCCGTCCCCTCAGACAAAGGACGGCGACAAATCCCATGCAAGAGCGTATGTTGGCCATGGTGCAGGTCGCGGTTTTGCGTGGCCAGTTACGCTGAACGGCAGCACCGTGAAATCGCGACCTTACCGGACCTGGTCTGGAGGAATGGTCATGGCAAGTTTTCACGTGATTGCAGGCGCCAGCGAGACGCTGGAGCACATCAGAATTCGAAAGATCGGCGTTTCCGACCTTTTCGACGCGCTCAAGCGTGGCGTCGACGATTTTATGGTCAAACCGTCGCATATCGTTTTCCTCTGTCTGATCTATCCGCTTGTCGGCGTCGTGCTCGCTGTCTGGACGTCGGGCAACAATGCGCTGCCGCTGTTGTTTCCGCTGGTGTCAGGTTTTGCGCTGATCGGTCCGTTCGCGGCGATCGGCCTCTATGAGATCAGCCGGCGACGGGAGGCCGGGCTCGACGCCTCCTGGAGCCACGCTTTCGGGGTCAGGAATTCTCCGGCGCTGCCCGCCATCGCGGCGGTCGGGATCATGCTGCTTGCGATCTTCATCGCCTGGCTTTTGACCGCGCAGATATTTTACCAGCAGGTGTTCGGCCCGGCCCCGCCGGAATCGCTCTCCAGCTTCATCAGTGAAATATTCGCCACCGGACGCGGCTGGACGCTGATTATCCTTGGCCACGCCATCGGCTTCGTCTTCGCCGCGGTCGTGTTGTGCACCACGGTTGTCGCGTTCCCGTTGTTGCTCGACCGCGACGTCGGCGCCTATGAAGCCATCCACACCTCGGTGCGCGTGGTCCTGGCGAACCCGATCGTGATGGCTGTGTGGGGCCTGATTGTCGCCGTCGCCTTGATCATAGGCTCGCTGCCGGTGTTCGCCGGGTTGGCTGTCGTGCTGCCGATCCTCGGTCACGCCACCTGGCACGTCTATCGCAAAGTTGTGGAATCGCCGTCTTCCACCAAACCGGCGAGCTGAAAAAATCCTGCCTTGCCGCACCGGCGAGCGCGCCCGGTCGGCAAGGCTGAGCCTTTAGTAAGCTGGGTAGCTAAAGCGGGCTTGCTGTGCGTCGCTGGTCAGGTTGCGGAAATCCTTGCCGCTGACATGCACGAGCGTCCTGTGGTCACCGCCCTCGAAATAGATGTCGGCGGCATTGCCGAGGCTTTCATCCAGAATCACCGGCACATCGTAGGCCGCGCCGATCGGCGGGATGGCGCCAGTGTCGCAATCCTCGAAGAGCGAAACCACCTCGTCTTCGGAGGCGAGTCCGATACGCTGGTCCATTACGTCCTGCAATGTGCCCAGCTCGATCCTGTGCGTGCTGGGCACCACGGCCAGCGCATAGCCACCGTCGTGGTGAACCACCACCGATTTGGCCATTATGCTGCCGGGCACATGCGCCGCTATGGCGGACTGCCTGCTTGTCGAAGTGCGGTGGTGCTCGACGGTGTCGTAGGAAACTCCTTTCTCGTCGATAAAGTCCTTCAGTCTGTTTGCGATCGTCATCTTGAGCCTCCCTCGCTGGAGTTCGCGACGCATATGGAAACGAGGGCAATCATTTTGCTTCTGTCGTTTCCCCTACCAAAAATGGTCCAGTTGTCGATTGTTTCAAGGCACACAGAAGCGGCCCGCAAATAGCGCTTCCTGCTCTTGACAGGAAACGCCGTCGACAAACCCTCTACCCGGATTGCACGTCAGGGCTCAGCCCCAAAAAACAGCGTCCGGGTGAGAAGCGTGTATTCTGATTCGAAGGCCATCATTGCCACGAACACCAGCACCAGTATCGGCGGCAATATGATCGCATATGTCAGCGCCAGCCGTTCCCAGGCCATATGCATGAAGACCGCGACGATCAGCCCAGCCTTGAGCATCATGAAGATCAGGATCAGCGACCATCTGAGATAGCCCTGAAGGCCGACATAATCGACCAGATAGGAGCAGGCGCTGAGGATGAACAGCCATGCCCAGACCACCAGATAGAGCTTGATCGGGTGCTCCTGATGAACCTCGGCAGGGGCGATGCCTGCTGCTGCCGCATCATGCGCTTGAGTTCCGTGCAGCGTATGTTGCCCCAGACCGTTTGCGGTTGCTTCAGCCATATCTGCCTCTCACCAAAGCCATGTCTGCCTCTCACCAAAGATAGAAGAATGCGAAAATGAACACCCAGACCAGGTCGACGAAATGCCAGTAGAGCCCCATGATCTCGACATGCTCGTAGCGGCCCCTGCGGCTGGTGAAGAAACCGGGCCGCCCGGTTTCGTAATCGCCGCGCCAGACCTTTCGCGCCACGATGATCAGGAAGATCACCCCGAACGTCACATGGGTGCCGTGAAAGCCGGTGATCATGAAGAAGGATGATCCGAACTGCGCCGCACCCCACGGATTGCCCCAGGGCCGTACCCCCTCGGAGATCAGCTTGGTCCATTCGAAGGCCTGCATGCCGACGAAAGTCGCGCCGAGTGCTGCGGTCAAAAGCATGAGGATCGCCGTCTTGCGGCGGTCGTGGCGATAGCCGAAATTCACCGCCATGGCCATCGTTCCGCTGCTCGAGATCAGCACGAAGGTCATGATGGCGATAAGGATCAGTGGAATATTCGAGCCGCCAATGTGAAGGGCAAAGACCTCGCTCGGATTGGGCCACGGCACTCGGGTAGACATGCGGGCGGTCATGTAGGAGAGCAGGAAGCAGCCGAAGACGAAGGTGTCGCTGAGCAGGAAGATCCACATCATGGCCTTGCCCCAGGACACGTTCTTGAACGCGCGCTGATCCGAGGACCAGTCGGCGGCGACGCCTTGCAAGCCCGCCGGCCGCGGCTGTGTTTGGCCGATATGCGTCAGTGTCGTGTCTGCCATCCGCCCGGCCCTCCTAGGTCAGCAACTGTCGGCAAATCTCGATAAAAGTCGCGGCCCAGCCGGCCAGAAGCGCGAAGATGGCGAGCCAGACGAAAAGCAGGAAATGCCAGTACATGGCGCACAATTCGACGCTGAGGCGAAGCCGCTCCGGCGGCGTTCCGTTCCAGGCGCCGGCAGTTGTTCTGCTCAGTCCCACCAGCCCGCCCAGTATGTGCAGGCCATGCATCCCGGTTATCAGGTAGAAAAAACTGTTGGCTGGATTGGCGGTCAGCAAGTAGCCGTCGGCGGTCAGTTCCCGCCATGCCACAAGCTGTCCGATCAGGAAGGCAAGCGCGGTGAGACCCGCCGTGACGAGGCCGAGCCTGACCGTGTCGATCTGGCCCCGGCGCGCAGCGACCGAGGCGCATTGCAGCGCGATGCTGCTCAGGACCAGCACGCCGGTGTTGAACCAGAGCACGCGCGGCAGCGGCAGCGCCTGCCAGTCCGACAGCGCCATGCGCATGAAATAAGCGCTGGTGAACAGCGCGAACAGGCAGCCGACGACAGCGAGGAAGACGCCAAGGCCGATCTTGGCGGTCGGCAGCGCCGAGCCTTCCATGCCGACAAGGTCCCCGATCACACCTTGCTCAAGCCATGGCTTGGCCATCAGCCGCTGATGGGAAAGCCACCATCCGGCAAAGCCGGCGATCACAGCCAAGAAGACCAGGATGACGCTCATGCCGGCTCCTTGGAGGTACCGAAGGTGCCCGGCATGTTTTGCGGGATAAAGTCCTCCTTGGCTCCCGGCACGCTGTAGTCATAGGCCCAGCGATAGACGATCGGCAGTTCCTTGCCGAAATTGCCATGGGCGGGCGGTGTTTGCGGCGTCTGCCATTCGAGTGTCGTGGCGCGCCACGGATTGCCGCCGGCCTCCCGGCCGTGGCGGATGCTCCAGATCAGATTGAACAGGAACACGACCTGGGCGAAGCCGACGAGGAACGCCATGATGCTGATGAACGCGTTCAGATCGTGGGCCGACTCGGTCATCACCGTCGTGGCGGTCAGTTCGTGGTAGCGGCGCGGCACGCCCATCAGGCCGATGTAGTGCATGGGAAAGAAAATCAGATAGGCACCGAGGAAGGTGACCCAGAAATGGAACTGGCCCATTGCCTCGTTCAGCATCCGGCCGGTGACCTTCGGGTACCAGTGATAGATCGCCCCGAAGATCACCATGATCGGGGCGACGCCCATGACCATGTGGAAATGGGCAACGACGAACATCGTGTCCGACAGCGGGACGTCGACGACGACGTTGCCGAGAAAAAGCCCCGTCAGCCCGCCATTGACGAAGGTCACGATGAAGGCCAGGGCAAAAAGCATCGGTATGGTGAGGTGGATGTCGCCGCGCCACAGCGTCAGCACCCAATTGTAGACCTTGATCGCAGTCGGGACGGCAATGATCAAAGTCGTGGTGGCGAAGAAGAAGCCGAAATAGGGATGCATGCCGCTGACATACATGTGGTGCGCCCAGACCACGAAGCTCAACGCGCCGATGCCGACGATGGCCCAGACCATCATGCGGTAGCCGAAGATGTTCTTGCGCGCATGGGTGCTGATCAGGTCGGATACGATGCCGAAGGCCGGGAGCGCCACGATGTAGACCTCGGGGTGGCCGAAGAACCAGAACAGATGCTGGAACAGGATCGGGCTGCCGCCGCCGTGCTGCAACTGTTCACCCATCTCGACGATGGCCGGCATGAAGAAGCTGGTGCCGAGCGCACGGTCGAACAGCATCATCACGCAGGCGACAAACAGCGCCGGGAAGGCGAGCAGCGCCATGACCGTGGCGGTGAAGATACCCCAGACAGTCAACGGCAGGCGCATCAGCGTCATGCCGCGTGTGCGGGCCTGCAGCACCGTCACGACGTAGTTCAAGCCGCCCATGGTGAAGCCGATGATGAACAGGATCAGCGAGACGAGCATCAGGATGATACCCCAGTCCTGGCCGCCTGGTGTGCCGGTCATGATCGCCTGCGGCGGGTAGAGCGTCCAGCCGGCACCGGTCGGTCCGCCGGGCGCAAAGAAGCTCGACACCAAAACCAGCACGGCAAGCAGGTAAATCCAGTAGCTCAGCATGTTGACATAGGGAAAGACCATGTCCCGCGCGCCGACCATCAGTGGGATCAGGTAGTTGCCGAAGCCACCCAGGAAGAGTGCCGTGAGCAGATAGATCACCATGATCATGCCGTGCATTGTGATGAACTGGTAGTAGGCTTCGGGGCTGATGAAATCGAACGTGCCGGGGAAGCCGAGCTGCAGCCGCATCAACCAGGACAGCACCAGCGCCACCAGGCCGATTGCCGTGGCCGTCGCCGAATACTGAATGGCGATGACTTTGGCGTCCTGCGAGAAGACGTATTTTGTCCACCAGCTGTGCGGGTGGTAGAGTTCCATCTCCGCGACTTCGGCCGGCGGTACCGCATCCGCAGGTGTGACATCGACCATAAGAACACTCCGTGCCCTTTTCGGCCAGACTCGACAGTTTCGAGTCCTGCCGCAATTTCAAACCACGTCGCCGTCTTTCCCGGCGTCTACTCTGCCGAGCCCACCTGCTGGGGGGCCGACAATTGCGCGAAGGTCTGCTGTTCGCCGAGCCACGCCAGATAGTCTTCCGGCGTGTCGACCATCACCACGCCATTCATCAACGGGTGCCCCTGGCCACAAAGTTCGGCACACAGGACCTGAAAAGTTCCGGTCTTGGTCGGGGTGAACCAGAAATAGGTGACCGAGCCCGGGATCATGTCCATCTTGGCGCGGAATTCAGGGACATAGAAATCATGCAGCACGTCGATCGAGCGGAGCAACATCTTGACCGGCTTGCCGACCGGCAGATGCAGATCGGCGGCTTCGACGACGACATCGTCCTGGCCGTTGGCATCACTGGCGTTCACGCCGAGGGGATTTTCAGGGCTAACGTTGCGGGTGTCGGATGTGCCGAGCTTGCCGTCCTTGCCGGGCAGCCGGAAACTCCACTGCCATTGCTGGCCGACGACTTCGACCACTGTTGCGTCGCTTGGGACGCTGACGAACTGGTTCCAGACGAACAGGCCGGGAACCAGCATGGCCGTGACCCCGATTGCGGTGACGATCGTCAGCCACCATTCGAGCCGCTTGTTCTCGGGTTCGTATGCCGCCTGATTGCCTTCCCGATGACGGAAGCGGAAGACGCAATAGGCCATGAATAGGACGACCGCGGCGAAGACGACGCCGGTAATCCAGAAGGTGATGATGATGGTGTTGTCGATATAATCCCAATTAGAGGCAATCGGCGTCCACCACCATGGGCTCAGGAAGTGGAACAACACTGAGCCCACAACTACCAAAACGAGTACAAGCGCTATGGCCATCCCGTTTCCTCCCGGCATTCCAAGGCCGCGAAGCCGTCCCAGGAAATGCCAAATGCATCATAGCTCGATTTCCGTTCGAAATTCTAGTGCGGTCTTCCGGCCAGCCGAAAACGCAGTGGGGATGATGTGGAAAAACCTAAGAAGAAGAAGGTTGTGGCGAAGAAAAAGGCTGCCATGGGCGCCGAACCGGCATTCCGCCGAATTGTGAAAGGCCGCTCTCAATGCGGCCTTTTCGTTACGACCCTAAAGCGACGTGCGTCCACTTGGAGGCAGAAAGCACACTCTGAACGAACGCTCGTCATACGCGCATCGTGCTGTCCGAGAATCGATTCCGATTTGGCGACAGATTCGTGCCCAAGCGGCGGTTGGCGGCTGGCGATACGATGTTTTGATCATTATCTGCGCCGAGTTGCAAAGTGCAGGGTCGTTGGAGGGATCGTTGAAACTATTCGTCGGCATCGGAGGCGCGGTCGCCACGGCGTTCCTCTTCGCCTCGGTCTGCGGTATTGCCCAGGCCGGCAGCGTCCTTGACAATTGGCGGTTCGACACCGGCAGCGATGGCCTGGTCACGGCCTCGCTCCATGTCACCAACAAGCTCATCACCGGCGGCGGCGCCTTAAGCTACAGCCCGATCCTGGCCATTGCCTGCCGGGCGAATGGCGAACCGCGCTGGAGCGAATGGCTGCAGTTGAACGACGCCGGTCCGCCAGCCGGACCATCACCGTGTCAGTGACCGTCGACAAGGCCAGCAAGGTCAACGAAAGCTGGTCGGTCGGCCGGCGGGTAGGAGGCTGGTTCGGGATGGTGCCGACGGGATCAGGCGATTGGTTTCCGCAGACCGGCTCCAGCTGTCCTGGCGGTTCGGGCTGCTATCGGGGCGAGGCGAGGCTGATTTCGACCTTGCCGGGCCAGATCGCCGGCACCTGCAACACCGAGTTGCCGTGATCGGATCAGCAACGCTCGCCTCAACCACTAAGAAATCCAGTGAGTTATTCCGGCGCAAACGTCTCGAACGCACCCGCGCAGCCAGCGGTGAGCCGGATCGGCATCGAGCCGCGGGTGCCACAAAAGTGAGACCGTGATTTCCGGCAAGGGAACCGGCAACGGGAAACAGAACATTCCATCGCGCAGGTTCCCTGTATAGCGTTCGGGAACGCTGGCGATCAGGTCCGAGGCGCGCGCCAGAGCCAGGGCTTCCGAAAAGCCGCCGACCACCGTCACGATCTCCCGTTTCAACCCTAACGGCTCAAGGGCATCGTCGATCGGTCCCCTGTCAAACCCGCGACGGGAGATGAGGATGTGCCGGCCGGCTGCATAGCGGGCAGGGGTGATCGTCAGCTCGCACAATGGATGCCCCATCCGCACGACACCGACGAAACGATCACGGAACAGCGCTTGCGCGCGTACCTCCGGTCCTGCGGCCTTTCCGACGACGCCTGTTTCCAGGTCTACACTGCCGTCACGCAGGGGCGTGCTGTCCTTGTCCGGCTTCAGCACAAAACGCAGCCGCACGCCCGGTGCCTGTTGGCCGACGCGCGCAATGAGATCCGGTCCGAAATTCTCGACAAAGCCATCCTGGTTTCTGAGCGTGAAGGTTCGCACGAGCCGTTTCAGGTCGAGCGTTTCAACAGGACGCAGAACGGATTCGGCGTCCTGCACAAGCTGACCGACGCGTTCGCGGAGCTCGATGGCTCGGGGTGTGGGAACGAGGCGGCGTCCAGCCCTGACCAGCAGCGGATCGCCCGTCGTCTCGCGCAATCGCGCCAGCGCCCGGCTCATCGCCGAAGGGCTCAACCGCAACCTTGTGGCGGCGCGTGCCACGCTGCCTTCCGTCAGCAGCACATCAAGGGTCACAAGCAGATTGAGATCGGGACGCGCCATATGCTGATCGTAGCATGGTCGGCACGATCTGACATAGCGCCAAACGCAATGATTAAGTGCAAATTATGCGTCTTCCGCCATATCAAGCAAAGGACTACCTGTCTGCCAGCTCCGTTTCGGGAGTCGCCAGAAAACGGAGTTCACGTTGAAGCCGATCGATGCAGGGCGGGCAGTCGCTGGAAATCCAGAACGAGCAACTTCGGTTCGGTGGGCGCTCGCCAGCCTTTCGTTGTCGATGTTGCTGTCCTCGCTCGGTATCAGCATCGCCAACGTCGCCTTGCCGACCTTGGCGCAGGCGTTCGACGCCTCGTTCCAGGAGGTCCAGTGGATCGTGCTGGCTTATCTCCTCGCCATCACCACCCTGATCGTCAGCGTCGGACGGGTCGGGGACTTCATCGGTCGCCGGCGGCTGCTGCTGGCCGGCCTCTTCCTGTTCACGGTTGCCTCGGTCCTATCTGGTGTCGCGCCGACGCTGTGGCTGCTGATTGCCGCCCGGGCGGCCCAGGGCTTGGGGGCGGCCATCATGATGGCCGTCACCATGGCGTTTGTCGGTGAGACGGTGCCGAAGGCAAGGACCGGCAGCGCCATGGGGCTGCTCGGAACGATGTCGGCGATCGGCACTGCTCTCGGTCCATCGCTCGGCGGGCTTCTGATTGCCGGAGCCGGTTGGCGGGCGATCTTCCTCGTCAACGTGCCGCTGGGTTTGCTGGCCCTTGTTCTCGCCTATCGCTATTTGCCGGCTGATCACCGGGGGCTGAAGACGGATCGGGCCGGCTTCGACGTTGTCGGCACGCTGCTGCTTGCCTTGGCACTTGGCGCCTATGCACTCGCGATGACGATCGGGCGTGGCAGTTTTGGTCCGCTCAACATGGCTCTGTTGGTGGCAGCCGTTTTCGGAGCCGGCTCGTTTGTGCTTTTGGAGGCGAGAGTGGCGTCGCCTTTGATCCGATTGGCCGCGTTTCGCAACGCGATGCTGAGTGCCAGCCTCGCCATGAGCGGGCTCGTTGCGACGGTGATGATGGCGACACTGGTGGTCGGGCCGTTCTATCTGTCTCGTGCGCTCGGGCTCGACGCGGCTCTTGTTGGCATCGTCATGTCGGTCGGTCCGCTTGTCGCCGCGCTGACCGGTGTGCCGGCTGGTCGCATAGCCGACCGTTTTGGCGCTGGACGCATGACCATCATTGGGCTCATCGCGATAGCCGCCGGTTGCTTCACTTTATCCGTGATGCCGGCAATATCGGGCATCCCCGGCTACATCGCCCCGATCGCCGTCATCACATCAGGCTATGCGCTGTTCCAAACCGCCAACAACACCGCCGTCATGTCGGATATCCGCCCGGACCAGCGGGGCGTCATTTCCGGCTTGCTCAATTTGTCGCGCAATCTCGGGCTCATCACTGGCGCATCCGTTATGGGTGCAGTGTTCGCATTCGCCTCAGAGGCGATCGACATCACAACGGCGCGCCCCGAGGCCGTTGTCGCCGGTATGCGGATCACGTTTGCGGTCGCGGCTATACTGATCGTCGTCGCGCTCGCCATCGCGGTTGGAAGTCGTGCGCTTGCAACGCGCCCTTCGCTGCCTGGAGGCGTGTCATGACACGAAACCGGACTCTTTCGGCGAGATGCCGGTGCATGTTCAAAACAAGCTTTAGATCAGCAGCAAGCCCTTCATGCTGGCATGACCCTTCTTGCCGATGATGATGTGATCGTGGACAGCGATGCCGAGCGGCCGGGCCGTCTCGATGACCAGCTTGGTCATCTCGATGTCGGCGCGCGACGGCGTGGGATCCCCTGACGGATGATTATGCGCCAGAATGATTGCCGTGGCGGAGAGTTCGAGCGCGCGTTTGACCACTTCACGCGGATAGACCGGCGTGTGGTCGACGGTACCGACCTGCTGCACCTCGTCGGCGATCAGCGCGTTCTTCTTGTCGAGAAACAGGATTCGGAACTGCGGTCTTATGTAGCAACAGCACCAAACCCCGACGACCGGAGGAGACCGTGAGCTAGGCGGCGCGCCGTGTGGGCGCGAGCGGCGTGGGCCGCGATACTAACTGCTTTCGTTTGGTCCGGATCGGCTAATGCGCAGCTGGGTATCATCCTCTTCGCCCCTTATCCAATATCGGACGTCCAAGACCTTTTCTTCTGCACTCACGACCGGTCGATACGAAACCCGGCAGGCCAGACCACAGTTGAGCACTCCGTGCTGAAGCACGCTTTCAAAAAAGAGATAAGGGATTCTCTGAGAGACGACCGTCAATTCGTCGCCCGGAGCAAGGTCTTGGAGGCGATGCCGGGTCGCATCCATCATGATTACAGCGCGGTTCCCAATACGCGGACCACGGTTATCTCCACGATTTTCTGTGATGGAAAAATCATGGGCGATCTTGATGGCTGGGGTTGCCCCGCCATTTTTGATGACAAGCGTAAATTGAACCAAGTCAATTTGGTCGGCTTGGTCGCTGCCCTCAATGAGTTCTGCCGAAACTTCTTTCACGATGAGGTAGGCGCGAAGCTGCGCTTCGGTAGCTTGCTTCGCGATGTCATTGGCGGCTTTCGCTTGGGCAACGGCATCGGTGTTGGCATCAAGAGTGCGCCAAACAAAATAGATACCGATGCCTGTGACGGCAATGGATGCGACCGTGGCCCAGAGCATACCAAGCGCCCAGAGCGCCATGCTTCTCTGGGCGGAAAGATCACGCTCGGCGGTTTTGGCCTCTTCGGTGGCCTTTACTATTTCCTCTATGCATTTCGCGAAGGCCGGAACATCTCTGTCGCGGCAGGTGCTGGCTATGCTCTCTTGGGTGCGGTCGGCATACTCTTTGGTGGCTTGCTCTGCCTCACGGCTATATTCGGCATTTAAAGCGGCAATATCCCAAGTCGCCTTCAGAACCAATACAACGAGGATTATGGCAAAAGCCGCCGTTACAATCGTATGGAATCGGCCCCGATGGCTGAAAAACATTGAAGCAAGAACGCTGCTGTAAACTTGCCCCTCGCAAGTTTGTTGCGAATGTTTACCTCTTTTTCCTCGACTCCAATAGCGTCCAATTTTTCGACCAATTGGGCGTAGGTCACACCTTTCCGCTTCAATTCGGCTTTCAGGAGGTTCGCCGCTAGGGCTTCATAGTCTGTCTTTTCTGCCATACGTATCGCCTTTGCACAAAAAGGTATCGTTTTCGATACATATGCCCTTGTATGGGATACGTCAACGTACTACATTCGTTACATTGGTAACGGAAACAGTACGTCATGGCCCAACACTTCCTCCTTTCCGCCGAAAGCCGCACCCTCTCCCTCAAGGAGATTTACAAGGGCGGCGAGGAAAAGGCTTACGACACGTTCAAGCGCCTTCGCTGGGCTTCGACGCAAGGCGAGCCTGTTTGCCCGAAATGCGGATGCCTGGATCATTACGACATTCCGACCCGTCGCAAGTTCAAGTGCGCCGCGTGCGGTGCGCAGTTCTCGGTTACGAGCGGCACGATCTTCGCCTCGCGCAAGCTGTCGTTTGTCGATCTGCTCGCCGCGATCTGCCTGTTCGTCAATGGCGCGAAGGGCATGTCGGCGGTCCAGTTCTCTCGCGATCTGGACGTTCAATACAAGACTGCCTTCGTGCTGGCTCACAAGATCCGCGAAGCCCTCTCGGCTGAAACCAAGAACGAAACCCTTGAAGGCGAGGTCGAGATTGACGGCGCTTACTTCGGCGGCGTGGTGCGCCCTGAGAACCGCATAGAGGACCGCAAGGACCGCCGCATGAAGCAGAACCAGTCAGACCGTCGCCGCGTTGTCATCGCCCTGCGCGAGCGCGCTGGCCGCACCCTGACGTTCGTCCGCAATCGCGAAGCCGAAGGCGTCGACATTGCCCGGGCTCGTATGCTGGCCGGCTCGAAGCTGTTTGCTGATGAGGCAAGCCATTGGGACGTGCTGGAAGCCGATTACGCTTCGACCCGCATCAACCACTCGGAAAGCTACAGCGACGGCCACGGCAAGCACACCAACATGGTGGAGAGCTATTTCAGCCGCCTGCGTCGCATGGTCGCCGGGCAGCACCACCACGTCTCGCACCGCTACCTCTACCAGTACGCCAATCACGCCGCTTGGCTGGAGGATCACCGTCGCCGGTCGAATGGCGGCAACGCCTATGCCCTGCTTGGCGGCGCGCTCAATCATTCGGTGAGCCGGGTTTGGGCTGGCTATTGGCAGCGAGCGGCATAAGGCTCATTCGGCTAGGTTTTCACCGTCCACGTTAACGTGATATGATTCGTTAGATGCTTAGTATCCCTTGGGGCAGGGGTGGAGAACGCTATGACCAGACAAGATTTGCTGCTTGCGATGTTGGCGTGCGCCAATGGACAGCCATTCACGCCTGTTCAAATTCAAAAAGCAATGTTTCTGGTGTCCAGAAATATTCCAGGAGCCGTGAATGAAGGCCCGGGGTTTAATTTTGTGCCCTATGACTATGGTCCATTCGACACTGCGGTGTACAACGAAGCCAACGCTTTGAGCAGTTCCGGGTTCGCAATCATCACTCCCTCTGGTTCTGGGCGCTGGAGCAATTATTCGGTTTCAGGCACCGGGCAAGCAAGGGGCCAAGAACTCTTGCAGCAGCTAGCGCCACCAATTCGTGACTATATTCAGCAGGTAGCTGTTTGGGTTCGCTCGCAGTCTTTCGGCAGCCTTGTTAAGTCAATTTACAACGCTTATCCTGATACCAAGGTAAATAGCATATTTAGAGACTAATATGACCGTTTTGGTGGGCGTGCTTTGTTCTGACGGCGTGGTAATCGGGGCGGATAGCATAGCTACATCAGCCAATGGAATGAATCCCCTCGTTCAATTGCAAACTAACGGCAAAATTCAGATATTATCCGATCAAGTTATTGTAGCCGCGACTGGAGCGATAGGCTTTTCTCAACGCTTAAGTTTTCACGTTGAACAGGCTATTAGAGGGGACGTATTCAAGAACTTAAAAATAAACGAATGTACGACTAACATTTCGAAACGATTCTTGACCGACTGCGCCAATAGCATGGTTCAAAATAGCTCGCGAGGATTAGGATTTGGCGCACTGGTGGCCGCCTTCATTCAAGGTGAACCGCGCTTAATCGAATATGGCACCCAAGATTTTCAGCCTGAGATAAAAAAGGACGCGCTGTTTTTTGTTTCAATGGGGTCAGGGCAAATGCTTGCAGACCCTTTCTTGGCATTTATTAGCCGCGTTCTCTGGAAGGACGCCCCTCCTACAGTCGAGCAAGGCAAGTTCGGAGTTTACTGGGCTCTCGACCACGCGATTAAGCTAGCACCCGGTGGGGTAGGCGCTCCCATCAAGCTCTCTGTGTTGTCTCAGATAAACGGCGCATGGGTGGCAAGTCTCCTACCCGATACCCAAGAGCAAGCTCAATACATAGTCGAGTTGGAGGGTCACATTGGCAGTTTTGCAAGGGCCACAATCGAAGACGCTGAGGCTTCGCCCCCGCCCGTAGCGCCAGCGATGCCTGCCTAGCAGCTAAAGGCCGGAAGTACGCCGCCTAGCCAATTTCTTCGCGCCCTTGACGCTCTCCGCTGTCTTTGGCCTTCCGCCTTCGCCGGACCTTCGCGGTATTGACGCACTGCCTGATCCGCTCGACAAGCGACGGTTCCCAGCCTTTCATTTTGACAATGCGCTGGGCCGTCTCTTTGTTGGCCTTGCTGCCTTCCGCCTCGCACTTCAGGATCAGTCGATAAAGCTCGCCCTTGCGGAATCGGTTGGGCTTGCGCCGTAGCGGCACGATCTGCGACGGGTCGCCCTTGTAGCCGAGGATCAACAGCACCGCGTCTATGTGGTGAAGCTGGTGAGCCAGGTCGGCCCCGTTGTACAGAATCGCGCCGGATATCTCCGACCGCTTCGCCACCAGCGTATTGATGGCGTGTTCGTATCTGGTGGAGCGGACAATGGGAGCGACTCTTGGCATCCCCGGATTTTATGGGAACCCACCCTTTAGGTCGTGCGGGAAGTTGGTGCTTTTGCTACATAAGGCCGCGGAACTGCTCGCGCTCCTCGAAGGCCATGACCGACCGGCAGTATCCGAGAACCTGCGTCCAGGACGACAAGACCTCGCGGCCTTTGATCTCGCTACGTGCCGCGCGTTGAGCGGTCGCAGCAACGATCTTCAGATCGAGCGCCACCGCCGGACCGATGCCGTTGACCTCTTCAAGTCGCGCGACCGGCGCGCCAAGCACCTCGGCCAGCGTGCCGAAGCGCGCAAGCAGCGCCTTGGCGACGGGCTTGGTGTCGGCGCGGGGGATCAGGCGAAAGAGCAAGAGCTCCAGCAACTCGTAGTCGGGAAGGGCGTCGGAACCCGCGGCCGCGAACCGTTGGCGCAAGCGGTCGCGATGACCGAGATAATGCGGCTTTTCGACTGACGTGTGGACCGACGTGGCTTTCGCGAGCGATTTTATCGGTCTCTCGGGAAAGAAGATCCGTTCGTCTTCGTCGCTGGTTTTCCCCATAGGCCGCCCGCATTTTCTTGACCCGGAAAGATCCGGCCCTCGCACAAACACTAGGCCGGCAGGCCGGGGCGGTCGAGGTTTTTTGGCGACAGCGTGAAAATCTCGCAGCCGGTCTCGGTGACGCCGATCGTGTGCTCGTACTGCGCCGATAGCGAGCGGTCGCGTGTCACCGCCGTCCAGCCGTCCGACAGCACTTTTACGTGCGGCCGGCCGAGATTGATCATCGGCTCGACGGTGAAGATCATGCCCGGCCGCATCTCGACCCCCTCGCTGGCGCTGCCATAGTGCAGGATGTTCGGCGCATCGTGAAAGAGCTGGCCGACGCCGTGGCCGCAGAAATCGCGGACCACCGAGCAGCGCTCGCCTTCGGCATAGGTCTGGATGGCGGCGCCGATGGCGCCGGTGCGGGCGCCGGGCTTGATCGCGGCGATGCCGCGCATCAGGCATTCATGCGTGACCTCGAGCAGGCGCTCGGCGGCGCGCTTGATCGTGCCAACCGGATACATGCGCGACGAATCGCCATGCCAGCCATCGAGAATGTAGGTGACGTCGATGTTGACGATGTCGCCATCCTTCAACGGCTTGCTGTCGGGAATGCCATGGCAGACGACGTGGTTGATCGAGGTGCAGGATGACTTCGTGTAGCCGCGATAGTTGAGCGTCGCCGGCAATGCGCCGTGATCCATGCCGAATTCGAAGACGAAGCGGTCGATGGTTTCGGTGGTCACGCCCGGCGCGACGATCGACGCCAGTTCGTCGAGGCAGCGCGCGGTGAGGTCGCAGGCCCTGCGCATGCCGGCAAAGCCTTCTTCGCCATAGAGGCGGATCTGGCCGGTGTTTCTGAGTGGTGCCGTGGCGGCGTCGAGATAGGTGACCATTGTGCCCGTCTTGCCGGAAAAAAAGGGCTTCTGATGAGCCCGCGCGAAAAGTCTCTCAGATTTGGCACCGTACGGCGCCAGGTTCAAGGACGAACTGCCGGCGATGGGCTCAAGCCGGCGATATTCATGTCTTGCGGCTTCATCTTGTGCCTGTCCGGCCGTGCCGAGGTGTTCGTCCGCACTGACGACATATTTCTGAGAAAGAAGTGGGGAACGCATTCTGGAGAGACACGAATGGACAGATTGCAATTCGAGGTGCCGGTGCGCATCACGACCGCGCCTGGCCTGCCGGTCGAGGAGATCTACAGCGTCGAACAGGCGCTGGATTTCCTGCAAGGCTGGCCGGTTCGCCGGCAGGGCCCGGTCTATCAGGCCGCGTTCAATGCCTGCTTTGGCGCCACGGTCGACCTGGTCGAGACCGAGGATGCTTGCCGGGCGTTCATGGCGTTCTGCCGGGTAAGCCGCCTCCTGGCCAGGGACATGCTGGTTCCGCGCAAGCGGAGGCGAGGCGAGGGGACTGCGGGCTTAGCGGCCGAGCAGGCAGTGCCAGCGAACTGCTTAATGCATCCCACACTTCCATGCGTTCGACGAGCGGCAAATCTGCCCCAAAGCGGCATGCCCTTCGGTGATGCTGTGCCAGCCAGTTACGAATCGGCTATGGCTCCGGCATGCAGGAAACGTCTCTCTACATCCCGGTGAAGCAGTTTCTTGAAAGCCTGGAATTCACCGTCAAAGGCGAAGTTGGCGGCTGCGATGTCGTGGGACTGCGTGACGGCGAGCCGCCCGTGGTCGTCATCTGCGAACTGAAATTGCAGTTCAACCTCGAGCTCATACTTCAAGGTGTCGATCGTGCTGCGTCATGCGACGAGGTCTGGCTCGCGGCGCGGATGTCGGCCCGCGGCAAAGGCCGCGAGCATGATCGCCGGTTCCGCGCGCTCTGCCGGCGGCTCGGTTTCGGCCTTCTGGGGGTTGGTTCCGCCGGCAACATCGAATTGCTGCTCAGCCCGGCCGCCTTGCCGCCCCGGCGCGACCCGAGACGAAGATCGCGCCTGGTGGACGAGCATCGTCGCCGGCGCGGCGACCCTGTCGTCGGCGGCGGCTCGCGTACGCCGATAATGACCGCTTACCGGCAGGATGCGCTGGCCTGCGCCGCTGCGATGGTCGACGGGCCGAAGCGCCCGCGCGACTTGAAAACCATTTCACCACGCGCCGCCAAGATCCTGCTTCACAACGTCTATGGCTGGTTCGCCAGGGCCGAGCGCGGCGTCTATGCGCTTACGGAGGTTGGCCGTGCTGCGTTGCAGCGCTGGCCCCAACCGGCTCCATGACGAGGCGGCGCCGAGTCGTTTGAGCGACTTGCCGCGGGCAGGGGAGACAACGAACCTCTCCCGGACTTGGCGACGATCAGAGTCGGCGTGGGCTGTATTGGTTTTCGGTTTGTCGCTGGCCGTGGAAGGCATTGTTGCCAACGCGAAACATGACAGCCTCTTCCGAGTTGCGCATCGCCCTTGTGCACACCCGTTGATGCCGCGAAATACGACAAGATGAGTTTGCGTCGAACTCAAACGCGCAATGGGCACCGTCGCCAGCGAGATATCGCAAACTGCGATCGTCCGGGGCAAGATTGTTCAAACAAATAGTCCAAACTGGTTATGAGGCGGCCAGCGCGTCGCCTCCTTTGTCTCCGCCCGCCAGAGCACAAAAATCGAGCAGATGCGACAGCAGGAGACAGTTATTGCAGCAGCTAGAAACAACAAATGTTGATATTTTCGTTACCAAGCGCGTCGAACGGATTGGTGCGCCTAGGAACAAAAAAGGAATATTTTGGTAGTTCATCAAGACTGTCTACGGATTTTTTCCACGAATTCGACATTGGCAGGAGCGCGCACTTTGTGCGGTCAAATCCGGCCTGCGGCACTCGATGCAATACCAGAAATCTCAAAAATTCTATCAGAGGGGTGTGGGTATGTGATTTGAAGCTAATATACGCCGTCGAGTAGGCAGGCACCGCGGGGCGCTAAGAAAAAAAGGATTATTAATGGCACTTCATTTCGCAGCAGGTGGGTCCGCCACCGAAGTCGCAAGCGCCGGCTTCAATCTGATCGACGTCCAATACATTGATCAGGTCAACGAGCTGCCCGATGGCACGAAGGCTATGGTCTGGCTCAACGAGGGCGAGGGCGTGACCCAGTCCTTTATCGACAAAGTCACCCCCTTCCTTGGCAATCCGAAGGTGTATGGGTTTTTTCTCGTCGACGAGCCGGATCCCACCGGCCAATACCATACCCAGGTAGACGCTGAGGATCTGAAAGCCGAATCCGACTGGATCCACGCTCGGATGCCAGACGCCAAGACCTTCATCACCGCGATGGACATGGGGTCAGCCGAAAACTCGGATTTTTCCAACACCTACAACTATGACAACACGCATATCGATCTGTTTGGAATAAGCGCTTATCCGGTGCGCACCGGCACAGACACGGTCGACTACGACATGATCGACAGAACCGTGGCTGCGGCGGTGGAGTCGGGCATCCCGACCAGCCAGATCGTTCCGATCCATCAGACCTTTGGCGGCGGCAATTGGACGACCAACACGGGCGGCAAATACGTCATGCCAACGGCGGATCAGCTGCAGACGATGATGGACCGATGGGACGCACTGGTTCCGTCGCCCGAATTCGACTTTGCCTATGCCTGGGGTTCGCAGGAAGGCGACGTCGCACTTGAAAGCTCGCCGGAACTGCAGGCCGTCTTCCGCGAGCACAATCTCAGCACCGCTGGGACCGCCGCTTCCGACGTCACCGATGACAGCTCTACCGTAACTCTCCCTGCCGACGCCACCATCAGCGACGACAGCTCTACTGCGGCCGCCGCTTCCGACACCACCAGCGACGACAGCTCTACTGCGACCGCCGCTTCCGACGCCACCACCAGCGACGACAGCGCTACTGCGGCCGCCGCTTCCGACACCACCACGAGCGACGACAGCGCTACTGCGGCCGCCGCTTCCGACACCACCACCAGCGACGACAGCGTTACTGCGACCGCCGCTTCCGACACCACCACGAGCGACGACAGCTCTATTGCGGCCGCCGCTTCCGACATCACCACCAGCGACGGCAGTTCCACTGAGGCCGCCGCTTCCCGCCCCACGACCAGCAATGGCGGTGTTCATGCTGTCCGTGGTGCCGATGCAACCCATGCAGCCACCGGCGCCGACTGGGCGGCGGACCACGACGACACCGACACCTCCCCAGTCGATAATGCCGGCGAAAAGGCAGACAGCAGTGTCGACCGGGTGCTGGCCGCCCTTTCTGGGGGCTCTGAGTCTCTCGCCGGTTCACACGACAAGACGGCCGGCAACGGGTTCGCCCATACCGTCGAGGATAATGAAAATGTCGGCGCCAATGCCAGCAGGGGCGGCGCCGCCGAGATCATGTCCGGCCGCGGAGGCCACGACGCCTTCGACTTCAGCTGGCTCCAGGAAAAGCTGCAGGACAAGCCTCACTTCGACCAGGCCTTCTTTGACGGGCTCAAGTCGGGAGGGCTTTCCGACGCTCCGTCTGCCGGTACGGCTGCGCATGATCGTTCCGACCATGTCAGTTACGACAGTTCAACGGGGTCGCTCTCCGTGGACAGCGACGGAACGGGAGATGCAGCTCAAACGCAGCTCGCCAGCCATTTCCCATGGCAGCACCATTCGCTGTGACCTGAAGGAGCTACGGGCGGGAAACTAGATCAGGCCCGGCCTTTGTTCACCTCGAAGAACATTGGCCGGGTCGTTCCCGTGCCGGCCATCAATCAACTTCCCAGAAATCCCGCGGCGAAATACTGGCGTCGCGGGATCGGGCAAAGTCCGACAGGCCCGTCTGATCGAGGACGACGGCTTCGCCGTAGATGATGGTGTTTCGTCCATCCAGCCCTTTGGCTGTCCCACCCGGCGCGGTCGCGATGATGAAGGAATCAGTTCGGTAGACCACATCCATGGAACCGGGGACGACGCCCAGGTCATCTTACAGACCTGCTGCGAGATCGGATTGCACCCTCCGATCGGCCCGCGTCCTCTCCCGGTGGCGCGGGCTTTCATTTTTCGGCCTAGCCCTAAGTACGACTGCGGCTAGGTCCTGGTACCTCGTCGAGGAGATCTGGACCATTGCTCACAGGCATCTGGCCGTCGGGAGTAAGCTTGTCCACCGCGTCGGGCAGTTCTCTTATGAGCCGGTCGAGAAGTTCGTCGCGGGACAATCCGGTTTGCTCGGCGAGATCGCTCAACGTTTGCGGGTCGATCGCCTTCTCGACTTGGTCGGGCTGAACGGGGCGATTGGATCCTTTGCCGACCCAAGAATCTACTTGATCACCCGCCCCCGCATTCCGGAGGCGGTCCAGGATATCGCCGAGCCCGCCGGGGGAGCCAGCGCTTTTGGGATCTGTCGAGTTCCTACCGGCGATTAACTCGCCGATCTTGTCCCTGTTCTTGTAGGCAAGCAGGCCAAGCAAGGCTATGGCGACTTTTCCTATGTCAAGGCTCATTTCGCATCTCCTTCCATGAAGAACAGACAAGGCATGCGGCTTTGAAAGGTTCCACGGAATGCTGCCGGGCTGGTTTTCCGTTCGGTTAGGGCGATTGGGCGCCCCGGTCGGCTCTTGGCGAGACTTCAGCACGCGCGCGTCGCGCAGGAATGACGCGCGATCGTCCCATTTGGGGCGCCCCAACAGAAAGGAACGTGACGGGCTTCTGACCGTTGCCTGCTTTTGATCGAGCCGCCACGATGCCATCCACCTCGATACGCAAAACGGAATACGATCCGGTGCGAAAAGTCCTTTCGGTGTGGTTCGTCGCCAGCGGCAAACGGTATGAGTTTGAGGACGTGCCGCCGGAGACCTTCGCCGAGTTCCGAGCCGCCTTCGCCAAGGGCCGCTTCTTCAACGACCACATCCGCAATCACTTCCGCTACCGTCTGGTTGGACCCGCGGTCGACTGAGCAGCATCAGCGGACGATCTCTCTTTTGGCAGGGATGCGGCTCTTTCGTCGCGGCCCTCCGGCCGGCGCTTTGCGAGGGCAAGGTCGGACATCGGAACGAAAGGCGGATTCGCGAATTCTATTGCCAGATAATCGGAATCGTCGCCTATGAGGCTCGCGACCCTTCACCTTGAAACTGCGAAATACGGCGACGTATATCGCGCCGCAAGGCTCGCTCGGCTGAGGCAACAAATGATCCGGCACATCAAGCGCACTGACACCTCGGCTCAAAAAGTCGAGCAAGCGCTGGCCGAAGCAAACGCACCCATGGACCGGCTCGCGCGGCATCAGTAGGGCCGCGCTCATGCGCAGGGTGCCGCACACTCTATTCACAGGCTCGAACGGTGGGTGCTCCGGCTCCGCATGATGAAGCACCTGGCCGAGATCGCGCATGTCGAAATCTTGCCCGCACCCTGGACAATGCTCGAAATGCTCCGCTCGGCTTGATGGGCCGGTCGTGATCTTTCCCTAGAAAACCCGTGCGTTCGTTGTTGGTCCGATATCGCAGCCGGTCTGGAAGGGATGGTATCAAAGCGCCCCCGCAAGGGCGTTCTTGACGCCGATTGAGAAGGCAGTCGTGAATTTATAAGTTTCTCGGCAGAGCGCCACAGTGGACACGGTCGCGGGCCTTTTTTGTTGATGAGGAACCTTTACGCTGCGGCGGCCGTTGAGCCCACCCAAAAGGGAGATCACAATGGCCGACGACCCAAACGAAGACGCAACGCCGACGGAGACGCAGCGCGAAGCTCAGGAAGCCTTGGAGAAGCAGGTTGCGCAACTGAAACGCGAGATCAACAAGATCAATCGGACGCTCGCGGAGCGCGCTGAAGAGGTGGTCGAGGAAGCCACTGGTTGGTATGACGGCGCGGCCGACAGCGTGTCTCGGACAACGCAAGCACTTCGCAAAAGGGCGTCGACTGCTTCCGGTGTCGTTCAAGAAAATCCTGGCACGACGTCGGCCGCCTTCATGCTGGGCGCGGCTGTAGGCTTGCTGTTGGGCCTTGTTCTTGTGGCTGGCGACCAGCGCGGGGACCGCTGGATCTAACACGCCCAAATGAGGGCCAGAGCCCGCTGCCTAACGGTAGGCGGGCTCGTTTGCTTGATGGCCTGTTGTTGCTTGCGCAAAGCAAGATCGAGGCAGAGCGCGAGAAGCACGATGCGGGATGAGGGCGGTGGGAGCGTAGGGAGATTTGCCATAGCCCGTATAACATATGTTAAGCCCGAATGTTCCTCGTTCCGGTCCGCTGCCTCACCGTGGCGGGCTTTTCAGTGGGCGATCCACTCGGCTGCGCGTCCGACCTCAATGCAGGCAATAACAAAGGTGGCGATCGTCACGACTAGCGCCATGCCTCGCTCAAAATTGGCAAGACGCTTTTCAATCGCAAGCTCCTGTCCATCCCAGTGAAGTGTGTTGGTCTTCGGGTTTATCCCCAAGAGCGCGAGACCTTGCTGACTGATGCCGCTTATGCCCTCAGGCCACTCCGCCGGTGGCGCGTCTTCCATATAGCGAAATTTTCGGATGTGATCCCAGTCTGTCATTTTCGCCCTCCGGTGCTGACGAGAGGAGTGTGACAGGAATCGCCTGACTCGACAAAGCCAAGAGGAATTGGCCAAACGTTGGACAGGGTAGGGAAAGATTCAGCTAAGCGCCTGAAAATCTCTGGTACGCCCAAGGGGAATCGAACCCCTGTTACCGCCGTGAAAGGGCGGTGTCCTGACCGCTAGACGATGGGCGCGCTCAGATGTGAGCGCTTATAGTTGCGTTGCACCAAACCGGCAACCCGTCTGTCGCCGCCTGCGACAACTTTTTTCAGTGGCCGCAAAACCGCGCATTTCCGGTGATTTAGCCCGGTTCGACGCGGCACCGCATGCCGTCGTGAGACGGCGCGTTGCGGACGTTGCATGAACGAGGGAAGAACCAGCCGTTACCGCCGCCGGCGGCAGCGCCAGTTCCAGTCGCGCTCGGGACCGACGTCGATGTGAACGGATTCGGTATGGCAGTAGGTGCCGACGCCGCCTCGCCCGGGCATGCTGCGGATGTAGCTTGCCAGTTGCGCTTTCGAGACGCCTGGAACCTGGATGTCGGCAGCGGCGCAATACATGTGCAGCGAATTCTTGGCGCCGTTGGCGCGGCGGTTGCGGGCCGGGTCACGATAGCCGGAGGTGACGATCATCTTCTTGCCGTAGTGGCCCTCGATCGTCTTCAGCACGCGGACCAGCGACGGCTTCAGGCAGGCAACGTCGACATTCTCGGTCTGCTTCAAAAGACCGTTGGGCGCCAGCCGGGCAAGCCCGGCAGCGGATGCCACCTGATAGGCGCCACCTTCATCCTCGTTGAGATCGACGTCGCTGTCGTCATCGAGGCCGGATTTGCGCTTGATCTCGAAGAGTGCGGTCTTGCGTACGCCAGGCAGCGCGTCATCGGTGAAATGGCTGGTATCGCCGATCGAAGCCAGTTGCACCGGCTTTTCAGCTGATTTGGCCGAGGCCAAGGTGATGGTCGGCTTTGCCGCCGTCTTGGGCTGCGCCGTCGTCGGTTGCTCGCCCGACCTGTTGTTGGCCTGCGGGGCAGGGGCGGCCGAGGCCGGCGTGGCGCTGAATAAAGAGGCGAGGAACCCCTTCTTCTTCGGCGCATAGGCCTGCGGCTGCGGCTCTCCGGCGGTCACATAGACGGGGTTGTTCATCGCCGGCGCGGCGGCCTCGGCCTTGGATTTCGGTGCGGCTGTGCCGGCATCGGCGGTTTCAGTCTTCTGCGTAGCAGCGTCGGCCTGTTCAACCGTCTGCGCGGACTGTTCCTGTGGCTGCGGCGTCTGGCCCGCAGTCGCGTCTGCGCGCGCAGGAGCCGTGACGGGGAAGCCGGCATCGGACCTGGCGCCTTCCTGGGGGGCTCCTGGCTTGGCCATTGGCACATAAGCGACCTGCGCGGGAAGGCTTGCGTCGCCCTCGGCGGTCATCGTCATCTGTGAAGTCGTGATCTGCGACGACGAATCAACGGCGACCTGCTGGGTATCCGAGGCCGTGCTGATATCCGTAGCAGAGGCGTTATAACCGGGCATGCCGACTGACAGGGACGGGTCGCCGGCCGAGGTGCAGGAAGCCAGGAGCACGGAGAAAAGCGCGGCCGCAATGGCGCGGCTTTCTCCCTTCGCGAGTCGCGATCCTGCTGATTTCAAAACCAAATTCCCCCTCGATGTCCGGCCGGTAAATCATTGGCGCGGCGTCGCAACGTCTCGCCGAAATAAATCCTTGTCCCCGAACGGAAACGAGACCTGTGTCAAATCCGCAAGCCCCAGAGTAATTCGACGGCTAGAGAGGAATCGAGGCTGCTTAAGGGTTGACGACACCATTTCCTCCTCTTTTGGCGGCGCGTCAACTCACCACACATTACAGAAGGTTACACACGCACCTTGACATAGGTGCCCGGCGCGTCGCCCAGGGTTTTCATGTGCTTGCCGGGTTTGCGGGCTGGCACGCGGGTGTTGTCCTTGGCCTCGATCCAGCGTTGCCAGTGCGGCCACCAGGAGCCGGGATGGTTGGTGGCCTCGGCGACCCACTGGTCGAAGTCGCCCGCCGGCTTGCCGCCGGTCCAGTAGTGATACTTCTGCGCCGCCGGCGGATTGACGACGCCGGCGATGTGGCCGGAGCCGGCCATGACGTATTCGACCTCGCCGCCGAAATATTTGGAGCCGAGGAAAACCGAAAGCGCCGGTGCGATATGGTCTTCCTTCGAGGCGAGGTTGTAGACCGGGATGGTGATATCCTTCAGCGATACCACGCGGCCCGCTAGCTCCATCATGCCTTGCGAAAGTCTGTTCTCGAGATAGCAATTGCGCAGGTAGAAGGAATGATTGGCCGCGCCCATGCGGGTCGAATCGGCATTCCAGTAGAGCAGGTCGAAGGGCAGGGGATCCTTGCCGCGCATGTAGTTGTTGACGACATAGGGCCAGATCAGGTCGCCGGAGCGCAGCATGTTGAAGGCGGTCGCCATCTTGGTGCCGTCGAGATAGCCTTTCTCGTTCATCGCCTTTTCGACGGCCGCGACCTGCTCCTCGTCGACGAACACTTTCAGGTCGCCGGCATAGGTGAAATCGACCTGCGTGGTGAAGAAGGTGGCCGATTTGATGCGGTGGTCGCCTTCCTGCGCCATCAGCGCCAGGGCCGCGGCCAGAAGCGTGCCGCCGACGCAATAGCCGACGGCGTTGACGTCCTTTTCGCCGGTGGCCCTTTCGATCGTGTCCAGGCCGTATTGCAGGCCCTCTCTGATATAGGCCTCCCAGCTCTTGGTGCCGTGGCGCTCGTCCGGGTTGATCCAGGAGATAACGAAGACCGTGTGACCCTGCTCGACCGCCCAGCGGATGAAGGATTTTTGCGGGTTAAGATCGAGAATGTAAAATTTGTTGATCCATGGCGGGCAGATCAGCAGCGGCCGCTTGAGCACGGTCTCGGTCGTCGGATCGTATTGCAAGATCTCGGCGACATCGCTGCGGCCCACCACCTTGCCGGGTGTCGTGGCCAGGTTCTTGCCGATCTCGAAGGACGAGTAATCTGCCTGCCTCAGTTTCAGGTCACCCTTGCCGGCGGCGATGTCCTCGGCCAGCATCTTCATGCCGCGCACCAGGTTTTCACCATTCGAGGCTATGGTCTCGCGAAACAGTTCCGGGTTCGTCAGGATGAAATTCGACGGCGAGATGGCGTTGGACACCTGCTTGACGTAGAAACTGGCCTTGTGGCGGGTGTGCTCGTCCAGGCCATCGGCGTGCTCGACCAGTTCGGCCGCCCAGCGCGAGGTGACGAGATAGGCCTGCTTGAGGAAATCGAAGAAAGCGTTGCGGCCCCATTCCGGGTCCTGGAAACGCTTATCGCCGCGCTCGGGCTTGACCGCGTCTTCGGCGTCTTCGCCGCCGGCGCTGAGCCGCTGGATCGAGTTGGCCCAGACGGTCATGTAGCCGGAGAACAGCCGCGTCTGCGCCTCCAGCGCGCGCTGCGGATCGGAAAGCCAGTATTCGCTGAGCTTGGAGAAGGTTTTCACCATGTCGACGACCGGCTCGGCGACGTGATCGCGCACCTCGCCTTTTTCCCGCGGCTCGGCCCATGCGGAGGCCGCCTTGCCAGCCTGCTCGATCATGCGCGCCATGTTCAAGGCGAAGCGTTCCGGGTCCTTCACCAGATATTGCTCGACGGTCGAAGGCTGCTCACCTTCCGTTTTGCCCGAATCGGGTGTCTTGGACATGGTTCGCGGGGTTCCTCCCGAAGCGTTTTCTTGACATATTATCATGGGACATCCGACAGGGTCCAACGCGCTCTACCTCGGCTGCCTAAGGAAACAATATGACGATTAATATTGGCGAAACTGTTTTTTCTGGCACTGGTCGTTTTTGCCGCATGGGAGCGGCGATGGTCCTGCTGGCGATCGCCGGCTGTTCGAGCACCAACATCGAGGGCGCCACGCCTGTCGCGGCTGCCGACGGGCCAAAGAACACCGGCACCTATCCGAACCTGAATATCCCTCCGCAGGCGGCGGCCGAGCAATTCACCGAGGCGGAAAAGAGCGCCAAGCTCGCCCAGTTGAAGGCGGAAGCGCAGGCGCAGGGCTCAAAAGGCGGCGCGGTAAAGGTCGCGAACCCGGCGGCGCTGAACACATTGGCAAAGAAGCACGGCACCGATGCGCTGAAACAGATCAAAGCCAAATGCGATCCCGCCCTCGACCCTACCTGCAAATAGGGTTATATCGCGCGACCGACAAGCACCTTTGCCAAAAACCACTTTGACCGTCTGGAATTGACCCACCACTGGAAATGATATGGAAGAATTTCACAAGGTCCGCCGGCTTCCGCCCTACGTCTTCGAGCAGGTCAACCGGCTGAAGGCCAGTGCCCGCTCGCGCGGCGCCGACATTATTGACCTTGGCATGGGCAATCCGGACCTGCCGACGTCCAAGGCCATCGTCGACAAATTGTGCGAGGTCGTGCGCGATCCGCGCACGCACCGCTATTCGTCGTCGCGCGGCATTCCGGGCCTGCGCCGCGCCCAAGCCAATTACTATGCCCGCCGTTTCGGCGTGAAACTCGACCCGGACACGCAAGTGGTGGCGACGCTGGGCTCGAAGGAAGGCTTTGCCAATATGGCGCAGGCGATCACCGCGCCCGGCGACGTGATCCTGTGCCCCAACCCGACCTATCCGATCCACGCTTTCGGCTTCATCATGTCGGGCGGAGTCATCCGCTCGTTGCAAGTGGAGCCGGACGACGGCTTCATTCCGGCGCTGGAGCGCGGCATCCGCCATTCGATCCCGAAGCCGCTGGCGTTGATCCTCAATTACCCGTCGAACCCGACGGCGCAGGTCGCCTCGCTCGATTTCTACAAGGACGTGGTTGCCTTCGCCAAGAAGAACGATGTCATCATCCTGTCGGACCTTGCCTATTCGGAAATCTATTTCGACGGCAATCCGCCGCCTTCGGTGCTGCAGGTGCCGGGCGCGATCGACGTTGCGGTCGAGTTCACCTCGATGTCGAAGACGTTTTCCATGCCCGGCTGGCGCATGGGTTTTGCCGTCGGCAACGAGCGGCTGATCTCTGCGCTGACCAGGGTGAAATCCTATCTCGACTACGGAGCCTTCACGCCGATCCAGGTGGCGGCCGCGCACGCGCTTAACGGCGACGGCGCCGATATCGCTGAAGTGCGCGACATCTACCACAAGCGCCGCGACGTCATGGTCGACGCCTTCAGCCGCGCCGGCTGGACTGTTCCCGCACCGGCGGCGTCGATGTTCGCCTGGGCGCCGATCCCGGAGCCGTTCAAGCATCTCGGTTCGCTCGAATTCTCCAAGCTTCTGATCGAGCACGCCGATGTGGCGGTGGCGCCGGGCGTCGGCTTCGGCGAGCATGGCGACGACCATGTGCGCATCGCGCTGGTCGAGAACGAGCACCGGATCCGGCAGGCGGCGCGAAACATCAAGCGCTTCCTGGCGTCCAGCGCCAAACAGCCCAACAATGTGGTGCCGCTCGCCGCGCATCGTTGAGTGGCCACAGATCACATCGACCAAATCCTTGAGGGGCGTCGCCGGACATGGCTGAAGCGTTGCGTGTTGGAATCGCCGGTCTCGGCACCGTCGGCGCGTCGGTGGCGCGCGTGCTGCGCGACAAGGCGGCGGAACTGACGCGGCAATGCGGCCGCGAGGTCGTCGTGGCAGCCGTTTCGGCCCGCGATCGCAAACGCGACCGCGGCGTCGACCTCGGCGCGGCCAAGTGGTTCGACGATCCGGTAGGAATGGCGCAGACCGCCGAGATCGACGTCTTCGTCGAGTTGATCGGCGGCGACGAGGGGCCGTCGCGATCATCCGTGAAAGCAGCGCTTGAAACCGGCCGCCACGTCGTCACCGCCAACAAGGCGCTGCTCGCCAAGCACGGCGTGGCGCTGGCCGAGATCGCCGAGAGGAAGGGCGTGCTGCTCAATTACGAGGCGGCGGTGGCGGGCGGCATTCCGGTCATCAAGACGATGCGCGAGGCGATGGCCGGCAATTCGGTGACCCGTGTCTTCGGCATTCTCAACGGTACCTGCAACTATATCCTGACCCGCATGGAAGCCGAGGGCCTGTCGTTCGACGCCTGCCTGAAAGACGCGCAGCGGCTGGGCTATGCCGAGGCTGACCCGACCTTCGACATCGAGGGTCACGACACCGCGCATAAGCTGTCGATCCTGACCAGCCTTGCCTTCGGCACGAGGATCGCCGCCAACGACATCTACATGGAAGGGATTTCCAACATCAGCCAGGCAGACATCCGCGCGGCCGGCGATCTCGGCTACCGGATAAAGCTGCTCGGCGTCGCCCAACGCACGGAAAGCGGTATCGAACAGCGCGTGCACCCGACCATGGTGCCGACGGCCTCGGTCATCGCGCAGGTGCACGGCGTCACCAATGCGGTGGCCATCGAAACCGATATTCTGGGCGAACTCCTGTTATCCGGCCCGGGTGCCGGCGGCAACGCCACCGCATCGGCGGTGGTCGGCGACATTGCCGACATCGCCAAGAGCCGGCCCGGTTTCCAGCATGGTCCGGTCTTCGGCCTGCCGGCGAAGGAATTGCGGCCGTACAAGAAGGCGCAGATGCGCAGCCATGCCGGCGGCTATTTCATCCGGCTGACCGTGCATGACCGCATCGGCGTCTTTGCCGCCATCGCCAAGCGCATGGCCGACAACGACATTTCGCTGGAATCGATCGTGCAGCACGCCGCCGGGCCGGATACCGCCCTGCAGAAGACGGTGATCCTCGTCACCCACGAGACGACAGAAGCGGCGGTCCGCAAGGCCGTCGACGGCATCACCAAGGACGACCATCTGACCGACAAGCCACAGGTCATCCGCATCGAGCGGGCGGAATAGGAATTTCTCTTTCTCCTTCAATCTATTGATACCGTTGTGTTTTCAAAAAAGGCCCGCCCAGGTCTTGCTGTTGTCATGGAGCTTTGACACAACCGGCGCGCCTCTGGTGCGTGTCACCGAACGCGCCGCCCTCGCGGCGGCAAGGTTGCGCGGCCGCGGCGACGAAAAGGCCGCCGACCAGGTTGCTGTCGACGCATGCGCGAGGAGCTCAACCGCCTCGCCATCAACGGCACGGTGGTGATCGGCGAGGGCGAGCGCGACGAGGCGCCGATGCTCTATATCGGTGAGGAGGTCGGTTCCGGCAAAGGCCCTGCAGTCGACATCGCGCTCGATCCGCTCGAAGGCACGACGATCTGCGCCAAGAACCTGCCCAATGCGCTGGCGGTCATCGCCATTGCGGAAAAGAGCAGCCTCCTGTTTGCGCCCGACGTTTATATGGACAAGATCGCCGTCGGCCCAGGCTATGCAGACGGCGTTATCGACATCGATGCCTCACCGGCCGAAAACATCGCCAGCCTAGCCAGGGCCAAGGGCGTGACGGTATCGGAGATCACCGCCTGCATCCTCGATCGGCCGCGCCATGGCGCGCTGATCGAGGCGGTGCGCGCCACGGGCGCTGCGATCCGGCTGATCGGCGATGGTGACGTCGCCGGCGTCATACACACCACCGATCCGGACGAAACCGGCATCGACATCTATCTCGGCACCGGCGGCGCCCCGGAGGGTGTGCTGGCGGCGGCAGCGTTGCGCTGCACCGGCGGCCAGATGCAGGGAAGGCTGATCCTCGACACGCCGCAAAAGCTGGCGCGCGCGGCGAAGATGGGCATCTTGGACCGAAGCGGGTCTACCGCGCGCAAGACATGGCGCGCGGCGACGTGCTGTTCGCGGCAACCGGCGTGACCGACGGCGACATGCTGGCCGGCGTCAAGTTCGGCCGCAATTCCATCACCACGCATACGATCGTGCTGCGCTCGTCCTCGCGCACCGTTCGCGAGATCAAGGCAAGTCACCAGGATCTGGAAAAGTTTTGATTCCCGACTCGGCTAGCCGTCGCATATTGTGAGAAATGACAATCCGCAGACGGCGCGTCGCATGACGGGCGAAAACCGTATCTTCCTCGATGTCAGGCAGTCGGCATCAGGTGTTTCCTGGGAACACCGGCTGACCGAGCGGCAGGACATGACTGCGCTTGCGATAGCGCAAGGCTTTGGCGTGCCGGACATCGTCGCGCGCGTCCTTGCCGGGCGCGGCGTGACCGCCGAGCAGACTGAGCGGTTCCTTGAGCCGACCATCCGCGATCTTTTGCCGGACCCGGCTTCGCTGACCGACATGGACAAGGCCGCCGCCCGCATCGCTGAAGCGATCGTGACCGGGGAAAGAGTGGCGATCTTCGGCGACTACGACGTCGACGGCGCGGCCTCATCGGCGCTGCTCAAGCGGTTTCTCACGCATTTCTCCGTGCCAGCGGAGATCTACATACCGGACCGCATCTTCGAGGGGTACGGACCCAATCCGGAAGCCATGCGCGAACTTGTCTCGCGTGGCGCGACGCTGATCGTCACCGTCGACTGCGGCACCAACAGCGCTGTCTCCATCGACGCGGCGAAGGCTGCCGGCGCCGATGTCGTGGTGCTCGATCACCACCAGCTCGGCGGTCCGTTGCCGGCGGCGGAGGCGGTCGTCAATCCCAATCGCGAGGACGACCTTTCGGGGCAGGGCCATCTTTGTGCAGCCGGCGTCGTCTTCCTGGCTCTGGTGCAGACGGCGAAGGTCCTGCGCGGCCGGTTGCCGGATGCCGCACCGCCGGACCTGCTTGGTCTGCTGGACCTCGTGGCCCTAGCGACCGTTTGCGACGTTGTGCCGCTGACCGGCGTCAACCGCGCCTTCGTGGTCAAGGGGCTGCAGATAGCGCGCCAACAGAGGAACGAGGGGTTGGCGGCGTTGGCACGGGTCTCGCGCATCGGCGAGCCGGTCAGCACCTTCCATCTGGCCTATCTGATCGGCCCGCGCATCAATGCCGGGGGGCGCATCGGCGACGCAGCACTCGGCAGCCGCCTGCTCGCCACCGACGATCCCGTCGAGGCCCGCACCATCGCCGAGACGCTGGACCGGCTCAATCAGGAGCGGCAGCAGATGGAATTGGAAATGCTGGCCGCGGCACGAGTCGAGGCCGATGCCGAGCTTGCCGGCGGCAATGGGCCGGCCATCGTCGTCACCGCCAGCTCCAATTGGCATCCGGGCATCGTCGGCCTGCTGGCCTCGCGGCTCAAGGACCATGCGCGCCGGCCCGCCTTTGCCATTGCCTTCAACGCCAATGGCATCGGCACGGGTTCAGGCCGTTCGGTGTCGGGCTTCGATCTCGGCCGGCTGGTGCGCGAGGCGGCCATTGCCGGGCTGATCGTCAAGGGCGGCGGCCATGGCATGGCGGCCGGCATTACGGTGGAGCGGGCGAAACTTGGCGCGCTCCGCGCCTTCTTCGAGGAACGGGCGGCGGCCGACGTGTTCCGGCTGCAGGGCGAGGAAAGCCTGGCCATCGACGGTGCGCTGGCCGCCGAGGGTGCGACGCTCGGCCTGCTCGATGCACTGGAGAAAGCCGGCCCGTTCGGCGCCGGGCATGTCGCGCCAGTCTTTGCGCTGCCGCGCCATCGTCTTGCCGATGCGAGGCCGGTCGGCACCAATCACATCCGCGCCGAGTTGCAGTCGGAAAGCGGCGGCCGGATCCAGGCGATCGCCTTTCGCGCGGTCGATACGGCGCTCGGCGAATTCCTGTTCACGAACAGGGGCAAGCCGGTGCATGTCGCCGGTTCGCTGTCGGGCAATCACTGGAATGGCAGCCGCACGGTGCAGTTCCGCATCGTCGATGCCGCACGCGCCTGAGAGCCGGGTTTTCGCTTCTGCGCGAGCTTCGATGATTTAAGCCAGAACCGTCTGCAGTCGGGTCAATTCGCCGATCTGGGCCATCGTCGCCTGATAGCCGAGGCGGATCGCTTCGTCGGCGCGGTGGAATTCGGTCAGACCGATATGGCTGAGTTTCGGCTGCAGCGACATGTCGGGCGGATCGCCAGCAAGTCGCGCACGCGAAATGCGGTCCTGGATGATGTTGAAGGCTTCGACCATAACCCCGGTGATGCCGAGCCGTGTTTGGTACTGGTGCCCTGCATCGATCTGGCCGGACCTTAGTGCATCCTTTTCAATGACCAGTTCGCCGGCGCTGTGCTTGATGACGGCGGCGCGGCCGAACAGATCGTAGTGAAGGTTCACCGCGACCACCAGCGGCTGCTCGTAGGCACGGCAGACCGAGACCGGCACCGGATTGACCAGCGCGCCGTCGACCAGTACGCGTCCGTTGCAAGTGACCGGTTCGAACACGCCGGGCAGCGCATAAGAGGCGCGCATGGCGGTGGTCAGCGAGCCGCTCGACAGCCAGATTTCATGGCCAGTGTGGATTTCCGCAGCAACGCAAACGAACGGTTTCGAGAGATCCTCGAAGCGAATGCCGGCCATATGCTCGCGCAGCCGGGCGTCGAGCTTCATGCCGCCGAACAACCCGCTGCCGCGCAGATTGAGGTCCAGAAGGCCGAAAATGCGCCGTTTGGTCAGGCTTCTGGCAAATTCTTCTAGCTCATCCAGCTTGCCGGCGAGATAACAGCCGCCAACCAGCGCGCCGATCGAGGTGCCAGCAATCATCGATACTTCGATGCCGGCTTCGTCGAGTGCGCGCAGCACGCCTATATGGCCCCAGCCGCGAGCGCAACCGCCCCCCAACGCCAGTGAAATGGCTGTTTTTTTGGGAGCTTCTGCGCCTGCGGGTGAAGAGAGGCCGTTCGCCTCCCGAACGTCAGGTCTGTTGCGCAATGACGCCCACTCGAGCATCACAATCTCCCTTGTCCCGCGGCTAATGTATAGGCAGGCCGTATCGAAATCATGAATATACGTGATTGCAGTCCGGTGAATGGTTCAAATGGATGGTTCATGGGGCTTTCGATACGTTTCTTCCGCATCGAACAGCGGCCCGCTGCCATCGCTGGCAAGCATCCTCTTGCCATCGATCAGCCCCACCGTCCGATAAAAGCAGGAACGCCGGCCGGTGTGGCAGGTTGCGTCGTGGCCCATCACTTTGACGCGCAACCATATTGCGTCCTGGTCACAATCCGTGAGCATCTCGACGACATTCTGCACATTTCCGGACGTTTCGCCCTTCTTCCACAGAGCGCTGCGCGAGCGCGACCAGTAGTGGGCGATGCCGGTTTCCAGCGTCAGCGACAGCGCTTCGGCGTTCATATGCGCGACCATCAGCAACATGCCGTCTTCGGCATCGGTGACGACGACGGTGACGAGGCCGCTGGCATCGAAGCGCGGCGAAAAGGCCGTGCCTTCTTCCAGTGCTTTCTTGTCTGATGGAGCTTTCGGAAATTCCACTGCCGACATCGCCGGTCCTTGTTCAGAGCCTCACCCAATTCTCGGGATCATTGGCTAGCGACCGGCGACGATCGTTCAGCCCCTGCCGCCGCGCACCATGGTGACGAAACGGACCTGTTCCTCGGGCGTGTCCTTGAAGACACCGGTGAAGGTCGAGGTCAGCGTGGTGGAGCCTTCCTTGCGGATGCCGCGCATGGCCATGCACATATGCTCGGCTTCGACCATGACGGCGACGCCGCGCGGATTGAGCACGTCCTGGATGACGCCGGCGATCTGCGCGGTCATGGCTTCCTGGGTCTGCAGGCGCTGGGCGAAGATATCGACGACGCGCGCGATCTTGGACAGGCCGACAACCTTGCCGTCCGGCAGATAGCCGACATGCGCCTTGCCGATGATCGGCACCATGTGGTGCTCGCAATGCGAATGGAACGTTATATCCTTGACGAGGACAAGGTCGTCATAGCCGGCGACTTCCTCGAAGGTGCGGCCGAGTTCCTCGGCCGGGCACTTGTCGTAGCCGCCGAACATTTCGCGATAGGCCTTCACCACACGCTTTGGCGTATCGACCAGGCCCTCCCGGTCCGGATTGTCGCCGGCCCAGCGCAACAGCGTGCGAACCGCGGCCTCGGCTTCGGCTTCGCTCGGCCGGTCGGTGATCGGCTTTTCCAGATAGGCGGACGGGGGCATGAATTTCTTGATGACGGCATCCATAAAGGCGTCTCCCGTAGTTCCCCTCTCAGGAGGAACGAGTTGAACGGACCACGACCTTTCGGGTGTTAGAAACGTGCCCTGTTTCCAGCCCGTAAGCGGCGTGAACTAATTCGAGCAACGACGAGGCTGTTGGTTACCTTGTCCATACCCGACTACCAGCATTATATATGATCGTGCCGAGCGAAAGGAAGACCGTCAGCGGCAATCGCTGTTCGCTCGGCGGCGACGGATTGGAAAAATATGATAGACGATGTCTACAATGCGAAAATTCTGGGATTTGCCGGGAATATTGCGCGGATCGGCCGGCTCGACCATCCCGACGCAACCGCGCGCGCGCATTCCAAGCTGTGCGGCTCGACCGTGACCGTCGATCTGAAGATGGATGACGGCGTCGTCACCGATTTCGCCCATGACGTCAAAGCCTGCGCGCTTGGCCAGGCGTCGTCCTCGATCATGGCGCAGCATGTCGTCGGCGCCAGCGCGGCCGAACTGCGCAGCGTTCGCGAGACGATGCTGAAGATGCTGAAGGAAAACGGCGCGCCGCCCGAGGGCCGCTTCGCCGACCTCAGATATCTCGAGCCGGTGCGCGACTATAAGGCGCGCCATGCCTCGACCATGCTGACCTTCGATGCGGTGGTCGACGCGATCAGCCAGATCGAGAAGAAGCGCGCCGAACAGGCGGCGTAGCCGTCAAATGGCGACGGATCACACGCCGCGATACACACGCAACTGGCCGGGCCCGTGGCGGAAGACACCCGGCCGAATTCTCGGTACGTCGCTCGTGCGCTTTTACCAACTGACGCTGTCCGGCTTTGTCGGCAATTCCTGCCGGCATCTGCCGACCTGCTCCGAATACGCGCACGAAGCGATCGCCCGCCATGGGCTATGGGCCGGCGGCTGGATGGGGTTTTTCCGCGTGCTGCGCTGCGGGCCGGGCGGAACGCATGGCATCGACCGTGTGCCGGAGGCGCTGACTGAGCGCTATATCTGGTTTACACCCTGGCGGTACTGGCGGATTGGGAAAAAGCGCAGCGACCCGGAAAGCTGACGCGGGCAGAGGAGCCTGCAATCGGGCAGATCTTTCCGATTTGCTAGGGTTAACCGCACGTTGCACATTTAAGACAAAATCGAGACAAGACGCCTCGCTAAGCCGCTCCTGAACACCCTTCAGGAGATTGCCAATGCGCCAGCTAGACCGCCGTCCATTCGTTTTCGCCTTGGTTCTCTACCTTCTGGCGTGGCTGTTGGGTTTTCCGATCCGTGCTCAATCCGCGCCGCTGAAGGACGCCGAATGCACGCTGATCCTGGATGCTGCAAGCGGCGAAACGCTATATCGGCAAGGGGTCTGTGACCAGCGCTTCAGTCCCGCCTCGACATTCAAGGTTCCCTTGTCGCTGATCGGCTATGACGCGGGAATCCTGAGCGACGAGCACACGCCGAGCTGGGAGTACAAGCCGGAATTCAATGCGGCGAAGCGGGACCAGAAAACCGTCGACCCGACGATCTGGGAAAAGGACTCGGTGCTGTGGTTTTCGCGGGAAATCACCCGCCGGCTCGGCAACGAGCGGTTCGCCGGCTACGTCTTGAAATTCGACTACGGCAACTCCGATGTTTCCGGCAACGCCGGCAAGAATGATGGCCTCACCCGGTCTTGGGTGAACTCTTCCCTCAAGATATCGCCGGTGGAACAGGTCGATTTCCTGCGCCGGCTGCTTGACCGCAAACTGCCGGTTTCGGACAAGGCCTACGCCATGACCGAAGCGATCTTGCCGACCTTCCAGGCAGGTGGCTGGACCGTGCAGGGCAAGACCGGGACCACCAGGCTTGGCAACGACGCCGACAAGGTCAAACGCTCGCTTGGCTGGTTTGTCGGCTGGGCGCAAAAGGATGGTCGCAAGATCGTTTTTGCCCGCCTCGTGGTCGACACGAAACGATCCGACACGCCCAAGGGCCCTAAGATGCGGGCGATGTTCCTGAAAGAGCTGCCGAATCTCATCAAACAAGACTAAGTGATCTGCTGTCCGCCTTTACGGCACGCGAATCTGCCCATAAAAGACTGCCGCCGGACGCATCCGGCTTTTTACTTTATGCATGTCGTTGCCCCAAAACCGCTGCACACTTTTGGGCGACGTGCATTTCACCACCCGCGCTCGTTTGCGGGACTGGATAGGAGAACTCTATGCTGAATTCCGTTTCCCTGGTATTTCCCGATGGCTCCGTCCGCGAGTATGAGGCGGCGATGACCGGCGCCGGCCTGGCGGAGTCGATCTCGAAGTCGTTGGCCAAGAAGGCCGTCGCGTACAGCATCGACGGCGTGGTGCGCGATCTTTCCGACCCGCTCGGTAAGTCCGGCAAGGTCGAGATCATCATCCGTGAAGACCCGCGCGCGCTAGAGCTCATACGCCACGACGCAGCACACGTGCTGGCCGAAGCCGTGCAGGAATTGTGGCCGGGTACGCAGGTGACCATCGGCCCGGTGATCGAGAACGGGTTCTACTATGATTTTGCCCGCAACGAGCCGTTCACGCCCGACGATTTCCCGGTGATCGAGAAGAAGATGCGCGAGATCATCGCGCGCAACAAGCCGTTCACCAAAGAGGTGTGGTCCCGCGAGAAGGCGAAAAAAATCTTCGCCGACAAGGGCGAGCGCTACAAGCTCGAACTGATCGACGCCATTCCCGAGGATCAGGATCTTAAGATCTATGCGCAGGGCGATTGGTTCGATCTGTGCCGCGGCCCGCATATGGCCTCGACCGGCCAGATCGGCAACGCCTTCAAGCTGATGAAGGTGGCCGGCGCTTACTGGCGCGGCGATAGCAACAACCCGATGCTGACGCGCATCTACGGCACGGCCTGGGCCGACCAGGCGCAACTCGACGCCTATCAGACCATGCTGGAGGAAACCGAAAAGCGCGATCACAGGAAGCTCGGCCGCGAGATGGACCTGTTCCATTTCCAGGAGGAGGGGCCGGGCGTCGTCTTTTGGCATGCCAAGGGCTGGAGAATGTTCCAGAACCTGGTCAACTACATGCGCCGCCGCCTCGACGAGCAGGGCTATCAGGAGGTCAACGCGCCGCAGGTGCTCGACAAGAGCCTGTGGGAGACGTCGGGCCACTGGGGCTGGTACCGGGACAATATGTTCAAGGTGACGGTCGCCGGCGACGACACCGACGACGACCGGATGTTTGCGCTGAAGCCGATGAACTGCCCCGGCCACGTCCAAATCTTCAAGCACGGGCTGAAGTCCTACCGCGATCTGCCGGTAAAACTTGCGGAATTCGGCAATGTGCATCGCTACGAGCCGTCCGGCGCGCTGCACGGGCTGATGCGCGTGCGCGGCTTTACCCAGGACGATGCCCACATCTTCTGCACCGAGGAACAGCTCGCCGACGAGTGCATCAAGATCAACGACCTGATCCTGTCGACCTATGCCGATTTCGGCTTCGACGAAATCACCGTCAAGCTGGCGACCCGCCCCGAAAAACGGGTCGGCACCGACGCGATGTGGGATCATGCCGAGGGCGTGCTGCAGGACGTGCTCGACAAGATCGCGGCGCGGTCGGGCAATCGGATCAAGACGGGCGTCAATCCGGGCGAGGGCACGTTCTACGGGCCGAAGTTCGAATATGTGCTGAAGGACGCCATCGGCCGCGACTGGCAATGCGGCACCACGCAAGTTGATTTCAACCTGCCGGAACGGTTCGGCGCCTTCTACATCGGCTCCGATTCGGAAAAGAAGCAGCCGGTGATGGTGCATCGCGCCATCTGCGGTTCGATGGAGCGCTTCCTCGGCATCCTGATCGAGAACTATTCCGGCCATTTCCCGCTGTGGTTCGCACCGCTGCAGGTGGTGGTGGCGACGATTACCTCCGATGCCGATGATTACGCGCAAAAGGTCGTGGCGCAGCTGAAGGCGGCCGGACTGTTGGCGGAAGCCGATCTTCGCAACGAGAAGATCAACTACAAGGTCCGCGAGCACAGCCTAGCCAAGGTTCCGGTTATCCTCGTCTGCGGCAAGCGCGAGGCGGAAGAGGAGACGGTCAACATCCGCCGGCTCGGGTCACGCGACCAGGAATCGCTTGGCCTTGGCCAAGCGGTGGCAATGCTTGCCGAAGAGGCGGTGACGCCCGACCGCAAGCGCAAACGAGCGGCCTGAGTTCAGTCAGATCATCGACGAAACGGCGGTGGAGCGATCCACCGCCGTTTTCGCATGCCCGCCGTTTTCACATGCCCGCCGTTTCACATGCTTGTCACGCCAGCCTTGTAACGAGCCCTCATGCTCAAGCTGAAGATGCGCGAAAGACCGTTTCCCGAGCTTTCCTATGCCAGTCCGCATCAGCCGGCTTTGACGCGCTGGTTCATCCATTCCATCGAAGGTCTGTCCGGCCGCGATCGTTTCGCGGCGCTCTACGATTTTTGGCGCCGCCAGGTGGTGCCGACCGGCGAGCGCGTGTTCAGCCGCATGCTGGAACTGATCGACGTCGGGGTGCGGACCACCGGCCAATGGCCGCCGGCAAACCTGCCTGACACGCCGCTGGTGATCGTCGCCAATCATCCGTTCGGCATCGGCGATGGCATTGCGGTGCTCTCGCTGGCTGAGCAGCTTCAGCGCCCGTTCCGCGTCATGATCCACAAGGATCTGCTCAAGATCCGCGAAATGGAGCCCTATTCGCTGCCGATCGACTTTTCCGAGACCAAGGACGCGCTGAGGAACAACATGGCGGTGCGCCATGAGGCGGGTGCGGCTGCTGAAGGAGGGCGTCATCATCGTCGTCTTCCCCGCGGGCGGCGTCGCCACCGCGCCGAAAGGTTTTGGCCGCGCGCGCGATCTGCCATGGAAGATGTTTCCGGCCCGTCTCGTCCAGGATGCCAAGGCCTCGGTCATTCCGATGCATTTTTCCGGTCAGAACGGCCGGCTGTTCCATCTGGTTAGTGGACCGATGAACATGGCCGAGCGCGACGGGCGTGTGGCGAAGTTCGTCGGCAGGGCTTCGCTGACGCTGCGTATTTCCCTACTCATCCACGAATTCGCGCGGCTGTCCGGCAAATCGATCGACGTGCGCGCCGGCGACGTGCTGGGATGGGACGAACCGGCGCCGCTGCGCGACCGCAAGGCTTTGCTCGACCGCCTCCACCGTGGCGTTTTCGATCTGGCGCCGGCCGAACCGCGCGGCCACGGCCAGTTCCTGCCGCGACGCATGCGCAAGGCGGCCTGATCGGTAAATCATACGCTGCTGGACCGGAATCCGGTACCGCGGTGTCCGGATGTCTAGTCCGCGCCTTCCTGGGGGTCGATCGCCGAGGCCTCCGTGGCCAAAACCTCGATTTCCTTGTTCTGCCCGGCCACGACCGTAAAATCTTTCTGATAGATGCGGTCGCGGTTCTTGGCGATGATGGTGTAGTCGCCCTCGGCCAGCACCATCGAAGCAAAGGCGCCGACGGTTTCCTTGATGGGATCGCCGGATTCGTTGAGCAACGACCAGGAGGTGTCGGCGATCGCCTCTCCACCCGACTCGCGTACCAGCTTCATAGTCATCTCCGCCGCACGATGCTCGACGGCCGCTTCGGTCAGCTTGCCGGCCTCGACGCGGATGTCGGAGCGGATGACCGCGTTCACCGAGCCATAGGTCGAGACGACGTGGTAGACGCCCGCGTTCAGCCGCACGACGCTGTTCGGCTCGACGTCTGGTATGATCAGGGCGCGATCGTGATTGGCTTCGGCTTGACCTTCATAGATCGAAAAGCGCAGTTTCTTCGGCGGTATGCGCACCCCGCCCGACAGCACGGCATCGAGCTTCAGGCCGCCGGCATCGAGCACGAGGCTTTCGCGCCTGGCGTCCTTGCCGACGGTGATGCGCTTGGTGGCACCGGCCCGGCCGTAAGAGGCATGTACCAGATAGCTGCCGGGCTCGAGCTGGAACACCGCACTGCCGCCATGGGCGGAAGCGACCATCGGCAGCTTGCCGTCGCCGGTGGGTTCAGGCTTGAAGACGCGCCAGACGATGCCGCGCGTGATGTCGGTGCCCTTGTCGGTCAATTGCGCGGATAGCGTGATCGCCCCGCTGCTGCCCGATGCCAGCGATGTGTCGCTTTTAGGAGGCGCATAGCTCGAAATTCCGGGAAGCTTCAGATCACCGAGGCCGTCCACATCCTGCGCGACGGCAAGCGAAACCGGCACCATCAACAGTGCGGCAGCGAGCCAGATCGGGAAAAGACGCAATGTCCCTTCAAACATGCCTTGCGTTGAAGCCCAAGGCGGTGGCAATTTCAAGGCTTAAGAGTCCGATCAGCTTCTGCTCGAGGGCTCTTTATCGGCGCGCCGCGCCAATGCCCGAGCCGCCCGATGTCCGATGGTGCGCTTCAGCTCAAATTCCAAGGAGACTTGCGCCATGGCGTCGCCGATCATCGACTTTCTGCTGACCCGAAATTCCGCGCCGATCCCGGAGTTGAAGGAACCGGCACCTAGCGACGCTGACATCGCGACGATGATTGCCGCCGCCTCGCGGGTGCCGGACCACGGCCGGCTCGAGCCCTGGCGCTTCATCCTGTACCGGGGCGAGGCACGCGTCGAGATCGGCAAGAAGCTGGCGGCACTTGCCGCACAGCGCGAAGGGCCGCTGCCAGAAGGCCGCCATAACCAGGAACTGGCGCGCTTTTCACGCGCGCCGCTGGTGATCGGCGTGGTGTCGAGCCCGAAGGAAAACCCAAAAATCCCGCAATGGGAAATGTTCCTGTCCGGCGGCATGGCGGCGATGAACCTCATAATATCGGCCAATGCACTGGGCTATGGCACCAACATGATCAGCAACTGGTATTCCGATGTGCCGGAGGGGAGGGCGATCCTGGGGCTGGCGCCGCATGAGCGGGTCGTCGGCTTCGTCCATATCGGCACCTATCAGGGGCCGGCGCCGGAGCGGCCACGGCCTGATCCAGCAAAGCTCTATGCCGACTATGCTGGGCCATGGGTGAGCTGAATGTTCTACGAGCCGGCAAAGGGGCATGGGCTGCCGCACGACCCGTCCAAAGCTATCGTGGCGCCACGGCCGATCGGCTGGATCTCGACGGTGAACAAGGCCGGCGAGATCAACCTCGCTCCCTATTCCTTCTTCAATGCTTTTTCGACGCGACCCTTCATCGTCTGGTTTTCCTCCGAAGGCGAGAAGGACAGCGCCACCTTCGCCGCAGAAACAGGCGAGTTCGTCGCCAACCTCGTCAGCCGCGATCTTGCTGAAAAAATGGTCCGCACGGCGGTCGATGCGCCGCGCGGCGTGACCGAATTCGACTATGCCGATCTCACCATGGCGCCGTCGCGTCTGGTAGCGCCGCCCCGCGTTGCGGCGGCGCCCGCGGCGCTTGAATGCCGGGTGACGGAGATCTTGCGGCCAAAGGCGCTGGACGGGACACCGACCGGTGCCATCGTGGTTGCCGGCGAAGTCGTCGGTGTGCATATCGATGATGCATTTCTGAAAGACGGCATCTTCGACATCGCCAGGGCGGGCAATGTCGGCCGTCTCGGCTATATGGACTATGCCAGCGTCAGCGAGATATTTTCGATGCGTCGGCCTCGCTGGGGAAAGGATTAGGGCTGGGATAGAATTAAGCACTTGGTTCTTGACAAGGCCGGCTCGCTTACCTTCTGGCAGTTGGTAATCCGGTGGCTAAACGGCAGTGCTGGCTATCGCGTTCGCCAATTCGTATTCGGTGAACGGCTTGCTGAGGGTTTTCATCTCCCGAGCGCCCGGCAGTTCAGCGTAGCCCGTGGCTATTATGACGGGGATATTTGGCCATTTATCCTTGATTGCGCAGTATAACTGCAGGCCAGTCATCTTCGGCATCGCGTGATCCGTTATGACGAGGTCGAACGGCTGCTCCTTCAGCAGATCAAGCGCTGCCGCTGCCGAATGCGCCTCCGCGACGGTATGGCCGAGGTCCTCCAGCATTGCAGCGGTGTTCAACAACACCAGGGGATCGTCGTCCATCGCCAGAATCCGCAACATTTGTTCCAGGCGACTTTCACCAAGGTGAAAGGATCGCAACGGCGTACGCGTTGTGGGGCCTGCTGGCGATGCGAAGGCCCAATACGGCATTTACTGGTAAATCGAGCTGATTACTTGCCTCGCACGGGCGTGGCGATTACCGAACGAGATCGGGAGAAATCGACGCGCCTCAGCCCAGCGGCCCAACAGGTCTGCAGGCTGTCATCTTTCGAACGCATTTGATACCCGACGATGGCTTACGATTCCCAAACTGTTGGACACGAGGCGGACATGGCAGAGCGAAAGAGACAGCCCGTTGTAAGTTCCGGTATTGCCGGCTTGGACGAAATTCTTCGCGGTGGACTGCCCGCTTCGAACTTTTACATAATGCAGGGCGATCCAGGGGCAGGCAAGAGAACCGCTGCCCTGCAATTTTTGCGCGCTGGGGTGGCGGCCGGTGAACGCTGCATCTATGTCAGTCTTTCGCAAACCGCCTCCGAACTCCAGGCGATTGCGTCTTCACACGGCTGGACGCTCGACGGAATTCGTGTCGAAGAGCTTTCAGCTTCTGAGACCGTGAGTGGCGCGGCCGATCAAAGCATTTTCCAGACCGCCGACCTTCGGTTGGATGAGACGCGCAAGGCGATCGAACGCGCGATCGAAGAACACAAACCACACAGGCTGGTTTACGACTCCCTGCTTGAAATCCGGCTGATCACCGGCGACACGCCGAGGTTTCGCCGCGAACTGATTGGCTTCAAGGCCTTTCTGGCCAAGCGCGGCATTGTGGCGGTTTTGCTCGATACTCAAACGAGTGGCGGTGATCACAACGGCGAAGAGATCGAGGGTATTGCTCATGGCGTCATCCGGCTTGATAAATCGCTCGAGGATTATGGAGCCGTGCGCCGGCGTATTGAGGTCAGCAAGATGCGGGGCGTGCCGTATGCCGACGGGTATCACGACATGGCCATTCGCGAGGGCGAAGGCGTCGTCGTGTTTCCGCGGATTGTACCCGGGTCGCCTCCTGAAGTCGTCAAGCCGCAACTGATCAAATCTGGGGTCGACGCTCTCGACGAGATGTTTGGCGGGGGCCAGGAATCGGGAACGATAACGCTGGTGATCGGTCAGTCTGGGACTGGCAAGTCAACGATGTCGTCGCTTTACGCCACAGCGGCTCTCCAGCGAGGCGAGAATGTTGCCCTGTTCCTGTTTGAAGAGCGGCTGGAACCTTTTTCGCCGGTCCGAGGGCTTGGGGATGGACCTGCGGCAGTTCTACAAGGACGGTCAACTCGTCATCTACGATTTCAGCCCGAACGAAATCTCGCCGGGCGAATTCGGCCAGATCGTGCAGCAAGTGGTCAGCCGCAATAATACTCGGGTTGTGGTGATTGATAGCTTCACCGGCTATCTGAATTCGCTGCCTCATCGCGAAAAAGCGGTGCTCGATATCCAGTCTCTCTTGAAGCATCTCGCACGTGCGGACGTGCTGACCATGCTCATTGTCGCTCAGCACGGGTTGCTCGGACAGAATGTCGGGATCGACGTGGATGTCAGTTTTCTCGGCGACACGGTGCTTCTTCTTCGCATGGCCGAGCATGAGGGTCGGCTAAGGCGCAACATCACGGTCGTCAAGAAGCGCCACGGCCCGCACGACCTCGATGTCCGGGAGCTCTTCATCGCGAGTTCCGGTGTTTCGGTTGTTGCCTATAATCCTTTGCCTGAGACGTGAGTGACACGGAGCACAACGGCCTGGGAACACTCGATTGGGTGCTCATTTTGGCGCCCTATCGCAAGGATGCCTCGTACATGGCCTCCCTGCTGCAAGAGCGCGGCGTTCATGCCAAAACGGCCGACACCGCAAATTTGGAGAATCTGCTTAAAGAATCCCCCGGAGTGCTTGTCGTTACGCATGAAGCCCTAGATCCAGCGGCAACCGCTACAATCGCCAGATTCCTTCAGCGCCAGCCGAACTGGTCGGAAATCCCAATCGTAGTCCTTCTCGACCGTGCGGCGTCCCAGTCGCGCATCCAGACGGCCCTGAGTGCTGCTTGGCCACATTCACGCCAGATATTCTATCAACGTCCCGTTGCGGCGCTGGAACTGATAAGCGGCATCCAGTCCGCACTCCTCACCAGAGCCCGTCAGCGCGACGTGCGCGATTACCTCGAGCGGGAGACGGAGCTGCGGCGCGAGCTCAATCATCGGGTGAAAAACATCCTGGCAAGCGTCGTATCCATCTTCGAAATGACGCGGCGCGGCGCAACCTCGGCAGACGGCCTCGCGGAAGACTTCAAAGGACGATTGAGAGCGTTGTCGAACGTTCATTCTGCGGTCTTTGACGCAGGAGGTGAGACGGTGCCTTTGATGGATGTCGCCAATTCGATCCTTGCGCCGTACAGCTCGGACGGACAAAGCGGCATCAGCATTGAGGGACCTGAGGTGCTGCTTTCGCGCGAGGCCGCCACAACCCTCGCCCTCTGCCTTCATGAACTCGCGACAAAGGCCATCAAATATGGTGGCTTATCCCAGCCCGAAGGCAAGGTTCGTTTGGAATGGAAGATCGCCTCGAGCCCGGAACCAACGCTGACCCTGAGGTGGACCGAATCGGGTGGGCCGTCGGTCGTCGAACCCTCGCGAGTAGGATATGGAACACGGTATATGCGCGCCGCTTTGACAAGCCTGTTTGGAGAGCATCCTGATCTTATCTTCGCGCCGGACGGCCTGCATTTGTCGATCCGCGGTCTACTTTCCCGCCTCTCTCCAGAACCAACCGACTAGTCTGGCGGCACCGTTGGCTCGTTGCGGCGGGCAACGCCATGATCAGTGCTGCGCATGGTGAGCGGCAGGCCTATCGGGCTGTTCCTGGTATCTGGTCGCCTGGTCAATTTCGCGGAACTGATGAGCCGCCTCCCGGCAGGAACGCGAGCCACCGTCGGAAGGGCCCGGCGTCGCGCGATCAGACTAAATCAGGCCAAAACTCCGGTCGCCCTAGCGCGTGCCAGAAGCCGTTCTGCGAGCCGGAGATGCGGTCGGTCGTACATTTTGCCGCCGATGCCGACGACGCCGGGATTTCCAGCCGCTTCGAATGCCTGGACGATCGCCAGGCAGTGTTTCACCGCCTCGGTCGACGGCGTGAAGGCAGCGTTGATGACCGGCACTTGCGACGGATGGATCGCCATCTTGCCGGTGAAGCCGTCGCGCTCTGCCTCGGCGCATTCCGCCTCGAAGCCAGCCATGTCGCGAAAACTGGGGAAAACCGTGTCGATCGCCGCGACTTCCGCAGCAGCCGCGGCGAGGATGGTCATGGTACGGGCGAAGCGGAACACATCGGTATAGCGGCCGTTCCCGTCGCGCGCCGCACGCGCACCGATCGCCGCCGAGAGGTCTTCCGCACCCCAGGTGACGCCGACAAGCCGCGCGCTTGCCTTGGCATAGGTGGCGGCCGCCAGCACGCCGGCGGCTGTTTCGGTGATGATTGGCAGGATTTTGATGACGCCGTCCGGCAGCCCGCTTTCGGCCTCGTGCACCCTGAGCTTGGCCGAGAGATGCTGGACATCCTGTCCGCTATTCGACTTCGGCAGCATGATGCCGTCGGGTTTCACGGGCACGAGTGCCACCAGATCGTCATCCGTCAGGCGGGTCGAGAGATCGTTGATGCGGACATAGATTGCGGATCTGGTTTGATGCCTGTGTTCGGTGATGGAGCGTGCGGCGACGCCGCGAGCCAAAGCCTTGTTTTGTGGCGCGACCGAATCCTCGAGGTCGACGATGACCACGTCGGCGCCGGCGCCAAACGCCTTTTCCAGCTTCTTTTCGGAATCGCCGGGAACGAAAAGCAACGAGCGCATCGGTCAGGCTGCCTTCTTCATCATCATCGCCTGTCTTGTGCATTTGGCGACGAGCACGTCGTTCTGGTTATAGGCGCGGTGCTCGAACTCGACGATGCCGCGGTCCGGCTTCGACTTGGAGTCGCGCACCGATACCACCGTGGTCTCGACGCGGATGGTGTCGCCGTGGAAGACCGGATGCGGAAACACCGTCTCCTTCATGCCGAGATTGGCGATGGTGGTGCCGACGGTGATGTCGTTCACCGAAATGCCGATCATCAAGCCCAGCGTGAACAGTGAATTGACCAGCGGCTTGCCCCATTCACTTTTGGCGGCGAAATCGAAATCGATGTGCAGCGGCTGCGGGTTCAGCGTCATTACCGAAAACAGCATGTTGTCGCTTTCGGTGACGGTTTTCCGCAGCGTATGCCGGAAGACATGGCCGACGACGAACTCTTCCAGATGAAGCCCGGCCATGGTCGATGCCCTCCGCTGCCGCATCGGCCCGAAAATCGGAATCGATTTTTCGGAAAGCACGATGCGAAGATTCAAAGTATTAGAGCGTACTTCCGTGCGTCCGAAAGGACGCAGGTCGCTCTAAGGGTTGATAGGCGCTGCATACCGCGCTCGCAAGCTAGTTAACAAAGAGGGGCCAGTTAACAAACATGGTGAACCGTTCGTAAACCATTTCTGCCTACGGTCTTCACTGGGGCGGGAACAGACTCGGGTTAGGGGCATAGCGGACGGCATGGTTGTTTCGCATTTCCTGAAATGGATCTACACGGCCAAGGTTTCGGAGCGCGCCGCTGCGGCAAGCGCTCTGGCTCGCGCCTACATCAATGCCGATCTGCCTTTCGAGGACCGCTGCGCGGCGGAGGCCGCGCTGACGCTGCTGCTAGACGATGCCTCGTCGAAAGTGCGGCTGGCGATTGCAGAGGCGCTGTCGATGAGCCATCACGCGCCGCTGCAGATCGTCAGCGCGCTGGCATCCGATCAACCGGAAGTCGCAAGCTTGGTGCTGGCACGTTCGCCGCTGCTCACCGATGCCGATCTGATCGACCGGGTTGCCGGCGGCCAGAAGGCGACGCAGAAACTGATCGCCGACCGTCCGCGCGTCTCCATGGCGGTCGCCGCGGCGATCGCCGAAATCGGCGAGCCGGAAGCCTGCGCCACGCTTCTCGCCAACAGCGGCGCCGATATCGCTTCGCTCAGCTTCCGCCGTATCGCCGAACGCCATGGCCATCTGCCTTCGGTGCGCGAAGCGCTGATATCAGATGCGCGTCTGCCCGCCGACTGCCGGCATATGCTGCTGATAAAACTTGGTGAAACGCTTAAAGGCTCGTCGCTGGTGGTGGCGCTGATGGGCCATGCCAGAGCCGAGCGCGTCATGCGCGACGCCTGCGTCAAGGCTTCCGTGACGCTGATCGAAGGCACGCGCCAGCAGGAACATGCGGCGCTCATCGAGCATCTGCGCCTGCGCGGCGACCTGACCGCAAGCTTCATCATTCGCACCATCGCGCATGGCAAGGTCGATTTCTTCGGCTCGGCGCTGGTCGCGCTCAGCCAGCAATCCGAACAGCGGGTAAGAGCGCTGCTGGCCGGCGGGCATGACGTGGCGCTGCAGGCGCTGTTCCGCAGCGCCGGCTTGGCCGCGGCCACGCACGCGATCATCCTGCGCGCGCTGAAGATCTGGCGCGAGGTCGCCAATGGCAAGCGCCTTGCAGGCGTCCAGGAAGTCAGCTGGCTGATGCTGAAGGAATTGGGCGGGCAGTCCGCCGAAGGCGATCTCGCCGGATTGGTAAAATCAATCCATCTCGATGCGCTGCGCGAAAACGCGCGCGGCCATGCGCTGGCGATCGCGGCGGCCTGACACTCAAACGGACCGTCTGCAGTTTGCCGGCAAACCAGAAGCTCGGGCATTTTACAACACCCGAGCGAGAAATCAGGACCGGCCGATAATCAGAACCGATAATTGACACCAAACTTCACGGTGGAGAACTCTGCCGTGGCGCTGAAGTCGGAGCCGTCGCTGTCGTACCGCCAATCTCCGAGATCAGTGTAGAGATACTCGACCTTGGCAGTCCATTGCTGCGTGATGCCGTATTCAATACCTGCACCCACCGTCCAGCCGACCTGAGTCTCCTCGCCGTCTTGCAACGTGGGAGCATTTTCGATGCGTGCATCCACGCCTCCGATCGCCACACCACCGGTTACGTATGGCAGAATATTGTCGAAAGCATAGCCCGCCCTGCCGCGAATTGTGGCAAGCCAGTTGACTTCCGTCTCGCACGCGCCCGACCCGCAATTGAACGAGTTGAACAAAGCTGGCCCGTGGGAACCTTCTATGCCCGACCAGGCAATGTCTGCCTCGACGCCAAGAACGTATTGGTCCATCTGGTAGTTGTAGCCCAGGGCGACGCCGCCAATGACCCCGTCGATGTCCAGATCTCCCGTCTCAGCGGGCGGATTGAGATGTTCGGTGTCACCAAAACCGTAGCCGATAAATCCGCCCAAATAGGCGCCGCTCCAGTTGTAGGCTGACTCAACGGGTAGTGTATCGATCACAGCGTCGGCCGAGATCGCAACCTCGGATGAGCCTATAACGAGAATCGATGCGAGAAGAATCTTGCGCATAATTTGCCCCCTAATATTGGTACCAAGCTACCTTAGAACAGCTGGCTTGATCCATTTGCGCGGTCCCTCTTAGCGGCGGTTGGACAACGGTTCCTCTGTTTTGTTGCAAATAGGACACGAAATTGCAGAAGTCGCCGGACTTCAAGGCAGCAGACTCAACGATTTCGGCGCTTTCAGCGCTGCTTGACACGACAAAGCGGCACCGGCGGTGCCTCGCTTCGCACGGTGATGCCAGCCACATACTGCCTTGCAACAGTGACGGTCGCCGTTTGCGGTTCGCCGAGCAGAAGACGCTCAGATATCCAGCACTTCCGTCTCGGCGAATTCCGCACGTTCCTGGATGAAGCGGAAGCGGGCTTCCGGCTTGGTGCCCATCAGCGCGTCGACCGCATCCTTGGTCGCCGCCTCGGCGTCGATCACATCGACCCTGAGCAGCGTGCGCTTTCTCGGGTCCATGGTGGTTTCCTTGAGCTGGGCGGCCATCATTTCGCCCAACCCCTTGAAGCGGCCGATTTCGACTTTGCCGCGCCCGGTGAACTCGGTACGCAGAAGTTCGTCCTTGTGCGCATCGTTGCGGGCATAGGCGATCTTGCCGCCTTGCCGGATCGAGTAGAGCGGCGGCACCGCCAGATAGAGATGGCCGCCGCGGACCAGGCTCGGCATCTCCTGATAGAAGAAGGTGATCAGCAACGAGGCGATGTGGGCGCCGTCGACGTCGGCGTCGGTCATGATGATGACCCGGTCGTAGCGCAGATCCTGATCGCGGTATTTCGAGCGTGTGCCGCAGCCAAGCGCCTGGATCAGGTCGGAAATCTGCTGGTTGCCGGCCAGCTTGTCGTTGCCGGCGCTGGCGACGTTGAGGATCTTGCCGCGCAGCGGCAGCACTGCCTGGCTGGCGCGGTCGCGCGCCTGTTTTGCCGAGCCGCCGGCCGAATCGCCCTCGACGATGAAGAGCTCGGCGCCGGCCGCGGCATTCTGCGTGCAGTCGGCGAGCTTGCCGGGCAGGCGCAGCTTGCGCACCGCGCTCTTGCGCGACACTTCCTTCTCCTGGCGGCGACGCACCCGTTCGTCGGCACGCGCGATCACCCATTCGAGCAGCTTCGAAGCTTCCTGCGGGTTGTCGGCCAGCCAGTGATCGAAGGGGTCGCGGATAGCGGTCTCGACGATCCTGATCGCCTCGATCGTCGCCAGCCTGTCCTTGGTCTGGCCGACGAATTCCGGTTCGCGGATGAACACCGACAGCATACCCGCCGCCGAGATCATGACGTCTTCCGACGTGACGATCGAAGCACGCTTGTTGCCGACCAGGTCGGCATAGGCGCGCAAACCACGTGTCAGTACGTTGCGGAAGCCGGCCTCGTGCGTGCCGCCTTCGCCGGTCGGGATGGTGTTGCAGTAGGAATTGAGGAACCCGTCGCCGCCGAACCAGGTCACTGCCCATTCGAGCGAACCGTGGCCGCCTTGCCTGTCGCTTTTGCCGGCAAAGATTTCGCGGGTGACCTGGAATTCGTCGCCGAGCGAGGCTTTCAGATAGTCCTTGAGGCCACCGGGAAAATGGAACTCGGCCTTGGCCGGCGTCGTGTCCTTCTCCTTGATCAGCGACGCATCGCAGGTCCAGCGGATCTCGACGCCGCCGAACAGATAGGCCTTCGAGCGCGTCATGCGGTAGAGCCGCGCCGGCTCGAATGCCGCACCCTTGCCGAAGATCTGCTCGTCGGGATGGAAGCGTATCTTGGTGCCGCGCCGGTTATGCACCTCGCCGAGTTGCTCCAGGCCAGTCACCGGAACGCCGCGCGAAAAACGCTGGCGATAGAGCTGGCGCCCGCGCGCGACCTCGACCTCAAGATGGTCTGACAGCGCGTTAACGACGGAGACGCCGACCCCGTGCAGGCCGCCCGAGGTCTCGTAGACCTTGCTGTCGAACTTGCCGCCCGAATGCAGCGTCGTCATGATGACTTCGAGTGCCGGCTTCTTGAATTTCGGATGCGGGTCGACCGGAATGCCGCGGCCATTATCGGTGACTGCCAGATATCCGTCGGCCGAAAGCTCGACATCTATGAAGGTCGCGTGGCCGGCGACCGCCTCGTCCATCGAATTGTCGATGACCTCGGCGAACAGATGGTGCATCGCCTTGTCGTCGGTGCCGCCGATATACATGCCGGGTCGCCGCCGCACCGGCTCCAGCCCTTCCAGTACCTCGATGTCGGCGGCACTGTAGCTCTCGCTGCCGTCGCGGGATCCCGGGCGCTTCGCCGCCTGTACCAGCGGGTCAGCCGGGCGAGCGGTGGCGCGAACCGGTTGCGGCTGCTTGTCCATAGTGCCGAAAAGATCGTTATTTTCGTCCATGCTGGTCCTGGATTCCGATGCTGCGAATCACCACCCGATACTGCCACGCTTTTTGCGGGCAGGCGACGGAGGTTCCTGTTACGTTCGAGGATAGAGCCTCTTACTGCAAAACCATCCGACAACCAAGCGGCGGAAATGGGTTGAGGGATCGACGCTTTGTAAACCTTGTCCGAAGGTTACATTGAAGGTTGGTCGAAAAACGGTATCCGTCCACTGCCGCTGGCCTAGAATGCGGCAGAACCCGTGAAAAGGCTGCTGCTGGCGCATGTTGGATTACAGTTCGCTCCTGCTCGCGGCGGCGCTGTCGGGCACGTGCCTCAGCATCACCATGTTTGCGATCTGGTTCTCCGCGCCACAGGCAGGCTTTGTCCTGACTGTTGCGTGCGGCATTCTCGTGCTCGTCGCGCATGTGGTCTTGTTCTGGCATTATGCCAGGCATCCCAGCCCCTGGCTTTGCCAGATTGTGCTTGCGCTTCTCAGCCTGGGCTTCCTGACCCTCTGCCTCTCGGCCATGCAGTATCTCGGCATGCGCGACTACAGGCGCGCCATCTTGCCGACCTTGGCTGCGATGGCGGTTTGCGCAGGCGCGACGTCCCTCGGCTTTGATGGCGTCGGCTTCATCGTCAGCTACGCGACGGTTACGGCGCTGCTCACGCTTATCGGGGTGATGTTCTGGATCAAAGGTGGTCATGATCGCCGGATATTGCTGGTCGTTTCGTTCCTGAGCGGCGTCTGTGCGCTGTCCTTCGTGCTTTGCGGCGCGGTCCTGCTGGTCGAGGGCCAATGGGTGCTCGGCGTTGCACCCGACAACTGGGCCGAACGGTTGAATTCCGTCGTGGCGGTCGCCTGCATGACCGGGCTCGGCGCACTGACGCTCTCCCTGCACCATTTGCAGGCGCAGATCGAATTGAAGGCCGAGACCATGACCGACCCATTGACCGGGTTGATGAACCGGCGGGCGTTGACGGCATTCTACGGCGAGCGGGTTTTCGGCCCGTTCATGTCCGTCGCCATGTTCGATCTCGACCATTTCAAGAAAACGAACGACGTATTCGGTCATCCGGTCGGTGATCAGGTTCTGCGCCGCTTTGCCGCTGTCATCAGGAAATATGCCAGGACCGGCGTCGACGCCTTCCGGCTGGGCGGCGAGGAATTCGTCCTCGTCATGTCGCGGATGACAGAGGAGAAGGCTTACGATATTGCGAGTAAGATCAGCGTCGCCTTCGGCACGGAAGTCGTGGCCACCCAGCTTGGTCCTTTGCGCAGCACAGTCAGTGGCGGCATCGGCTTTGGCGGGACGGGTGGCACCAGTCTCGACCACGTGCTGGCCGAAGCCGACGCAGCACTCTATGCGGCAAAGCGCGCCGGGCGAAATCGCGTCGTCGCCCAGAAGACGAGCAAGGCCGGCGCGCCGGCCTTGCGTTCTGCCTGATTGAGGCTTCTATCTTCTTGTTAGACCATGATCTTGTCCGAAAACCGGATTCCACTTTTCGGGATCATTGTCTACTCCGCCGCGCCCAGATATTCCGACAGCGGCGGGCAGGAGCAGACGAGGTTGCGATCGCCGGCGACATTGTCGATGCGCGACACCGGCGGCCAGTATTTGGCTGATGAGTCTGCATCACCGGCCGGGTAGGCCGCCTCCAGGCGCGAATAGGGATGGCTCCACTGGCCGGCCAGCGCCTCGGCCGCGGTATGCGGCGCATTGACCAGCGGATTGTCGGCCAGGGGCCATTCGCCTTTCGCCACCTTGGCTGCCTCGCCCGCTATCGCGATCATCGCCTCACAGAAGCGATCCAGTTCGCTCTTGGGCTCGGACTCGGTCGGCTCGACCATTAGCGTGCCGGCCACTGGAAACGACATGGTCGGCGCATGGAAACCATAATCGATCAGCCGCTTGGCGATATCGTCGACGCTGATGCCGGAGCTCTCCTTGAGCACGCGGGTGTCGAGGATGCACTCATGGGCGATGCGAGCGTGCCTGCCCTTGTAGAGGAGCGGGAAGTGCGGCGCGAGCCGCGTCGCCACGTAGTTGGCGGAAACGATCGCCGTCTCGGTCGCCTGCTTCAGGCCGGAAGCGCCCATCATGCGGATATACATCCAGGTGATCGGCAGGATCGAAGCGCTGCCGAACGGCGCGGCCGACACGGCATGGCCAGAGCCTTCGGTGACGTGGCCGGGCAGATACGGTCTCAGATGCGCCTTGACGCCGATCGGGCCGACGCCGGGACCGCCGCCGCCATGCGGGATGCAGAACGTCTTGTGCAGGTTCATGTGGCAGACATCGGCGCCGATGTCGCCGGGGCGAGCGAGGCCGACCAAGGCGTTGAGGTTGGCGCCGTCGAAATAGACCTGGGCGCCATGCTCGTGAATGAGGGCGCAGAGATGGCGCGCGCCTTCCTCGTATACGCCATGCGTCGAGGGATAGGTGAACATAAGCGCGGCGAGATTCTTGGAATGCTCATTGGCTTTGGCACTCATATCGTCCATATCGATATTACCATCCTCGGTGCAGCGCACGACGACGACGCTCATGCCGGCCATCGCCGCACTCGCCGGATTGGTTCCATGCGCGGATGACGGAATCAGGCAGACGGTGCGGTGGCCTTCGCCGCGCGAGCGGTGATAGCTGCGAATGGCGAGCAGCCCGGCATACTCGCCCTGGCTGCCGGCATTGGGCTGCAGGCTGACCGCATCGAAGCCGGTGATCTCCGACAGCCAGCCTTCCAGTTCGCCGACCATCGCGCGATAGCCTGCCGAATGCTCGGCCGGCGCGAATGGATGCAGATTAGCGACGCTTGGCCAGCTCACCGGCATCATCTCGGCGGCGGCGTTGAGCTTCATCGTGCAGGAGCCGAGCGGGATCATGGCGCGGTCGAGGGCCAGGTCCTTGTCGGCCAGCCGGCGCAGGAAGCGCATCATCTCCGTTTCCGAGTGGTTTTCGTGGAAGACCGGCTGGCTGAGAAACGCCTTGCCGCGCGGCTTTCCGGGCATGGTGCTGCCGGTAGCGGCGCCTGCCTTGGCGCCGAACAGCGCCGCGATCGCGTCCAGATCGGCATCGGTCGAGGTCTCGTCGAAGCTGATGCCGATGTGGTCGGCGTCGATGACGCGCAGCAATCGGCCGGTCTTTTCAGCGGCAGCGGCGATTGCGCCGGCTCTGCCTTTCACTTCCACCGTCACCGTGTCGAAGCGGCTGGGGCCAAGCACCGAAATTCCTGCTGCCTTGAGGCCGGCGGCCAGGCGGTTGGCCAATGAATGGATTCGGCCGGCAATCGCCTGCAGCCCGGCAGGGCCATGCCAGATCGCATAGGCCGTCGCCATGTTGGCGAGCAGCGCCTGCGCGGTGCAGATGTTGGAGGTCGCCTTGTCGCGGCGGATATGCTGTTCGCGCGTCTGGAGCGCAAGGCGATAGCCGGGGCGGCCCTTGCTGTCGGTGGACTGACCGACAAGGCGGCCGGGCATCAGCCGCGTCAGCCTGTCGGAGACGGCGCAATAGGCGGCGTGCGGCCCGCCAAAGCCCATCGGCACGCCGAAGCGCTGCATCGGGCCGACGGCGATGTCGGCGCCAAGCCTTGCCGGCGCTTCGGTCAGCGTCAGCCCGAGCGGATCGGCAATGAAGACGACCAGCGCGCCGGTGGCGCGGGCTTTCTCGATTGCCGCCTTGTGGTCGCCATAGACGCCAAAAGTGTCGGGCCAGGAGACCAGCAGAGCGGCGGTATTGTCGTCGATGGTTTCGCCGTCGACCTCGATGCCGAGCGGTTCGGCGCGGGTGCGCACGACGTCGAGCGTCTGCGGATGCGGCGTGCCGGCCAGCGCCACCTTGGTCCGCTTGTCGCGATGATGGCGTAACGCGATGCCGACAGCCTCGGCCACCGCCGTCGCCTCGTCGAGCAGCGAGGCCGACGCCACCGGCAGGCCGGTCAGTTCGGTGACCAGCGTCTGGAAATTGAACAGCATTTCGAGCCGGCCCTGGCTGATCTCGGCCTGGTAGGGCGTGTAAGCCGTATACCAGGCCGGGTTCTCGAACAGATTGCGCTGGATGACCGGTGGCACGTGGACGCCGTGGTAGCCGGCGCCGATGAAGCTCTTCAGAACTGTATTTTTCGCCATTGTCGCTGAAAGCTCGGCCAGCGCCTCCGCTTCGCTCGCCGGGGCCGGCAAGGCCAGCGGCCGGTCGAGCCGGATCGATTTCGGCACAGCCTGGCTGATCAGCGTCTCGACTGAGGGAACGCCGATCGTCGCCAGCATGGCTCTGACGTCATTGAGGCCGGGGCCGATATGGCGGGCCGAGAAGGCGTAGGGTGCTGCGGTCATCTTCCTGGTCCTGCTATCAACCAATATGGGCTTTGTAGGCGACCTCATCCAGGAGGCCTTCGAGTTGGCTTTCATCGGCCAGCTTCATCTTCCACAGCCAGCCGTCGCTGGTCGCCGCCGAATTGACCAAAGACGGGTCCGACGAAAGCGAGGTGTTGGCCTCGGTGATCTCGCCGTCGACCGGTGCATAGACGTCCGATGCCGCCTTGACGGATTCGACCACGACGGCCGTATCGCCCTTGGCCAGCTTTTTCCCAAGCTCCGGCAATTCGACGAAGACGAGATCGCCGAGCTGCTCCTGCGCGTAGTCGGTGATGCCGACGGTGGCGACACCGCCTTCGACGCGGAGCCATTCGTGATCTTCGGTGAAATAGGTTTTTGCCATGAGAAGGTTCATCCTTTGCGGTAGCGATGCGGCGTGAAGGGCAGGGGATTGATATCGACCGGGATTTTGGTCCCGCGAACGTCGGCGAAGAGTTTTGCGCCAGGTTTAGCCAGCGACGTCTGGACATATCCCATGGCGACCGGATGGGCGGCCGACGGGCCGAAGCCGCCGGAGGTGACGTGGCCGGCGGGATCGCCGTCGGCGTCGAAAAGGGCAGCGCCAGTGCGCACCGGCTGGCGGCCTTCCGGCTTCAGGCCGACGCGTTTCTGCGCCGGGCCGCGCTCCAGGATTGAACGCAATGCGTCGGCGCCGATGAAAGCGCCAGAGGCGCGAACCTCCTTCGGGATCGCCCACATCAGCCCGGCGCTGGCCGGGTCGATCTCAGGCGTGATGTCCAGTCCGTGCAGGCACAGCCCTGCTTCGAGCCGCAGGCTGTCACGGGCGGCCAGCCCAACCCACATCACGCGCTCGTCCTCGAGCAGTTTGGCGACGAGATTTCGCGCATCCGCTTCCGGCAGGCCGATCTCGAAACCGTCTTCGCCGGTATAGCCCGACCGGCTCATGAACCAGTTCTCGCGGGGTTCAAAGCCGTGCATGAACAGCAGCGATCCGGTCTCGATGCCGGCGCGGGACAAGGCGGCCCAGGCCTCGGGCCCCTGGACCGCCAAGAAGACGCGGTCGAGTGCATCGATCTTGGCCTCAAAATCACCCTTTGCCTCAAAATCTAGGGCAAGGGCGCGCAAGTGCTTTTCGTCGGCTTCGGCATTGCCGGCATTGGCGACGACCATGAAGCGTTGCTGGCCGAGCCTGGTGACGATCAGATCGTCGATGATGCCGGCCGCTTCATTGAGAAAGAACGTGTATTTGGACTGGGAAATCTCAAGCGCGCCGGCGTCGAGCGGGCAGGCACGATTGAGCAGCGCCTCAGCGCCCGGGCCACGGATCTCGAACAGCTTCATGTGCGAGATGTCGAACAGGCCGGCATGTTCGCGGGTATGAAGGTGCTCCTTCATCACGCCGGCCGGATAGGTCAGCGGCATCGACCAGCCGGCGAACGCGCCAAAGCGCGCACCGGCGGCCGCGTGCAGGTCTTCGAGGGGAAGGTGTTTGGTGTCGTCGCCCGTCATGTCATCTCCAGAGTCGCACGCAATCGGCCGCGAATGGCGACCAGTCCGTGCCCCTCTGTCTGAAGCCTGAGAGACTCGCGCCCCGTAACTCTGTCGGCAGCGCTTACACCTTCGGCGCGGGGGCAAGCCCCGACTTTCCAGAGTGTCTTTCCCGTCTACGGTTCTTTTGCCTGAGAGATTTCGGGCGATTTCCCCTTCGGCGGCAGCTCTCGCTGCTCTCTCCCGCAAACAGGTAGGACTCAATTGAGCCCTCGACTCGTCATCCATAGCCTGTGGGCGACACCTTGTCACCTGCCAGCGACACCTTACCGACAAGTCTTCGCTAACCACGCAGTTTGCCGGTTTCTCAAGACGTTGCTGATGTTGGGGACCGATACATCCATGCGCAGCCCCGGCGCTGACAGCGACGATGGCTACTGAGCGTCGTTCCGGGGTTGGTCAAATGCCGCCGTACCAGTCGTAGCCATTGTCCTCCCAATAGCCGCCCCTGCCGCCGCCGATAGTGGCGAAATCGTCGACCAGTTCGATCTTGCGGAGATATTTCGGCATCTTGTAGCCGATCTGGCGCTCGACGCGGACGCGCAGCGGCGCGCCGTTCTCGACTGGCAGCGGCTTGCCGTTCAAGCCATAGGCAAGGATCGTCTGCGGGTGACGGGCATCGACCAGATCGACCGAGCCGTAATATTTGATGTCGCCGGACAGGCTGCGGTCGATCGTGTCGAAGCAATGGAACATCACGTAGCGCGCCTGCGGCTTGACCACCGCCTGATCAAGCACCAACGACAGCGGCGTGCCGGTCCATTTGGCGATGCAACTCCAGCCTTCGACGCAGTCGTGGCGGGTGATCTGGGTGCGGCTTGGCATGTTCATCAGCTGCTCGCGGGTCAGCGACAGCGGCTTTTCGACAAGGCCGGAAACCTCAAGCCGCCAGTCGGCGAAATTGTTGGCGAGCAGGCCCTTGTAGACATCGTCGTCCGGCGCTGTGACGCCATTCGGCCGTTGCGGCTGGCGAATGTCGGCTTCGGTGAATTCCGGCGCCAGCGAATCGCCGGCGAGCAGGCGTTGCGCGCGCCAGGTCAGGCCGTTGGCGCCTTCGAGGAAGCTGCGCAGGTCGTCGCCGACGCGAATCTGGTTGTCGAAGGCATCGCAACCCGACAGCATGATACCGGAGACGCCGAGGCTGGCCGAGGTCAGGAATTTTCTGCGGCTGATCACAAACTTCGCCATCTCACGCACTCCTCTCGGGCGTCTTGCTGCCAGGCGCCGGCGGGTCGGTTCGGTACCAGCCGGTGATGATGGAACGCAGCTCGTTGATCGGGCCGGCGGCGAAGATCATCAGGATATGGATGATGAAGAAGGCGACGAGCAGCAGCATCACGATGAAATGAATCGTCCGCGCCGTCTGCCGGCCGCCGAGCAGATCGTTTAGGAATGGCAGCACCGCATTCATGCTCGGCGACATGGCGAGGCCGGTGATGATCATTAGCGGCAGCAGCACGAACATCACGCTGCCATAGGCCATCTTCTGCAGCGTGTTGTATTCGCGCGTGTGGTGGAACTTGAATTTGGCATGATCGACGATGTCTCGCGGCAAGCGCCTGAGATCGCCGATGCGCGGGACAAGATCACGGCGCAGATGACCGTTGCTCAGGCTGGCGACCAGCCACACGACCAGTGTCGTGGTCAGTATCCAGGCGAAGAAGAAATGGAAGACGCGGGCGGTGCCGAGGTCGTAATAGGAGGGGATCGTCGCCCAGGACGGGAAGGCGCGGGACGTCTCCCGACCCGCCGGCCCCGACCAGCCGAGCACACCGGTTGTGTCGAAGCGTTTGCCGAAGATTTCGGTGTAGCCGCGCGGACCGTTTGCGGTGTTCTCGGCGCCAATGGCGAAGACGGTGTTGTTGTATGCAAATCCCGACTCCTTGCCGATATAGAGCTGGGGGCGGGCATTGAAGATCTGCAGGCCGGAAAGCAGCATGAAGAACAGCGAGATGGCCCAGAGCCAGTGCGTCAGTCGCGTCCAGCGCGATTGCCGGTAGATCAGCGTCGCATCCTTCCGCGCGGCACTATCTGGCCCGACGGTGGATTGGCTCCTGGCAACCGGTTTCATTGTTTCGCGTCCTCCCGGCCGCTCACTCGGCCTTTCCGGTCGTTCTCCTCCCACTACGTTGCCAGCCAAAGCGATGTTTCATCCGATCACGGAAATATTACGGCCTGCCTTGGTACTACCGGCTTCCGAGACTGACGGCGAGGTTGACCGCAGCGGCGACGATCACTGTATTGAAAAAGAAGGACACGATCGAATGCAAAAGCACGATACGACGCATTTGCGTGGTCGAGACCGCGGTATCGGAGGTCTGCGAGGTCATGCCAACGGTGGTCGAGAAGTAGAGGAAATCCCAGCCGTCCGGCTGCTCCTTACCGGGAAATAAAAAGGCCGCCGACGGGCTTTTTCTGCTTCGCTTTGCTGCCGTGATCGGTCTCTTCATCGTTCAGCCAGTAAACATGTGCGTAGTGCAGCGCCGTCATGGCGTGGATGGTGAACCAGCCGAGGGGGATCGACAGCAGCGCGAAGGTGAGTTCGATAGGATGCGCGCTGCCCTCGCGATTGATCAACTGGAACAACGAGATGATGGCGACGGCGACGACAATCAGCGTCACCGCAAAGATGACCAGCACCGGCTGGTCGGTGGCGCGGGCATGCTTGCTCAGATAGCGGTCGGTGAGCTGCGGCATCTGGGCAATGACGATGACGGTGTAAGCGGCGAAAAACGCATTGGCGCCGATCGAAAAGGCGAGTGGAGTGCGTAAGACCAGCGCAAGCGCCAGCGCTACTACACCTATGCAGGCCGACACCGCGAACTGCATATGGCGGTGCAGTGTTTTCTTCAGGGGCATCTCGGTCGTCATCGCCCGGCCTCTGATGGCGGTCCGTCGTACCGCCGCTCGTCTTTTAGGACTCGCACATTATAGCACTTTTGACCGCGCATGATGCCGAACATCGATTCCCGGTTTTGCTGCGCTGACCTCCGGTCCGGGGTCGAAGCGCTAGCCCAGCGCGGCGGATTTCAGCGCACGCCGCAAGATGCGGTCGAGCTCGCCGAGAAATCGCGAGCGGTCCTGCGGCGCGAAACTGGCATTGTACCCCTTGCTTTCGCCGGTCTCGCGCAGATGCTGCTTGAGGTCGCGCATCGCCACCGCCATCCCGATCGTTTCCGGCGTGAACGGGCGCCCGGTCGGGCCAAGCACGTGGGCGCCAAGAGCCACCGTGCGGGCGGCAAGCGGGATATCGGCCGTGACAACGATGTCGTTGGGCTTGGCATTGTCGACGATCCAGTCGTCGGCCGCGTCGGCGCCTTTGGACACGACGACGTTGCGGATCATCGGATCGCGCGACGGGCGCAGGCCGCCATTGGAGACAAAGGTGACGACGACGCCATGGCGCTCGGCAACTTTCTCGACCTCGGCCTTCACCGGACAAGCGTCGGCATCGACGTAAATGGCAGGTACGGGCATCGTTCGTTCCAACGCGTACGAAGCCTGGCGGCTTCGCCGGGCTTCATCGATGATATTCGGGCGGTCGCTATCCCTGCAACGCTTCGGACCTCTTCGTGGTCCATGCCGCGATGTAGCCCATCAGAGCCAATTTCACTTAATAAACCACCACGCTCCTGATGCTCTTGCCCTCATGCATCAGGTCGAAACCCTTGTTGATGTCTTCCAGCTTCAGTGTGTGGGTGATCATCGGGTCGATCTCGATCTTGCCGTCCATGTACCAGTCGACGATCTTCGGCACGTCGGTACGGCCGCGCGCGCCGCCAAAGGCGGTGCCCATCCAGGTGCGTCCGGTGACGAGCTGGAACGGCCGCGTCGAGATCTCTTGGCCGGCGCCGGCAACGCCGATGACCACCGACTTGCCCCAGCCGCGGTGCGATGCCTCAAGCGCCTGCCGCATCACCTTGGTGCTGCCGGTGCAGTCGAACGTGTAGTCGGCGCCGCCGATCTGGTCGGCGCCGCGCTTTGTCATGTTGACGAGATAGGGCACGATATCGCCTTCGATCTCCTTCGGATTGACGAAATGCGTCATGCCGAATCTCTCGCCCCATTCCTTCTTGTCGTTGTTCAGGTCGACCCCGATGATCATGTCAGCGCCGGCAAGGCGCAGCCCCTGGATGACATTGAGGCCGATGCCACCGAGGCCGAAGACGGCGGCCGTGGCGCCGATCTCGACCTTGGCGGTGTTGATCACTGCGCCGATGCCGGTGGTGACGCCGCAGCCGATGTAGCAGATCTTGTCGAAGGGGGCGTCGGGATTGACCTTGGCCACCGCGATCTCGGGCAGCACGGTGAAGTTGGAGAAGGTCGAGCAGCCCATATAGTGGAAGATCTTGTCCTTGCCGATCGAGAAGCGCGACGAGCCGTCCGGCATCAAGCCCTGGCCCTGGGTGGCGCGGATCGCGGTGCACAGATTGGTCTTTCTGGACAGGCAGGATGGGCATTGCCGGCATTCCGGCGTGTAGAGCGGGATGACGTGGTCACCCTTCTTGACCGAGGTGACGCCCTTACCGACATCGACGACGATTCCCGCACCCTCATGGCCGAGGATCGCCGGAAAGATGCCTTCGGGATCGGCGCCCGACAGCGTGAATTCGTCGGTGTGGCAGATGCCGGTCGCCTTGATCTCGACCAGCACCTCGCCCGCGCGCGGGCCGTCGAGGTCGACCTCCAGGATTTCCAGCGGCTTTCCGGCGGCGACAGCGACAGCGGCACGGGTTTTCATCAGCATCTCCTCTCAATCTGCAATCGAGGCGAGCTTTAGCGTATCTGCAGGTTCTGGACTATGGGACGAATTGACAGTTGGTAGCCGGGTTTTGGTGGGCGTCAGCCGACTTGCGCCCGGGATATACGCCAACTTGCCTTGACCGCCCGGGTGAAGCCCATAAAAGAAAGGCAGCCGAGGGAACGCGACCCGCATGTTCACAAAAATCCTGATCGCCAATCGTGGCGAGATCGCCTGCCGCGTCATCAAGACGGCGCGCAAGATGGGCATCGCCACCGTCGCGGTCTATTCGGACGCCGATCGCGACGCCGTGCATGTCGAGATGGCCGACGAGGCTGTACATATCGGGCCTTCGCCGGCCGCGCAAAGCTATCTGGTCCCGGAAAAGATCATCGCTGCCTGCAAGACGACGGGTGCTGAAGCCGTGCATCCCGGCTACGGGTTTTTGTCCGAACGCGCATCCTTCTGCGAGGCGCTGGAGAAAGAAGGCATCGTCTTCATCGGCCCGAAACCCAAAGCGATCAGGGCGATGGGTGATAAGATCGAATCGAAGAAATTCGCCAATGCTGCAAATGTGTCGACCGTACCCGGCTGGCTTGGCGTCATCGAGAATGCCGGTCATGCCGAGAAAATAGCTGGCGAGATCGGCTATCCCGTGATGATCAAGGCCTCGGCCGGTGGCGGCGGCAAGGGCATGCGCATCGCCTGGAGCAAGGCCGAGGTGCGCGACGGGTTCGACCGGGCGCGGTCGGAGGCCAAAAGCTCGTTCGGCGACGACCGCGTCTTCATCGAAAAGTTCGTGGTCGATCCGCGCCACATCGAGATCCAGGTGCTGGCCGACGCGCATGGCAACGCGCTTTACCTCGGCGAGCGCGAATGCTCGATCCAACGCCGCAACCAGAAGGTCGTCGAGGAGGCGCCTTCGCCTTTCCTCGACGCCAAGACCCGGAAAGCCATGGGCGAGCAGTCGGTGGCGTTGGCCAGGGCGGTCGACTATGAGAGCGCCGGCACGGTCGAGTTCATCGTCGATAGCCAAAAGAACTTCTATTTCCTTGAAATGAATACGCGATTGCAGGTCGAGCACCCGGTGACCGAGCTCGTCACCGGCATCGATCTGGTCGAGCAGATGATCCGCATAGCTGCCGGCGAAAAGCTCGCTATCAAGCAAAGCGACGTCAAGCTGAACGGCTGGGCGGTGGAAAGCCGCCTCTACGCCGAGGACCCGTATCGCAATTTCCTGCCGTCGATCGGTCGGCTGACGAGATACCGGCCGCCGGAAGAGGGACGGTTGGGCGAAATCGTCGTCCGAAACGATACCGGCGTCACCGAGGGGTCGGAAATCTCGATGTTCTACGACCCGATGGTCGCCAAGCTGTGCACCTGGGCGCCGACGCGGCTCGCGGCAATAGACGCCATGTCGGACGCGCTCGACAGCTTCGTCGTCGACGGCATCGAGCACAACATGCCGTTCCTGGCGGCGCTGATGCAGCATCCGCGCTGGCGGGAAGGGCTGATATCGACCGCCTTCATATCAGAGGAATATCCTGATGGCTTCGCGCCGATCGTGCCTGATAGCGAGGAGAAGGCGGTGCTGGCAGCGATCGCCACCGCGGTCGAACTGCTGCGCCGCGACCGGCTCGACCGGCTCGGCGGGCGGCTGGCGCCGCATTCGGGTGTCCTAAAACGCGACTGGGTGATCAAGATCGGCAAGGTCTACCTTTCGGCCTCCGTTATCGAAGGCATGATCTCCATTCCGATGGCGATCGATCTGTCGATTGACGGCGGCAGGGCGCTGACGGTCACGTCCGACTGGCATCCGGGCGATCTCATCTGGCGCGGCAGGGTAGGCAATAGCAGGGTTGCAGCGCAGATCAGGCCGGTGCCGAACGGGCTTCGCATGGCCTGGAAAGGCATGTCGGTGACGGCACGCGTCATGCTGCCACGCACCGCCGAGCTCGAAAGGCTGATGCCGGACAAAGTGGCGCCGGACACGTCGAAGATGCTGCTCTGCCCGATGCCCGGCCTCGTCGTATCGATCGCCGTTGCCGAGGGGCAGGAGGTCAAGGCCGGCGAGACGCTGGCCGTGGTCGAGGCTATGAAGATGGAAAACGTGCTGCGCGCCGAGCGCGATCTCACCGTGTCGAAACTCAAGGCGAAGCCAGGCGACAGTCTCGCCGTCGATGCGGTGATCATGGAATTCGCGTGAGGCTGAAACAAAAACCCGCCTCGGCGGCGGGTCACTGGCATATCAGCACCATGCATATATTCCTAGCATAACTGCCGTCATAAAGCAATGTATCGCGAGCTCGCAGACTCGAATCACTACCGCTGGACTCGCATCGTCCGGTGCCGGACAATACATCTTCATCGACTGAGTCCTTGTGAGGCGGCGCTGAAAAATCATGGCGAATGAGACACTTCCACGCGATCCCTTGCGCCGCCCCCCCGTTTTTTATGGCGCGGGGGCCGGAGGTGCCGGGCGGGGGGGGCAACAAATGGGCCGGGAGTAGGGCGATTTGGGGCGGGCTCGGCGGGTTTCGCGGCGGCCCCGTGTGGGGGGTGG
>NZ_JAMYLQ010000018.1:0-136262 GCF_040318115.1 Mesorhizobium sp. M1312 | reverse complement strand
CCCTCACCCATCCCTCTCCCCACCACTACCTCCTCTTACAACCCCTTTCTTCTTTCGCCATCCTCGACCCCCCCCCCCCCCCCCCCCCCCCCCCCCCCCCCCCCACCCCGGAACATTCAGCTCTTGGCGACGAGATCGTCGACCTGGGTTTTCAGGGCGTCGAGCGACTCCTTGGCCGAGCCCGACTGGCCGGCAAAGTATTTGCCCAGCGCAACCGGGATCATGTCGCTCGAGAGTTCTGCCCATGCCGGCAGGTCGGGCTCGGATCCCATGTAGTTGGCGATGGTGTCGCGCACGACCGGCAAATGGCGGGTCGTGCCGGCGCCGACACGCGCATTGGCCAGCACGCGTGGATCGTCATAGACGCTGGTGCGCGTTGGCCCCGTCCCGCCGCCCAGAACGGTTATCAGCGCCTGAGTATCGGCTGAGGTCGCCCACTGCATGAATATCCAGGCGGCGTCCGGGCTCTTCGAGTATTTCGACACGGCGAGCGAAGAACCGCCCTGATGACCAACGCCCGGAATTTCGCCGAATCCGGTCTGCTCGACCGTGCGTAGCGTAGCGGCAGGTTTCGGCGGAACCATCGCTTCCATCAGACCGGAGACCTTGGAAGCCTTGGGATCGTCGAAGAACGGGAAGAATTCGCCCCAGGACAGCATCGACGCGGCGACGCCCTGGCCGACCGACTGGCCCTCGCCATCCCATGTCCAGCCGTCGACGCCGGGCGGCATCGTCGCCTTGAGCTTGTCCCAGTAGGCCATGGCGGCCAACCCGGCTTCGTCATTGCCGGTGAATTTGCCGTCGGGGCCGAAAATCGAACCGCCATGGCCCCAAAGCCACGCCGTCCAATCGCATTCGAGGCTGTAGTGGCCCGATTTCATCTGGCCGCTGGTGCCGTACATGTTCGGGCCCTTGGCGTCGGTGATCGCCGCAGACGCCTGCAGCAAATCGTCCAGCGTGGCCGGAGGAGGCAGCTTGAGCTCGTCCCAGACGTCCTTGCGGTATTGCATGATGAAGATCGGAATGTCGTAGGGCACGCCGACCATGCGGTCCTCGTACATGGCAATACCGTCGACGAGCGGCTTCAGGAAGTCGTCGATATTGTAGTTCGGCATTGCCAGATCGGCGTTCTTGAGCTGCTCACGCGGATCGAAGACGTCCTGGCTGAAGCTCGCCGCCCAGCTCTGGTCGATATAGTAGAGGTCGTAGGTGCCGAGGCTCGAGGCGACGTCGAGCGTTAGCTTCTGCAGCACCTGCTCGAGCGGCAGCACTTCGATCTCGACCTTAATGCCGGTAGCCTCCTCAAAGTACTGCTTGAGCTGCGTAGCGATGGCATTCGAGGGCGGCGTCGATTCGGTGGCGAGACGGAGCGTCGTTCCGGCAAAGGGCTTGCCGACATCCGAGAGCCACTTGGTGATTTCGGCGCTGGGCTTCAGCTCCTGTTCCTGAGCCGATGCCTGGCTGATGCCGTAGAACGGACGTCGTCCCAAGCCCATGCCGAGCGCGCCGGCACCGAGGCCGAGAATGCCTGCTGCGCGAAGAAACGACCGCCGGTCCATCTGTCCGCGAACGAAGCGGTCAGTGACAGAGGCAAGATGCGCCTTTCTGATGCTGTCTTTCATTGTCTACTCCTCCGGTTTAATTCGCGATTTTCACAAGGCTGCGAATTTGAGCCTCCCATCTATTGTTTCAACGATCCCATCGTGAGACCGCGCACGAGGTGCTTCTGAACCAACAGAATGAAGATGAAAGCGGGAATGATGGATGCAGCGCCCAGCGCGGCCATGTTGCCCCAGGCGGTGCCGATCGAGGTGACGAAGGTCGACGAGACGACTGGCACGGTCTTGACCGACGTGGTGGTCAGGGTCAGCGCAAAGAGGAATTCGGTCCAGCTGAAGATGAAGCAGAGGACCGCCGTGGCGGCGATGCCGCCCTTGGCCATCGGCAGCACAATCCGCCGGAAGATCATGAAGCGGCTGGCGCCATCGACGATCGCGCTCTCGTCGATCTCGGACGGGATGTCGTCGAAGAAGCTCTTCATCAGGAGGACGGCGAGCGGCAGGTTCATCAGCGCATGGATCAGCACCATGCCGGTATAGGTGTCGATGAGCCCGAAACTCTTGTAGATGAAGAACATCGGAACCGCGACCGCGACGGGCGGCATCATGCGCGTCGACAACACCCATCCGACGAAACTGTGCCGGCCGCGGAAGTTCATACGCGACAGCGCATAGGCGGCAAGCGTGGCGATGGCGACGGCGAGCACTGTCGACAGCGTCGCGATCACGATCGAGTCCCAGACACGGGGCGCCATGTAGAAATTGCCGCCGCCCGGCGTCACCGTGATGCCGCCGCTGCCCAGCGAAATCCCGAACACCTTCTGGAAATTGTCGAAGGTCGGCGTGAAGGCGAATAGTTTCGGCGGCCGGTTGAAGATGTCATTGCCGTGTTTGAACGCCACCGACGTCCAGTAGTAGATTGGAAAGAAGAAGACTGCGACCACAAGCCAGGCGGCGATGGTGCGAAGCATGCGCGTCGAGTAGGAGCCGTTCATTTTACCATCTCACCTTCGCGATACGGATGAAGAGGTTGGCAATGACGAGGATGATCACCAGGGTGACGAGGCTGAGCGTGGCTCCATAGCCCCATTTTACGAAGCTGAACGTCTGCTGCCATGCATAGAGGGACAGCGAGTAGGTCGACGCTCCCGGCCCGCCGGAAGTCATGACGAAGACGTAATCGAAGACGCGGAACAGATCGATGCCGCGGACCAGGACGGCGATCGCGATCACCTTCGACATCATCGGCAGGGTGATGCGCCGGAAAATCTGGAACGACGACGCGCCGTCGATCATCGCGGCCTCATAAGGCTCCGGCGGCAGCGCCCTGAGACCGGCAAGGAAGATGAGGACCATGAACGGCGTCCACTGCCAGATTTCCGCGACGAGAACGCCGGCAAGCGCGGTCGACGCCGTGGCGAGAATGGGGTTGTTCGGATTGAGCAGCCCAATCGACTGCAGGACGTAGCTGATCACCCCGAACTGCGGATCCTCCATCAGCAGATACATCATGCCGACAATGGCCGGCGGGATGACGAGCGTCATCGTCAGCACGCCGCGCAGGAATCCGAAACCGAAGCCGTCGCTGTCCAGGAGCAGCGCGATCGCCATGCCGAGCACCAGTTCAAAGACCAGAGCGATGGCGAAATAGGTGAAGGTGATAACGAGCGACTGCCAGAACCTCGTGTCGTTCCAGAGCTGCACCCAGTTTTCCGTTCCGACGAATTCGAGCGCCCGCCGGCGCGGGACGAACTCGTGGAAGCTCAGCCAGATGTTGTAGATCAGGGGATAGACGGTGAAGACAAGCAGGATCGCCACCAGCGGCAGTAGCCAGGGCAGCGGGTGGTCCGAAATGACGAAACGTCTGGCTTGGGCAACCCGCACGCGTTCCTCCCGTACCGCTTCGTTTTGCGATGCACAAATGTTCATATCTTGTGCATTTGTTCAAATGCTATATCGTCACCATGTCTGTGGCAAGCACTTGTTGGCCGGCGACAGCGGCATTCGGATGGGTGCGCCACAAGCATCGGAGGACCCTCATGACGTCGATCGGTCTCCTGGCCCGGGTTGCCCATCAATATTTCGTGCTGGGCGAAACGCAGCAGGCCATCGCCGAGCGGCTGCAGATCAATCGCACCAAGATCCACAGGCTGCTGGCCGAGGCGAAGGAGCGCGGTATCGTCTCGATCCGCATCAACGCCGGGACGTCCCAGGCGCTCGAAATGGAAGAACAGCTCAGGCGGAAGTACCGGCTCGACATATGCAGCATCACGCCTGATGACACCGGGTCGGAGCTCGGGCTCTCCGAAGTGATCGGCATCTATGCCGCGCAGACCGTCGAGACGCTGCTCAGGGACGACATGACGGTCGCCATGGCGTGGGGCCGTACCATGAGATGGCTCGCCTCCAACATCGAACCGGTGGCGCTCAGGAACGTTACCGTCGTGCCGCTTCTCGGCTCGCTGTCGCGCCGGTCGTCGATCGACAAATACGACGCCGCCGCCGTCTTTGCCCAGCGCACTCAGGCCGAATCCTACTATCTCCCCGGACCCATCATCTGCGACAGCCGCGAAAGCCGCGAGACGATCCTGCAGCAACCGAGCGCGCGCGAGGTTATCCAGAAGGCACTGAACGCCGACCTTGCGCTGATGAGCGTCGGCGGCACAACCAGTTCGACGCTTCGGAGCGTCGGTTACATGACGGACGAGGAATTCGACGACGTCCTGAGAATGAAGCCGATCGGGAACTTTCTCGGCTATTTCTTCGACCGGGACGCCGAACTTATCGACCATCCCGTCAACGAGCGCATTGTCGGGGTTTATCCTCGCGACACGCTGAACATTCCCAAACGCATCCTTGTTTCCGGCGGAAAGAACAAGGTCGGCATCATGGCCAAGCTCCTGGAAAAGGGGTTCTTCACCGGCCTCATCACCGATCAGGAGACGGGCAGCTCGCTGTGACATCCACCGGCCGGCATCGCGGCGGCAGCCGAAGGTGCCGTGCGATGCTGCCCGGTGCACCGCGCCCGCTTTCATCTGCGAGCAGACTTCCGGCGGACCTTTCCTAAGCCGTCCCTGGTTCGGTTCCATCGCCTGCAGAACACCCTTTACGTCTTTTGCAGCCGGCACATTTCGCGCCGGCCGATCAGACCACTCCCGACCTCCGGTTCGCCAGGATCATATCGGCAATCTCGACGAAACCGCGTCCACCCCGCGACCTGGCGACGAAAGCGGGTTCGGCGTCGATTTGTCCCTGGAAGTCCATCACATTCGCGACCCCGAACGAGTTCGGAAAGAACCCGAACATCGGGGCGTCGTTCGGACTGTCTCCGACGAACGCGTAGGCCTGCCTTTCGGCATCGAGATCGGTTCCCAGCCTGTCGCTCGCAAAGCGGCGCGTCATCGACAGCTTGTCGTATCGACCAAACCAGCCGTTCACATGGATCGACGAAATCTTGGCGACAGCGCCGGCTTCCTCGAAAATCTGCTTGATGCGCCTGGCATCGGACATCGGCAGCGCCGGAACATCTTCGCAAAAGTCGATGGCCAGATCGGCTTCGCGATATTGCTGGTCGGCGGATACGGCCGAACCCGGCACTTCCTGGACAATGCGCTTTTCCAGTTCGGTGAGCCTGCGCCTGTGTTCCCGGCGTTCCTCAGCGCTCGCGGCGAAAACCCGGATCATCTTTCGCGTTGCCTGATCATAAGCGAAGTAAAAAGCGCCATTTTCGCCGACCACGCCGGTCACCGGCCAGAACCGGGCAATCATGTCGCACCAGCCTGCCGGTCTCCCGGTAATGGGAGCAACGACAAGGCCCGCCTCGTGCAGGCGTTCGAGCGCACGGTAGGCATCGGCCGGAAGACGACCCTCGGTCGTCAAGGTGTCGTCGATATCGCAGAAGACGCCGCGAATGCGCGATGCAGATTCGGGGCCGAATTCGGCGAGGTCGCGCATCCGGTCAGGCTTCCTCGCGAGCAAAATCCTCCAGCATTCCTGCATCAGCAGCAATGTCGAGGAATGAGAAGCGATTGCGCATCTCCCGGCAATGAACGACGGCCTCGCGATAGAAATCGGCCGGCGTGCCCAATTCGGCCGCTGAAATCGGTCCGCCGGTAGATTTCAGCAGGCGCTGCATTTCGTCGACAGGCACCATGAATTGCTTGAGCTCCTGCCTGAGCGTCGGCCAGAGCTCCTGCAGCCGCTCGTTGAATGCGGCGGCTCCAGTCTCGTCGAAGGCCTTCTTCTTCAGTTCGTCGAGACACTGTGCGGCGACAGCCGGCCCCATGCGGCGGACCATGTCGTCAGGATCGATCTTCGTCGCCTTGACCACCGGCGGCTTGTCGCTTGCAAGCATTGCTTGCTGCAATCGCGCCATTGTGAGTGAAGCGACGCCGACCTGGGTGCCGTGGAGCGTACCGGGGTGACGCTCGCCGGCGAAGCAGTCGATGTAGTGTGATATCTGATGCTCGCCCATGGAACCGTGATTGGAGACGCCGGTGAAGGAAATGCCGAGGCCGCAGAGCGTCAGCACGCGATAGAGATAGCCATTGGCCTCGATGTCGTGTTCGGCAAGCTTTGCCGCACGCTCGTTGAGCGCCGCTTCATCCCTTTCCTGGATGAGAAACGGAACCTTATGGTAGGCCGTGCCAAGCAGACGGTGCGACATCCACCAGTCGATCTGGGCGACCGAGCGGCAAAGACAGTCACCGAACCCCGCCGCCGACAGATAGGTCGGGGCGGCAGCGGAGACGCCAAGATCGACGAAAAAGCCTGATGGCGCGTGGGAAGGGAGGGATACCTTCAGACCGCTTTCAAGTGTGATGGACGCGGTCGTCGATGTGTAGCCGTTCATCGAACCGGCCGTCCCGAACACACAGTAGCGCCGTCCATTCCTTCCGGTGACGAACTTGCAAAGATCGTTGATCGTGCCGGAACCGACCGCGACCACGGCATCCGCATCCGCAAGTTTGACGGCCAGGCTTTCGACATTGGCCATGTCGGCATGCGGGCGATCCAATATCACGACATCGACGGGGCCGAGCGTCTTCAGTTCGCGCGCAACGCGTTCGCCAAGCGCATCATAGGTCGCGGCATCCGCAACGACCGTGAACCGCTCACCCAGATCGAGCTCCGAAACGAGGTCGGCCGCTCGCCCTTCGAGGCTTTCTTCGATGACAATCCGCTCATACGGGACCACGGCCTTTTTCCCGGTCTCCGGGTTGGTCCAGTTCCCGTTCAAAATGTCGTCGATTAAAGTCGTCCAGGATCCGGCTGCCGGATTCGTCATGGCGTCCTCTTGTGGGCAACTCTCTAATCGGACCGCAGGCGCGCTGCGCTATCGAACAATAGTCACCTATCACTGTCTTTTGTCAAGCATTTGCCCGCAACGCTTGACTTCGTTCTGCAAACCTGCGGAAAAAGGGACATGAATGCCAACGCCGATATCGACGTGGTCCGACCATCTGGGCTCTCGGCACTGCCGCCCGAATTCGACAGCGCGGTGGCGTGGGCTGCCTGGCTCTACTATGTCGACCAGCTTAACCAGAGCGATGTGGCCAAGGTCATGAACGTCTCCAGGGCGAGCGTGGTACATTACCTGCAGGAGGCACGCGAAAGCGGACTTGTCGCCGTGCAGGTCGACCACGACGCTTTTGCCCGCACCTTGACCTCGCGGCGCCTCATGGAAAAATACGGCCTTCGCGGCGCGGCGGTTATTCCCGACCTCGATCCCAACGATGCAGACCGCCGCATCGGCGAAGCGGCAGGGAGGTTGCTCGCGTCCATGGTCGATCCGGGTGACACGATCGGCGTCGCCTGGGGAAAAACGGTGCTCGCTGCCGCCCGCTCGATTCCACGACTACGGCATGAGCGGAACCTCACCGTCGTCCAGCTCTCGGGAAGCTCGATCGGCACCAGCGATTTCTCGCCGGAATTCTGCACCTCGCTGATGGCCAATCGGCTCGGCGCCCGCTGCATCAACCTGCTTGCCCCGGCGATCGTCTCCACCGACGAACTGCACGACGAACTCATGCAGGAGCCGATGCTCGTCAACCAGTTCCGTATGATCCGTGCCGCCGGCAAGGTCATCTTCGGGATCGGCGATATCGGGCCGGAGAGCACCTATGCCCGAGCCGGGATCTCGGATGCGGCAGCACTTGCCGGCATGATCGAGCAGGGAGCGCTCGGGGTCATCATCGGGCGGTTCATCGACGCTCAAGGAGCCCCCTTCGCAACTCCGCTCGACGGACGCACCGTCGGCATCACGCTCGATGAACTGAAAGCGGTGCCCATCCGCATCTGCGCCGCCGGTGGCGCCCGCAAGATGGGGGCGATCAGGGCAGGGCTCGGCGGTGGATATGCGACACATTTTGTCACCGACATGGCCACCGCGAACATTCTCTTGGAATAACCGGCACTTGGACGAACCAGCACCGGTGGAACTTATCGTCTCGGGAGGACAATCATGGGCAGCAGCGACGGACCTCTGGTCATCGGCCTCGACAGTTCCACGCAATCCTGCAAGGCAATTGCCTGGAGCCGGGACGGGCGAACCGTGGCGGAAGGCCGCGCGCCGCTCGAGCTGATGAAGCCGAGGCCGGACTTTGTCGAGCAGGAGGTCACCGACTGGTGGCGGGCCGCAACAGTGGCGTTGCGACAGCTAGTCGGCGCGGTCGACCCGAAACGCATCGCCGGTATCGCGATCTCCAACCAGCGCGAAACCGTTGCGCTCATCGACGGCGCCGGCGAGCCAATCGGACCCGCGAGCCTCTGGCTCGACGAACGTGCCGCCGGGCTGGTCGACCGTTTCGCGGCGGAGATCGGCCGTGAGCGGCTGCACGCGATCACCGGCAAACCGATCGATGTGACGCCAGTGGTCTACCGTCTGAAATGGCTGCGCGAGAACGAGCCGGAACGATTGGACCATGCGAACAAAATCCTCGACGTGCACGGTTATCTGACGCTGAAACTGACGGGAACGCCGAGTGCGAGCTGGACGAGCGCCGATCCGTTCGGTCTCTTCGACATCTCGCGCAAGGCATGGTCGCAGCCGCTCCTCGATCATCTCGGTATCAGGCCGTCGCAACTTCCCAATGCGGTGCGGTCCGGCACGCGGGTCGGGACCGTTCATGCCGCAGCCGCCGCCGCAACGGGGCTAGCCGAAGGAACGCCGGTGATTGCCGCCGGCGGCGATGGGCAATGCGCCGGGCTCGGCGTCAATGCCATGCGCGACGGCGTCGTCTATCTCAATCTCGGAACCGCGATCATCGCGGGAATCTGGTCGCGGGAACCGGTGGTCGGCGCCTTCTGGCGTACCATGACCTCGCCCACAGGCGATGGCTATTTCCTCGAGGCAGTGCAGCGGGCGGGTGTCTATTTCGTCAACTGGTTCGTCGACACGTTTGCCGGCGGACGCTCCGATCCGGCGATCTTCGACCGCCTGGAAAGGGAAGCGGCGGCCGTCCCAATCGGCTCGGACGGACTTCTCGCCGGCACCACCCTGGTTGGTTGCATGGACCCGCATTGGGATCCGAGCGCACGCGCGAGCTTCATCGGCATGCACCCCTCGCACACGCTCGGGCACTTCTATCGTGCGGGGCTAGAGGCGATGACGCTGCAAACCGCCCGGGCTCTCGAAGAGATGCGCAGCCATGGTCTTTCGCCGGCGCAAATGGTGGCGATCGGCGGCGGCGCCAACAGCAAACTTTGGACCAAAATGATCGCGGACGCGACCGGGATCGCGATCCATAAGGGTCACAACGCTGAAGCCTCCTCCCTCGGCGCAGCCATTAGCGCCGCGGTCGGCATCGGATGGTTCGAGAGTTTTTCTGAGGCGGCGAACGCCATGACGAGTATCGCCGAGACAATCGAGCCGGACCCCAGCTGCCGCGAAGCATGGGACGCGTTGTCGGCCAGACAGGCCAAGGTCTTTTCCGCGACCCAATTCGCTTGGCGGAATTGAGACCGGCGCGGCAAGCAGGCTCTCGAACTGGAGCGTGAAAAGCATCCCATCCCGCTACTTCACCCACCCACCGCATGCTGATAGACATCAGGCTTGAAGCCGACGAGGATACGACCGCCAAGATCGAGGACCGGCCGCTTGATCATCGTCGGTTTGGCCAGCATCAGCGCCTTGGCCTTCTTCTCATCGAGGCTCAGCTTGTCCTTGTCCGACAGTTCGCGAAACGTCGTGCTCGCCTTGTTGAGCAGGACTTCCCAGCCGACCTTGCTGGACCAGCCATCGAGCCGATCCGCTTCCAGACCTTCGACCCTGTAATCGTGAAACCGATAGGCGACGTCGTGGCTTTCCAGCCAGGTGCGGGCCTTCTTGATCGTGTCGCAATTGGTGATGCCGTACATCGTGATGGTCAAAATTAGGATCCCTCGGACTGATCGTTCGTCGAATCTGGTGGCACCCTAAAACCGCACTTCTCACTTTGCCAGCGGCCTGCCAGCACCTTCAAGATTTGGGCTTGCCAATACTAAGGAAATTTCCTAAGTATTTTTTCCGAACCATCTTTGGCGATGCGCAGTGGCGCGAGGAAGACATGACCGCCGCAACAATCCCGCAGACGGCAAGTCCGAACATTCCACCGATCGACGGCATCTTTCGGGCGCTTTCCGATCCGACGCGCCGCCGTGTTGTCGAGCGGCTGAACAGAAGCCCCGCCTCGGTCGGCGAACTTGCCCATCCGTTCGATATGGCCCTGCCCTCCTTCATCGAACATCTGAAGGTTTTAGAAGGCTGCGGGCTGGTGCGTTCCGAAAAAGCGGGCCGCGTCAGGACCTACCGGCTTGCACCTGAACCGCTGATGCTTGCGGAAAATTGGCTGGCCGAGCAACGCGCGCTATGGGAACGCCGCCTCGATCAGTTCGACGAGTATGTCCTAAAACTCAAGGAGAAAGGCAAATGAGTTCGACCCCGCTGTTCAAACCCGACCCGAGACTCGACCTCGTCCTCGAACGCTTCATCGACGCGCCGCGCGAGCTTTTGTGGACGGCCTTGACGACGCCCGAACACGTTCGGCAATGGTTCACACCGAAACCGTGGACCGTTTCCGATTGCGAGATCGATCTTAGACCCGGCGGTCTGTTCAGGACTCGCATGCAGTCACCCGATGGCAAAGAGGTCAATGACCGCCATTGCTGCTACCTCGACATCGTGCCGAACGAGCGGCTGGTGTGGACCGATGCGTTGCTGCCCGGCTATCGGCCGTCAGGGGACCCATTCATCACAGCGGTCATATCGTTGCAGCCGGAAGGCAAGGCGACACGCTACACCGCGACCGCCATCCACCGGGATGAAGCGACACGAAAGAACCATGAGGAGATGGGCTTTTTCGACGGCTGGGGCACAGTGGCGGATCAGCTTGCGGCGTATGTGAAGGGGATTTGAGCTGCTCACACGGCAGCCAGGGCATCGTCCTGGCCGCCATGCCTGATTTCCAACGATGCGGCGAGGTGACCAAGCTTCCGGAAGCCGGTTTCAGCCTCAATAATAGAAGCGCTCTTCGGCAATTTTGCCGTTCTTGACCGTGTACAGACCGACCTCATCCATGCTGCCACGCTCGCCTGTAGCCTTGGGCGTTATGTCAAACTTGAAGCGCACTGCGAACTGGTCGCCGTTGACATATGGGCCCTCGACCGAGCCGCCATGAACTTCGTTGTTCTCTTGCCACCACTGGCCCTTCTGCCTCACGGCTTCCTTGCCACGGCAGATAGCCATCGGCCCTTCCATTGCTTCGTAGCTGACGATGTCATCGGCATTGTACTTCTCAGCAGCACCTTCGTTCTCACCTTGCTTCAGCAGCTCTGTGAAATCCTTGGCAATTTCCGCGGTGGTCATGTGTTTCCTCCTGTTCAGACTAGTTCCAAGTAGGGAACCGCTTGCTGGCCTGCCACTGTCGCCCCCTCGATAGCTGACAACTCATGCCAGGATGGATATCGCGCCCAGCCGCTGACCGCTGAAGCACTTATAATGCGACGACAGCATGGAACAAAGCAGGAACAAACTGGAGAGTCAAGTGGGGATCGAGTCGGCAACTTCACGATCGGTACATCAATAGCAGCCGCGTTCGATGGCGAGGCGGCGCACCAGTGCCAGCACGCTGTCGATGGTGGGCGTCGGCTGGCTAGTCAGCCGGCCGAGTTCCTGAACCGCAGTCACCAGCGCGTCGATCTCCATCGGACGGCCGCGCTCCAGATCCTGCAGCATCGACGTCTTGTGCTCGCCGACGTCGCCGGCTCCCTTGATGCGGCGGTCGACTGATATCGGAAAACGCACGCCGAGGCTTTCGCCGATCGCCTGCGCTTCCAGCATCATGGCTCGGGCAAGCATGCGGGTTGCCTCGTCGGCAACGATTGCCGCAAGCGTACTGCCGGTCAGCGCGGAAATCGGGTTGAAGGAGAGATTGCCCCAGAGCTTCACCCAGATTTCGCTACGGATGTCGTCGCGGACCGGCACCTGCAGCCCCGCCGCAACCATTTCCTCGGCAAGCCGCGTGACACGCTCGCTCTTCTCGCCCGAGGGCTCGCCAAGCGAGAAGCGTTTTCCCTCGATATGGCGGACCAGGCCGGGCGCCTCCACCTCGGCCGCGGGATAGACGACCGAGCCGATGACGCGATCCGGGCCAAGCCGATCCCAGATCACCCCACCGGGATCCACCGCTTGCAACCGCGTGCCTTCGAGCGACCCACCGATCTTATGGAAATACCACCACGGCACGCCATTCTGCATGGTGACGACGGCCGTCCCCTCGCCCAGCAGCGGCGCGATCTGGTCGAGCGCTGGTGCGAGAGAATGGGCCTTGAGCGCCAGCACGACATAGTCCTGGACGCCTAGTTCCTGCGCCTGCGCGGCGGCCTTGACGGTGGCGACGGATTCATGACCGTCTTCGATCAGGCGAAGCCCGGTCGCCTTGATCGCATCGAGATGCGCGCCGCGCGCCACGATCGAAAGATCGACCCGGCCGGCGATGGCAAGTTTTGCCGCGAGATAGCCGCCGATCGCGCCGGCGCCAAAGATGGTGATCCGCATCATTATCCAAGCCCGGGTTTGGCAAGCCCGGGTTTGGCAAGACCAAGTTTAGTCGCGAGCCCGATGCGCTGCAGCTTACCCGTGGCGCCCTTCGGGATTTCGTCCAGGATCAGGACAATGCGCGGCACTTTGAAGTCGGCGAGCCGCGTCGCGGCAAAGCTGCGGATATCGCCTTCGGTAGCGGTCATGCCGTCGCGCAGCACGATCGCAGCCGCGACCTCCTCGCCGAGCTTGTCGTGTGGCGTCGCGAAGGTGACGACCTGCGCCACCGCTGGATGATCCATCAGCACGTCGTCGACCTCGAGCGGCGAGATCTTCTCACCGCCGCGGTTGATGATCTCCTTGAGGCGGCCGGTGACGCGCAGATAGCCGTCGTTGTCGAGCACGCCCTGGTCGCCGGTATGAAACCAGCCATGCGCGAAGGCCGTGGCATTGGCGTCCGGATTCTTCTCGTAGCCCGCGGTGACATTAGGCCCGCGAATGACGATCTCGCCGGTCTCACCGGGCTTCAGCAATTGCCCGTCCGGCGCCATCACCGCCACTTCCGGTCCGGCGGCGGCGCCGACGCTGCCCGGTTTGCGCAGGCCCGGCGGCAACCGGTTCGAGGCCATCTGGTGGGCGGCCTCGGTCATGCCGTAGGATTCGATCACCGGACAGCCGAAGGTCGCCTCGAGCTCGGCCATCACTTGCGGCGGCAGCGATGCCGAGGACGAGCGGATGAAGCGTAAAGGTGCTGCGGCCAGCGCATCGGCGTTGCGCGCCGCGCGCGGCAGGATCGCCTGATGCATGGTCGGCACGGCCGTGTACCAGCTCGGCCGCGCCTCGCTAAGCCAATGGAAGAAGCGCAGCGCGTTGAAGCCCGGCGTGCAGAACACGCTGCCGCCGGCGGCGAGCGAGGACAGCACCGCCGCGATCAAGCCATGGATGTGAAACAGCGGCATGATGTTGAGGCAGCGATCGCCGGCCGTCAGACCGAGCGTCGCGCCGATATGGGCGGCCGAGGCGGCAAGATTGGCATGGCTGAGCGGCACCAGCTTCGGTCGTGACGTGGTGCCTGAAGTGTGCAGCAACAGCGCGATGTCGCCGTCCTCAGGCAGTTCGGGCGCAGCCGGCGGGCCGATCGGTTCGCCCTTGATCTTGAAGCTTCCGGCCGGCGCGTCGCGCAGTGCTGCGAGCCTGAGCACCGCTATGCCCAGGCGCTCGGCAACGGCAATCGCCGGGCCGCTTTCGTCCTCGGCAACGAGGATCGCCTTGGCGCCAATGTCGGTCAGGTAGAAGTCAAGCTCGTCGGCCCGGTAGGCCGGGTTGAGCGGCGCGGTCGAGGCGGCTGCGGCCACCGCGACAAAGGCCGTCGCCATCTCCGGCCCGTTCGGCAACACGATGGCCACCCGGTCGCCACGGCCGAGGCCCAGTGCATGCAGTTGCGCTGCCGTTTCGGAGATCAGGCGGCGCAGTCCGCCATAGGTGAGCGTAATCCTGTCTGGGTGCCGAAATCGCCGGCGCATCGACCGCTCCGGCAGCAAGCCGTTCAACGATCGACGCTTCAGACAACGCGAACCTCTAGGTCGCCGACGCCATCGATATGACCGCGAAGAACATCACCGCGAACAACCGCGCCGACGCCCGCTGGCGTGCCGGAAAGAATGATGTCCCCCGGCATCAGTGTGAAAAGACCTGAGAGAAAGCTGATCATTTCCGGAACTTTCCATATCATCTGGTTGAGGTCGCCGGTCTGTTTGCGTTCGCCATTGACGTCCAGCCAAATCGCTCCCTGGGTTGGATGACCGATCGAGCTTGCCGGAACCAATGGCGTGCATGGCGCCGATGCCTCGAAGGCTTTGCCGACCTCCCATGGACGGCCCATGTCCTTCGCCTTACCTTGCAGATCGCGCCGCGTCATGTCGAGACCTACGCCATAACCGAATACGCAGTCCAGAGCCTTTTCGACCGCGATATCCGTACCGCCGCTTTTGAGCGCCACGACCATTTCGATCTCGTGATGGACATCGTTGGAGGCCGGAGGATACGGAAATTCTCCTGTCGTATCGAGGTTGTCGGGGTTCTTCTGGAAGAAGAACGGCGGCTCCTTGTTGGGGTCGTGTCCCATCTCGACTGCATGCGCGGCATAGTTCCGCCCGACGCAATAGACCCGGTGCACCGGAAACATTTTGTCGGTTCCCGCCACCGGGATGCTCGGGATTGCGGTCGGTTCGATGACGTAGCTTGAGGTCGTGCCGTGCATGTTCACTGTCTTGCTCCTGCATAGTATTCGACTTTGGCTTCGGCTCTTTCGATCAGTTCGGCGATCAGCAGGGCGAAGGCAAAAAGGATAATGGTCAAGGCCCAGAATTCGGCCATGCGGAAATTTCGCGAGAAGGTCTCGAACAGCGCGCCGTAACCGACGATGGCGACAAGCAACTGGCCGATGACGACGCCCTTGACGCCGCGGATGAGGCCCAGGCGGATGCCGGCAAGGATTTCCGGAAGTGCCGCCCAAAGGATGATCTTGGTATAAAGCGCCGGGCGCGAGGCGCCATAGGAACGCGCCATCTCGATCAGCGACGGCGAGATATGGCGGACGCCGGCGCGGGTGTCGAGAACGATGATCCAGATTGCAAACAGGAACACCGCCGCAACGATCGTCTTCTCGCCGAAGCCGAACAGGATCATCAGCACGGGGACGATCGCCGAGAGCGGTGCGCTTGAAAAGATGTTGACCCACATGCCGAGCAGGTCGTCGGCGATCTTGACGCGTCCCATCAGGATGCCCAGTGGCACGCCGATTACGATCGACAGAGCCATGCCCATGGCGAAGGCACGAAGGGTCGTGACTGTCGCGCTCTGCCATGACGGCGTCTGCACGAGACTGACCGCTGCAACCAGCACGTCGCTAAACGGCGGCAGCAGAAAGACAAGGTCCAGCCGGCCGACGATTTCCCATACGACGCACCAGACGAGCAGGGACGCCATCATTGGTACTCGGTAGCCCAACAAGGTCATGGCCGGTCACTCCACATACTGCTTCAGCCCCTGCCAGATCTCCTCGACCGTATCGAGATAGTGCCTGTCGCGATGAATGCGCTCGGGGTCGCCGGAGCGATCGATTTCCGGTTCAATGATTTGCGACACCCGGCCGGGTCTCGGTGACAGCAAGACGATGCGGTCGGAGATGTAGACTGCCTCCTCGATCGAGTGCGTCACGAAGATGAAGGTCTTGTTCTGGTTGGTACGCAGTCGGATCAGATCTTCCTGGAACTTCCGCCGGTTCTGCTCGTCGACCGCCGAAAACGGTTCGTCGAGCAACAGGACGTCGGCATCGACCGACAAGGCCCGCGCCAGGCCGACGCGCTGGCGCATGCCGCCCGACAGTTCGTGCGGATATTTGTCCTCGAAGCCGGCGAGACCCACTTCGGCGATATAGCGGCGGGCGATCTCCTCGCGCTCGGCCTTGTTGGTGCCGCGCAATTCCAGTCCGAAGGCCACGTTGCGTATCACAGTCGCCCAAGGCATCAGCGCAAAATCCTGGAACACGAAAGCGCGTTCAGGCCCGGGCGCGCTGACGTGCTTGCCGTTGATCGCGACGGTCCCGCCATCGGCCCGTATCAGCCCCGCTATAATCTTCAGCAGCGTCGTCTTTCCGCAACCGCTGGGACCAAGAAGGCTGGTCAGCTTGCCCCTGGGAAAGTCGAGATCGATGCTGCGCAGCGCCTCGATATTGCCGTAGGTCTTGGAAATTCCTCTCACTTCCACGATCGAATCGATCGGTGCGGGAACCGGCGACGGTCCATTTCGCAATGCGGTCGCGCCCATCTTAAGCACCTCTACTTTCAGGCCTGAAAACACGGACTTCCACCCACTGCAGAAAGACGAGCGTCAGGGTAGAAAGCGCAATGATCGAGGCAATTGTTGCGTACATCTCGGCGTAGTCTGCGCGCGAGCGGTGGAAGGTGATGAGGTCGCCGATGCCGGTCGGGGTGATCAGCAGTTCGGCGAGCACCACGCCGACGAACCCAGCAGCGACTCCGAGGCGCAGACCAGCAAAAATGACCGGGCTGGCGTCGGGAAGAATGATCTTGGCGACGGTCTGCCAGCGTGTGCCCAGGAACGATCGGCACATGACGAGCAGCGATTCGTTGACGTTACGCACCGCCTTGTAGGTGTTGAGCACGATGACCGGCAGCGCCAGGATCATGACGGCGAGCGTCTTGGCGGTCATGCCTATTCCGTAGACGAAGGTGACCATCGGAATGAAAGCAGCGACGGGTGCAGCCTGAAGCACGATGAACACCGGGATCACCAGCCATTCGCCGGTGCGCCACAGGCCACAGATCGTGCCAAGGCCGACACCAAGGAACGCCGACAGGAAAACGCCGAGCACCAGCGGCTGCAGTGTCGAAAGATAGGCGGTCGCCAGGCTGCCGTCGGCGAGCAATCCGAACAAGGCGACGATCGTGTCGGAAAAAGTCGGGAAGGCGAAGCTAACCGGAATACGCCCGGCCACCTCCCAAATTCCCGCGAACAGGGCGATCGACACCAGCCTGAGCAGGATCGGCTGGTCCCACGATGCGACCGTCGCGCTGCGACTGGATGGGGAAGCGAGGCCGGCAGCCTCGCCGTCGGTTCTGATGCTTACGGCCATGCGGCAGGCCGCCTATTTCTTGCCGAGCTTGGCGACGGCGCGGTCGATTGCGGAGACATCCCAGAAGTCCTCGACCTTGAGGCTCGCGGGATCGCCCTCGATCTGGCCGGCAAGGCTGAAGAAGGCAAAGTCGTCTTTGGCCGCATCCGCTCCGCCTCCATTCAGCGCAAGGCTGCCGGCTTCCGCGGTTTCCTTGTAGTATTCGGTGATTTCGCTATCCGCCTCCGCGCCGAGATCCGGCAGCAGTTTGTACTTGTTGCGGAGCTCGACTGCGACAGTCGGGTTCGCGGTTATTTCCCGCGCGGTCTTCATCAGTTCCTCGACCAGGATGTCGACGTCGGCGGCGTTGTTCTTCAGATAGTCTGCGGTCGCGAAAAGCGCTTCGTCGGAAGCGCCGAGATCCTCGACCGGCAGAACGATGAACTTGCCGGGGGCTTCGGCCTCAAGCGCGCGTCGGTTGGCGGCATCGACGATCGACGCCTTGATTGTCCCCTGGAGCAGCGCATTGCGGCGAACCTCGGAACCCGGGACATAGCTGATGTTACCGAGCTTGATGCCGTGGTTTTTCGCCATCAGGAGCATGACAGCCTCGGTGCCGGAGCCGCGCGCCTGAACGGCGACTTCCTGCCCGTCCAGATCCTTCCATTCCTTGTAGAATTCGCTGTTGACGACAGGGAAGAAGCGCAGCGTCGATATCTGCGCGAAGATGCGGATCGGCACGCCGACCTTCTGGATCAGAGTATAGGGCGCGCCGATGCCAACATCGGCCTGGCCGCCGACAATCGCCTGGGCTGCCAGATCCTCGTCATTGAGAACAATGAGCTCGACATTCACGCCGCGCTCCTTGGCGCGCTCTATCGCGGCGAGTGTCTGGATGGATTCTATACCGGGAAGGTCGCCGAATGCGATGCGCATGTCGCCCGCATTTGCGGCCGACAGAGGTAGTGCCCATGCCAGGGCCGCGGCAAAAGCGGTGGCAAGGATGGTACGTCTGGTCATGCTGGCCATTGTCATTCCTCCCGTTTTTTGTAACCATTACCTTAATTGGTTAAGGCTACGGAGAGAATTGGTCAAGGAGAAACTATGCCATGTCGAACGTGAGGGCCTAGAAAACTCGGCAGTTGACGGTTTGCACTAATCGTTTTAACACCAACAAAGGGAATTCTTATGCGAATTGGTTAAATTGATGGACGATCCCGGTAATGGCGGCCACGCCGCCCTGGTTCAGCTTCAGGCCTATCTTGCACAGATGGACCATGCCGGCGAGACGCGGCTGCCTGCCGAGCGGGAACTGTCGGAGAGCCTCGGCGTATCGCGCGGCGATCTGCGCAAGGCGCTGGCGGTGCTGGAAAAGGACGGCCGCATCTGGCGTCACGTCGGCAGGGGCACCTTCGTGGGCAGTGGACCGGTCGAGGAGACGATCGGGATTTCGGAAATCGCCGGGCGCACAAACCCAGCCGACGTGATGCGCGCGCGCCTCATCATCGAGCCCGAGATTGCGCGCGAAGCGGCGCTGCACGCCACGCTTTCCGATATCGCCTCGATGCGGCAATCGCTGGTGCAGACGCGGGAAGCCGTCACATGGCGGCAATACGAGAACATCGACAATCTGCTCCACCGGCAGATTGCACAGGCGAGCCGAAACAATGTGCTGCTCGGTCTGTTCGATGTCCTGAACGCCGTGCGCCGAACCGTGGTGTGGGGACGTCTCCGTTCAGAAGGCGCCCGCCCTCCGGCAGACCATCACAGCTTTGCCGATCATGAACGGATCGTCGAAGCGATCGCCGAGCGTGACCTCGGCGGCGCGGCGGCAGCGATGCGCCTGCATCTTCAACAGGTCGAGCGGCGCCTGATCCCTGTCCGCGAAGCCGCCGAATAGCTTGGCCGCGCTACAGCGCTGCGCGTCCTTCTGGACGCGCGGCGCTGTTCGGGGTCATGCGCTAGGCGCCGTAGCCGATGATGCCCTTGATCTCGAGGAAATCGTGGATCGCCCAGTCGGCATATTCGCGGCCGTTGCCTGACTGCTTGTAGCCGCCGAAGGGCGCGAAGGTGTCCCACTCCGGATAGTTGACGAGACCTGTCCCGCGCGCAGGCGGCCGGCGACTTTTCGCGCGTGGTCTATATCCCCTGATTGCACGTAGGCGGCGAGGCCATAGACGGTGTCGTTGGCGATCTTCACCGCGTCATCCTCGTCATCATAGGAGATGACCGAAAGCACCGGCCCAAAAATCTCCTCCTTCTCGATGGTCATGCCCGGCGTGACGTGGCCGAAGACGGTCGGCCGTACGTAATAACCGCGATTAAGATGCTCAGGCCGGCCGGGACCGCCGGTGACCAGCGTTGCGCCCTCGGCGATGCCGGCCTCGATCAGCCGCTGGATCTTGTCGAACTGGATGTTGCTGACCACCGGCCCGAGCTTGGTATCTTCCGAGCGCGGATCGCCGACCTTGTGCGCCTCTGCCGCCTTCTTGGCGATCGTCAGCGCCTCATCGTGTCGGCGGGCTGGCACCAGCATGCGCGTCGGCGCATCGCAGGACTGGCCGCTATTGCCGAACAGGCGTTGACGCCCTTGCGCACGGCCTTCTCGAAGTCGGCATCGGGAAGCACGATGTTGGGGGATTTGCCGCCGAGTTCCTGCGCGACGCGCTTGACCGTCTCGGCCGCTGTTTTGGCGACGATAATGCCGGCCCGGGTCGACTCGGTGAACGAGACCATGTCGACGTCGGGATGGCCGGCCAGGACCTGTCCGACATCGGGACCGCTGCCATTGACCATGTTGTAGACGCCGTTCGGCGTGCCGGCCGCTTCCATCACTTCCGAAAAGATGACGCCGCTGATCGGCGCGATCTCGGAAGGCGTCAGCACGACCGTGCAGCCAGCGGCGATCGCCGGCGCCACCTTGCAGACGATCTGGTTGAGCGGCCAGTTCCACGGCGTGATCAGCGCGCAGACGCCGATCGGCTCCTTGACCACCATGGTGGTGCCGCGCTTCTCGCTGAATTCGTAATCTTCCAGCGCATGAATAGTGGATTCCATATGCGCCCTGCCCGCCCAGGCCTGCGCCTCGCGCGCCCAGGTGATCGGCGCCCCCATCTCCTGGCTGACAGCCTGCGCGATGTCCTCGTAGCGCCCATTGTAGAGTTCGAGAATGCGCTTCAGCAGCTGCAGGCGCTCGGCCTTGCTGGTTTGCGAAAAGGTCGGAAAGGCTGCCTTTGCCGCTGCCACGGCGCGATCCACATCGGCCTTCGAGCCGACGGAGATTTTCGTATGGGCCTCTTCGGTGGACGGGTCGATCACTTCCAGCGTTGCCGGCACCACGGGCGCGACCCATTTTCCGTCGATAAAGAAGTTCAGGTGATTGCTTATGGGTGGTGCTCCGGTTTTCTGAAAAGGATGGGGATCAGATTAGCCGGATAGCATAGGGCAGTTAGCGCCGCGGCGCAGGCTGATATGCGCCACATCGCCGACGCTGAATTGAAAACCTTCCGCCCGGCGTGGCGCATCGATCACCACTGGTATCCCCTGCCCCAATTCGGCGTGCAGGCGCAAGATGCGGCCGTGAAAGACGATGCTGCTCACCCGCACCGGCGCGGTGCCGGGCGCAGCTTCGGTCGTCGCCAAAAAATCCTCCGGACGCACACCGATGGTTCGCATCGCGCCTTCCCCAGGCAGCTCGCCGGTTTCCGATATAGCTTCCAGCGGCAAGGCGCCGGCGCTGAAACGCAACCGATCGCCGTCACGGCCGACAAAGCGCGACTGCAGCAGGTTCATAGTGCCGATGAAACTGGCGACGAATTTGGTGGCGGGCCGGTCGTAGAGCGTGGCCGGCGGCGCAATCTGCTCGATGCGGCCCTTGTTCATGACGACGATACGATCGGAGATCGACAGCGCCTCGGTCTGGTCGTGGGTGACCAGGACGAAGGTGGTGCCGAGCCGCGACTGCAGCCGCTTCAATTCGACCTGCATCTGTTCGCGCAGATGAGCGTCGAGCGCCGACAGCGGCTCGTCCAGCAACAGCACACGCGGTTCGCAGACGATCGCACGGGCAAGCGCGACGCGCTGGCGCTGGCCTCCCGACAATTCGGACACGCGGGCGCCGAGCTTCTCGGCAAGGCCGACCATGTCGAGCGCTTCGCCGACACGCTTTGCCTGTTGGGTGCCCGAAAGCTTGCGCAGCGACAGACCGAAGCCGACATTTTCGGCAACGTTCATGTGCGGAAACAGCGCATAGTCCTGGAACACGGTGTTGACCGGCCGGTCGAAGGGCCGCAGCGAAGTGATGTCTCGGCCTTCGAGCAGCACCCGCCCGCTCGACGGGCTTTCGAAACCGGCGATCACCCGCAGGCTGGTGGTCTTGCCGCAACCCGAGGGCCCAAGCAGGGTCAGAAACTCACCGCGGGCGATGTCGAGGTCGACGGCGTCGAGCCCAACGATGCCGCCCGGAAACACCTTTGACACCGCATCCAGCCGAACGAGCGGATCAGGCGCCATCGCGAACCTCGGACGGCTTGGTCGTATTGACCCAGAGGATCTGGCAGCGCTCGGCGCCCGGATTGCGAAAGGCGTGCAGCAAGGTGCTCTTGAAGGCGAAGCTGTCGCCGGTCTTCAGCCCATAGGTGGTTGAATCGATCACAAGTTCGACTTCGCCCGACAGGACGAAACCGAATTCGTGGCCAGGATGGGCGTAGGCTTCGACGGTGCCGCCGCCGGCTTCCACCGTCACCAGCATGCCGGTGAGCGTGGCGGCCGGCGGCGACAGCAGCGCCTTGGCGATGCCTTCCGACTTCACCGGGATCTGCCGCCGGCTGTTGGCGCGCACGCAATAGAGATCGCTGCCAGCTTCGTTGCCGTCGGCGATCAGCGCCGACGGCTCGATATCGAGCGCGGCGGCGAGCGGCCAGATCACTTTGACCCGAAGCGAGGACAGGCCGCGCTCGATCTGGCTGAGCGCCCCGATCGAAACGCCGGCCTTGGTGGCAAGCTCGGCCAGCGAAAGATTGCGTTCCAGCCTGAGCGCCCGCACACGCCGGCCGACCCGCACGTCAGCGTCGTCCTTCGGCTTTTCAGCCGCTTGGTCCAGTATATCCATCTGTTTCCCGACCTCGTTTTCGGTATCCTAGAGCGGCGCCGCGCAGTCGAAACCGCGCGGCACCTCGGAAGCTCAGCCGCCCGCCTTGACCTTCTCGAACATCTTGGCGAGTTCGTCATTCTGTTTCATCGGCCCGGTGAAGACGGTGGTCTTCAGCATCACTTCCGGATCGGACGGCAGCTGCAGCTTCTCCAGTTCCTCCTTCGGCACCGCGGCGAAGGCCGAGCTGTTCGAGCTGCCGTAACCGTAGGCCTGGATCAGGTATTTTCCCGAATCCGTTTCCAATCGGCTGTTGATGAAGTCATATGCGAGGTCGACATTCTTGGCGTCCTTGAGCAAGACGAAGCCGCATGCCCAGGTCAGCATGCCTTCCCTGGGCTTCATGAACTCGACAGGCACGCCCTGCTTCTTCAGCGAGGTGGCCGACGCGTTCCAGGTCATGGCGGCGACTAGCTGGCCGCTGGCCAGCGCCTGTTCGACCGAGGTCATGTCAGTGGTGTAGTTCGAGAGCAGCGGTCGCTGCTCGCGCAGTTTTTCAGCCACCTTTTCCATCTGTTCCGGCGTCATGTCGAACGGATTGACGCCGGCGAGAAGCGCCGCCACCACCGGCGTGTCGTGGACGGCGTCGATTGTCGCCATGCGCCCGGCATATTGCTTGTCCCAGAGCAGGTTCCAGCTCGGTTCCGGGTTCTTCACCAGATCGGTGCGGTAGAGGATCGAAGTGTTGCCCCAGTCCCACGGCACCATCCAGACCTTGCCGTCGCCGGCCTGCAGGTCGGGCAGGTTCTTGAAGACTGGGAAGATCGAATCCCAGTTCTTGATGCGCTTGGTGTCGATCGGCTGCAGCAGGCCTTCCTTGTTCCAGCGCGCCACTTTGTCATAGCAGGGATGCGCGACATCCGGGCGGAAACCGGCCTTGACCTTGGTGAAGGCGTCATCGTCGTCGCCGAACATCGAGGCCTCGACGCCATCGGGATGTGCGGCGAGGAAGCTCTTGTTGAAGTCGGGAAGTTCGTAGCCCGACCAGGTGAAATACTGCAGCTTGTCGGCCGCAAGCGCGACGGTCGACGAAAGCGCCAGCGCGAAGGCTGCCAATCCGGCTTGGACTGTCTTGCGATTTATCGATTTCAGGTCGAATGCCATTGCAGTTCTCCTCTTTCGGTTTCTTCTGGTTTGGACAGGTCGGCGGGCACCGGCCGCTGAGCGGCGGCGAGCCCGCGATGGCGCAGGATTTCGGCAATTGCCGCGATGACGAAGGACACGGCGAGGATGGCCGTGCCCAGCGCCATGACGGTCGGCAGCGATTTCGGGAAACGCAGCTGGCTCCAGATGTAAAGCGGCAAGGTCGGCTCGGTGCCGGCGAGGAAAAAAGCGACGATGAACTCGTCGAAGGAGGTCAGGAAGGCCAGCATGAAGGCTGACACAATGGCGGGCAGGCTGAGCGGCAGCATGACCCGCCTGAACGTCGTCCAGTCGGACGCGCCGAGATCGAGTGCCGCCTCGTGGATGGTCTTGGGGATAGCGGCGAAGCGGCTTTTCATGATCACCACCGTCGTCGGCAGCGCCACCAATATGTGGCCGAGCACGATGGCCGTGCGTGACGGCCCGAAGCCAATGAGGTTGACCAGGATCAGCAGCGAGATGCCGACGATGACACCAGGGATCAGGATCGGCAGCCGCGCGATGGCGCTGATCGTGACGGCAAGCGGCGAGCGGCCGAAGAGGTCCATATAGGACACGGTGATGCCGCAGAGCGTCGCACCCGTGGCGGCAATTGCACCGATGACGAGGCTGTTGGCAAGCGCGCCGGACAGCGCCGAATTGCCGAACAGCGTCGCGTACCACTCAAACGTGAAGCCTTGCAGCGGAAACGCCGCCTGGATCGAATTGTTGAAGGAAAACAGCGGAATCAGCAGTATCGGCAAGTACAAGAACACCAGATAGGCAAGGACATAGGCGCTGAGCCAACCGCCGCCCTGTTTTGCATCGATACGCGCCGTGTTCATGTGCGGCTGCCGTATCTGCGGTCGGCGAAGCGCACCACCAACACCACGGCAAGAATGACCAGCATGACGGCGACGGCGAGTGCTGCGCCGAACGGCCAGTCATTGGCCTTGCCGAACTGGGCCTGGATCAGCGTGCCGATCATGGTGCTGGCAGGGCCGCCGACCAGCGCCGGGGTCACGTAGTCGCCGACCGTCGGCACGAAGACGACGAGAGCCGCCGCCAATACACCCGGCATCGAGTTCGGCAGCACGACGCGGCGGAAGCTGGTGAACGGCCTGGCTCCGAGATCGGAGGCAGCTTCGAGCAGCGATTTCGGGATGGTGTCCAGCGCCACATAGATGGGCAGGATGGCGAACGGCGCATAGGCGTGAGCCAGCGTTACGACGACGGCCGCCGGCGTGTTGAGAAACGCCAATGTCGGCTCGGACCAGATGCCGCTTTCGATCAGCGCCGAGTTCAGCACGCCATTATAGGCGAGCACGATCTTCCAGGCGAAGACGCGCAAAAGATAGCTGGTCCAGAACGGCAGCGTCACCAGAAACAGCAGCAGCCCGCGCCGCCGCCCTGCATGGAAGGCAAGGTAGTAGGCAACGGGATAGGCGGTGACGACCGTCGCCAGCGTCACCAGGCCGGCAATGGCCAGCGAGCGCAGCGTTACCGTCCAGTACAGCGGGTCGGATGCCACAGTGATGAAATTCGCAAAAGTGAAACCGGCACCCAGCAGCGAACCGTCATTGCCGCGAAGGGCGAGGAAAAGCACGAGGCCGAGGGCAAACAGGATCAGGAAGAAGGTGATCAGCCCGCCCGGCAGCAGCATGGCCAACCGGAAACCCGTCGAGGACCGGGACTCCGGCAGCGGCTGCCTTGCAACGATGGTCGACATCGGGGTTGCCCATCGATTTGAAATCGCCTGAGAATTTTTCATAATCATGAAACTGTCAAGCTGATTCCTGCATCGGCGAAAATTCAGCGCTCGAATGCATCCAGCATACGATACCAGGCGATCGTCGCGGCGACGCCGACCCGCCGAAAGGCATGCAACGGGACCGGCCGGATCGGAGAGACCGGGAACGGCAAGTGCCTGGCATCGCCGCTCGCCAGATAGCCCGCAATGCGCTCGCCAAGCGCGGTCATCAGGCCGACGCCACGGCCTTGGCAGCCGACCACGGCCATCAGGCCCTGCTCGGGCTCGTGGATATGCGGGAGGTGATCCGGCGTCATCGCCACTCGGCCAAACCAGCGCTTTTCGATAGCGACGCCGGATAGAGCCGGATAGAGCCGGAGCAGCGCGCGCTCGAGATGCGCCCAATCACCTTCGCTGGTCGGCAGCGCCATCCGGCCGCGCCCGCCGAGCACCAGCCGGCCGTCGGCGCTCTTGCGGTAATAAACGAGGATGCGGCGTGAGTCCGATACTGCTTGCCCCTGCGGTAGAATCCCGGCCGCCAGATCGGGTGGCAGCGCTGCTGTCGCGATCTGGAAGGAGTGCAGCGGAACGATCGTCTCGGCGAGACCGGGGAGCAGGTCGCTGGTATAGGCGTTCGTCGCCAGAATGACCGCCTTCGCCTGCAATTCGGCGCCGTCCTCCGTCGAGATGCGCCAAAGGCCGGCGTTCTTATCAAGGCGCACCACCTTCTGGTGTTCGGCGATCTTCACACCCGCGGCCGAGGCGATCCGTGCCAGTTCCGACGTGTAGGCAAGCGGATCAATCACGCCGGCGCGGCGGTCGAGCCAGCCGCCGAGATAGCCCTGCGCGCCAGTCAACGCGGCGATCTCGGCCTGGCTCAGAAGCCGGACATCGGCGCCACGGTTCCGCCACTGCCGGTCCCTGTTCGCCGCCGCCTTCAGCGCCGTCTCCGTGCGCGCTGCCTGGATCCAGCCGTTGCGGACGAACGGCACAGCCAGCTTCTCGTCGCGGATCAATTCGAAGACGGGGTCCGCCGTCGAGGCGGCAAAGTTGACGAGGATCTCGCCGCGTTCGGGGCCAAAATGCTCCAGCAGCCATTCCGGATCATATTTCAGGCCGGGGATGACCTGACCGCCATTCAGGCCCGATGCGCCTTGGCCGATCTCGCCGGCTTCCAGCACCTGCACAGCTAGGCCGAACCGGGCTGCATGCAAGGCGGTCGACAGACCGAGAATACCGCCACCCACAATGACGACATCGGCACGCTGGCCGCCGGGAAAAAGCGACCGGAACGCAGGGGCCGCCGGCGGCTTCCGCCAGATCGGATCGGAAAAGGGTGCGGTCAAGGATCACCTGGAATGCAGTTCGTCGGTGAAAATCCTAGTCACGATTTCATGATTTTGAAAGATTGTTTCCGCTTCGCAATTGGGACACGCCAAGCTCAATCACCGTCCAGCGGCGCGGAGATCGCCCGGACAGATTGACAAAACTTGCCTTGAGGGCGGGATAGACCTTTGGCGGGAATTTGTTGAAAGTGCCGCCGCCGGCCAGGCTCGCAGCAGAACAAGACAGGCAGAGGACCGCAGCCATGACGAACACCACTCTCCTGCCCAACGAGGGCCTCTTCATCGGCCGCGCCCGGACAAGCGAAACGTCGCATCCGCTGGTGGTCACGGTGCGCGACGGAGCGGTGTTCGACATCACGTCGAGCATGGCACCAACCGTGCGCGACGTCTGCGAGATGCCGGACCCAGCAGGGTACGTCCAGGTGGCCAGGGGCGAACCGATCGGATCGCTTGATGCGATCGCCGCCAACAGTTTCCAGGCCGCGCGCGATTCGCAAAAACCGTACCTGCTTTCTCCGGTCGACCTGCAGGCGGTCAAGGCGTCGGGCGTCACCTTCGTCGTCAGCCTGCTCGAACGGGTCATCGAGGAGCAGGCGCGCGGCTCGGCGGAACAAGCCGACGCCATTCGCGCCGACATTGCCGGGCTGATCGGCCACGATCTGTCGAAGCTCAAGCCCGGCTCGCCGGAAGCGACGGAGATCAAGGCAAAGCTCATCCAGCGCGGCGCCTGGTCGCAATATCTGGAAGTGGGCATCGGCCCCGATGCCGAGATCTTCACCAAATGCCAGCCGATGGCATCGGTCGGCTTCGGCGCCGATGTCGGCCTGCATCCGGTTTCCACTTGGAACAATCCGGAGCCGGAAATCGCCATGATCGCCGCCAGCAGCGGCAAGATCGTCGGCGCGACGCTCGGCAACGACGTCAATCTGCGCGACGTCGAAGGGCGCTCGGCGCTGTTGCTCGGCAAGGCCAAGGACAACAACGCCTCGGCCGCGCTCGGCCCGTTCATCCGCTTGTTCGACGCGACATTTTCCATCGATGACGTGAAGCAGGCCATCGTGCGCCTGAAGGTCGAGGGCGAGGACGGTTTCTCGCTGGAGGGCGCCAGCTCGATGGCCGAGATCAGCCGATCGCCGGAAGAGCTGGTCGCCGCCGCCATGGGTTCGCATCACCAATATCCGGACGGACTGGCGCTCTATCTCGGCACCATGTTCGTGCCGTCGAAGGATCGCGGCGAAAAGGGCAAGGGCTTCACGCACAAGGTCGGCGACATCGTCACCATCTCATCAGAGAAATTCGGCGCCTTGGTCAACCGGGTGCGGCTGTCACCCGACTGTCCCCACTGGACCTACGGCGCCAGCCATCTGATGCGCGACCTCGCCAGGGCCGATCTTATCTAGGTTCCCGCCCCGACTGCGACGGACAGATGTTCCGGCCTGGTGCTCGAATTGAGGATCTGCCTGCGTGGAAAATATCAGCCAAACTGATGCAATCTGATGGGACTGCTGATGGCGCCTTGTCGCGCGCCAATTACCACTGGCAAATGGAGGCTTGCCATATGTCGAAAAAGCGGATGCTCTGATGCATCCAGATCGGCGCTGGCAAGAAATACGATCAGGGTTTGCCATGATCGTCGCCGGAGGTGGAGGACGTTTTCAAAATGGGAGGAAATCAAATGCTGACAAGGCTACGACTATTTGTATTCGGCTTGATCGTGGCGCTGGCCATCCCAGCGGCGGCACAGGCCAAGACCTTCTACTGGATTTCGCATGGCGGCCCGGCCGATCCGGTCTGGACCTACTTCCTCGCCGGCGCCAAGCAATGGGCGACGGACACCGGTAACACCGTCAACACCTCGTTCCACAATGGCGACGTGTCGTCCCAGCAGGAGGCTGTTCGCGCGGCCATCGCCGCCAAGGCGGACGGCATCACCACCACCAGCCCCGACCCGGGCAGCCTTATCGAGCTCGCTAAGGAAGCACGGGCGGCAAACATCCCGATCATCAATTTCAACACGCCCGATCCGAAGGCGGACTTCAACGCCTATGTTGGCGGTGACAACGTCACCTTCGGCAAGAACTGGGCGCAGTATCTGGTCGACAAGGGCCTGGTGAAGAAGGGCGATTTCGTCTGGATGCCGGTCGAAATCCCAGGCGCCACCTATGGCGTCCAGGAAGAAGAAGGCATCAAGAGCGTCTTCGAGCCGCTCGGCATCACCTATGAAATCACCGAAGCGACACTCGACCAGGCCGAAGCGATCAACCGTATGGTGGACTACCTCACCGCCAACAGGGCCAAGGTCAAGGCGATCATCGGCCTCGGCGACCTGGTGACCGGCTCGATCAAGCGGGTGTTCGACCAGGCCGGCATCAAGCCGGGTGAAATCCCGGTCGTCGGCTGGGGCAACTCGCTCGACACCACCCAGGAGGTGCTGACCGGCTACGTCAATGCCGCACAATGGCAGGATCCGCAGGCGACCAGCTATGTGGCGCTTTCGATCGCCAACATGGCCGCCAGCGGCATTCCGCCCGGCTTCGACGTGATCACCGGCGCACTCTACGAAAAGGACACCGCACAGGTCTACGACGACATCCTGTCCGGAAAATAAAACCGCGATCGGGATGGTCGCGGCACGCCTGCCACGATCATCCCCATCATCCCGCTGAGCCTCGAACCGCCTCATGCGGCGCTGGGTTTGGCCAGTTCCAACCATGTCGCGGGTCCAACGTGGAAAACAGTTCCATCATCCAACGCTCGATCGCCAGGCCGGAATTCGGGCCCTTCGTGCTGCTTGTCGTCGAGCTCGCTGTGTTCTGGGGGTTCAACCACGACTTCCTGTCGCCGCAGAATATCAGCAACATACTAGCCTTCACGGTCGAGCTTGGCCTGATCGCGCTGGCGATGACGCTGTTGATGACTTCGGGCGAATTCGACCTCTCGGTCGGATCGCTGTTCGGTTTCTCGCCCGTCTTGATGTGGACGCTCTTCAACAGCGGCCTAACCTCGCTGGAAGCCGGCTTTGTCGTGGCCTTGCTGGTTGCCGCCTTCATCGGGCTGGTCAATGGCTGGTTCGTGACGCAACTCAAGATCCCGTCCTTCCTGGTAACGCTCGGCATGCTGCTGGTGGTGCGCGGCACCGCTCTGTTCGTCACCAGCGGATTTCCGCAACGCACCTGGAGCGCCGAAGGCAGCTGGCTCGCCGAGGCGCTGGTCGGCGATTTCTTCATCGGGCCGTTCCGCATCTACATGTCGCTGTTCTGGTTCATCGCAGCCGCGATCGCACTCGGTTACGTGCTGACACAGAGCCGGACCGGCAACTGGATCCAGGCGGCCGGCGGCAACCCCAATGCGGCAAGGGCGCGCGGCGTCAATGTCAGCGGCGTCAAGATCGGCCTGTTCATCCTGTCGTCGATCATGGCTTCGCTTGCGGGCGTCATCAGCTCGCTGCGCACCTCGGCGGCCAACCCGAACAGCGGCACCGGCTACGAGCTCGAAGTCATCGCCATGGTGGTGATCGGCGGCACGGCGCTGACCGGCGGACGCGGCACCATCATCGGAACCGTGCTCGGCATCCTGATCCTGCGCGTGATGCGCAATGGCATCGTGCTGATCGGCGTGCCAGGGCTTGCCTACAACATCTTCATCGGCGCGATCATCCTCGGCATGATGGCGCTCCACTCATGGCTGGAACGCCGGCATCAGGCGGGGACTTGAACCATGGCCGAACCGCTTGTCCGCATGGAAAACATCCGCAAGTCCTACGGGCGTGTGCAAGCGCTGGTAGACGCCAATTTCCATGTCAATGAAAGGGAGATCGTCGGTCTGCTCGGCGACAATGGCGCCGGCAAGTCGACGCTGATCAAGGTGCTGTCGGGTGCGGTCCCGCTGACCAGCGGCGACATCTTCATCCGCGGCAAGAAGGTGGACTTCCGCAGCACCAGCGACGCCATCGCCCACGGCATCGAGACGATCTACCAGGACTCCGCACTGGTCACGCAATTGTCGATCGCGCGCAACCTGTTCCTCGGGCGAGAGCCGATCAAGCCGCCGCGTTTCCTCAACCGTATGGACCAGGAGGCGATGAACGTGGTCGCCCGCGATCTGCTCAAGCAGGTCGGCATCTCGAAGAACATCCCGCCGACCACACCGATCGGCTCGCTCTCCGGCGGCGAGCGGCAGGCGGTGGCGATCGCGCGCGCCATGCATTTCGACAGCGACTTGATCATCCTCGACGAGCCGACCAACAATCTCGGCGTCGCCGAGACGCAAGGCGTGCTGAGCTTCGTGCGCAGCGCCCGCGATTCCGGCCATTCCTGCATCTTCATCGCCCACAACATCCATCACGTCTTCCAGGTGGTCGACCGCATCGTCGTCATGCGCCGCGGCAAGGTGGTGGCCGACGATATCGACCCGAAGAACACCAACGTCGCGGAAGTCGAACGGATCATCACCGGCATGTCCGACAAGGAGATCCGTGACGCCATCGTCCAGGGCAAGCAACCGCAGGGCTGAGTGGGCCATGCGGAAACCGGTTGGCCGTAAGTCTGGCACAGGATCGCATCGGCTCCTATGACTGCGACAATGAAAGCCACCGTTGCGGACATCGCCAGAAGCTGCGGGCTGTCGACCGCGACGGTCGACCGGGTGCTGAACAACCGGCCAGGCGCCAGCGCGGCCAACCGGCAGCGGGTAATGGAGGCGGCCAAGCAGCTTGGCTATTTGCCGGTCGTGGATCAGGTCACGCTGCCCTCGCGGCCGGCGCATCTCGAGTTCTTCCTGCCAATCGGCACCAATGCCTTCATGATGGATCTGGCAAATCATATCGAGGATTATGCGGCACGCCTGCCGCTTGTCGCCTCCTGCCGGATCCACAAGCTCGCCGGCATCTCGCCGAACGCGTTGCAGGCGGCGGTCGAAGACCTCTCGCTCAAGGCAAACGGCGTCGGCGTCATCGCGATCGATCACCCGAGAACGCGCAACATCCTGCGCGAGATCGTCGAGGCCGGCATCCGCCTCGTCACGCTGATGTCGGACGTTCCGGGCGCACCGCGATCGGCCTATGTCGGCATCGACAACCGTGTGGCCGGGCGCACCGCCGCGCTTTTGATGGGACGTTTCCTGGGCGGGCGCACGGGCCATCTGGCGATTGTCGTCGGCTCACGCTCCTATCGCGGGCATGAGGAACGCGAAATGGGCTTTCGCTCCGTGCTCAGCGAGGAGTTCCCTAATTTGACCGTGACCAGCGCCGTCGAGATCAACGACGAGCCTGATATCAGCTATACGGCAACGATGAAGGCGCTGCACAACGAGCCGGAACTGCTCGGCATCTATTGCGTCGGCGCCGGACGTTCGGGCGTGGCGAAAGCGCTGCTGGAAGCCAAGCCGCAGAAGAAGCCGGTATTCATTTGTCACGACCTGACAAGGGCGACACGCGGCTATCTCGTCGACGATCTTCTCGATGTCGTCATCGACCAGAATGCACGGCTGATCGCCGAGCAATCGGTCATTCGCCTCCTCGGTTCGATCGCTTCCTCGGCGCCTTATCTGACGCGGAAATTCATCGAACCACGCCTTATCTTCAAGGAGAACGTCCCGGTGCAGTGACGCCCCGCAAGGCCCCCGGTCACCTGCCGCGATGGTTAAAATTCGGTTGATACCGCAAATCTGCACATCTGCTATGCATGTTTCGTTCTTGCCGAATCATTGGGCAACCGCTAGTTTCGTAGGTGTCGGCCATCTACTCCTCCCAGATGCGATGCCGACGCTGAGTGCGGTACACCTCCTCCCGTGCCGTATTCGAAATCGAGCCCGCTGCCACCTCCTCCCGGCAGCGGGCTTTTTTTGTTCCGGCTCCGGATGTTGGGCAAAGGCTGAGGTCACGACGATCACCGGACACGATGATCGGCGTCGAATCACCAATACGGGCGATTGGTCACCGGCTTGTCGGGAGCTGTCACCAGGGTTGATGCCGCCGGCATACTCGCCCGCAAAGGTGTTGCAGCCGCGATCACCGGATCGGTCGGATCCCGCCACCCTTGTCACTCTCACCAATTCGTTATCGGTTCTATCCTGCCTCACCGACAAGCAACAGGTAGCGCCGGGAATGGTTCGGCGACAGACGGCAAAGGAGAAGCGCGATGACGGCACGTCCGAACGGACAAAGGAGCATTCGGCGGCACGGCTCACAATGAACACGCTACCGATCGTTTCGCCGCTCTCGAGACTATCTGGCCGCAGCGCCCCGGAAAGAGGTGATCAGGCCTTCCGCCATGCGGACAAATTGCGCGCTGGGGCCTTCGGCTCCGACGCTTTGAAGGCTGACGCGGGCGCCTTCAAGCAGCAGCGACAAGGTATCGGCGAGAAGCTCTGCCTGGCCGATGCCGGCATCCCGGCACAGGCCGACCAGACGGTCACGCTGGGCCTGCTTGAGCTCCTTGATCACCCGACGGGCCGGATGGTCGGTTTCGCTCAACTCGATGGCGGCGTTCGCCATGTCGCAGCCGCGACCGTCCATCATCAGGCAGTCGGCCGCCATCCGAACCCAGGCGTGCAGTTGCGCAAGCTTGTCGCCCGGATGCTCGGCCTCGAACTTTTGCCACATCGCGTTGGCGCTACATGCAGTCGCCCGCAGACACTCGATGACCAGATCGTCCTTAGACTCGAAATGACGGTAGAGCGTCATCTTATTGGTACCGGCCGCCTCAGTGATCGCGTCGACGCCGACGCCCTTGATGCCATGCTTGTGGAACATATCCCGTGCCGTCTCCAGGATGCGATCCCGGGGGCGGATGCGTTCCGCAGTGCCGTCTTCCATCAAAACCTCCTTGGTTTCCGGGGTTTCCGAAAAATCCCTCGGTACACCTCTTGACTAGGGTGTTACCGGTCTGTAACTTCTAGATGTTACTTACTGGTAACACCCCCATTGCCTCGTGTCAATCTCGCAGGCGCCTGTGAACAGCCTCCGCCGAAAGGCCCAGGCATGAAACTGCGCCCCAGGCGACTTTGGCCGCGAACAGGAAGACCACCGATCTGCGGCGTCCGCCGCAGATCGCCAAGCCAGGAGCCGCTACGATGTCGCAGCGCAAGGACTTGACAATCGACGAAGTTGTGAAGGATCCGATGATCCGGATGCTGATGAAGGCCGACCGTGTCGACCCGCGCTCTTTCGAGACGATGCTGCGTACCGTTGCGGATACGCAAGGGTACGGCCGCAAGTCGCTGCCTCGTTTCCTGGAAGACCCGGGACAAAGCCGCAGCCGGCGGCTGTCCAGAGTGGCCAAGGCCTTTGGTGAGGCGAGAGCATCGGGCGAGGCGCATGTGTCATGGTAAACTTCTTCATCCACCGACCAATCTTCGCATCGTCGATCGCCATCATCATGGTGCTTGCTGGGGCGATCTGTTATTTCCTGCTGCCTGTCTCGCAGTTTCCCGACATCACGCCGCCTCAGGTCGTGGTCAGCGCCAACTACCCGGGCGCCAGTGCGCAGGTCGTGGCCGACACCGTCACGACGCCGCTCGAACAGCAGATCAACGGCGTTCAAGGCATGACCTATATGTCGTCGTCGAGCTCCAATGACGGCTCGTCGACGATCACCGTCACCTTCGAGGTCGGCTACTCCCTGAGCACCGCCGCCGTCGACGTCCAGAACCGCGTGTCGCAGGCGGCGTCCTCGCTGCCGGCCATCGTCAATCAGGGCGGCGTGACGATCAAGAAGCAGAACCCGAACTTTGTCCTGATCGTCAACCTCACCTCGCCCGACGGCTCCGTCGATCCGGTCGCGCTCAGCAACCTCGCCTACCTGCAAGTGGTCGACCCGCTGAAGCGCCTGCCGGGCGTCGGCGACGTGCAGATCTTCGGCGAGCGGCGCTATTCGATGCGCGTATGGCTCGATCCCGACAAGCTCGCCAATCTCGGCATCACCGCCGTCGATGTCCAGAATGCCATCGCCGAGCAGAATGTTCAGGTCGCGGCCGGCAAGATCGGGCAGTCGCCGGCCCCGGCCGGCACCGCTTTCGAAATGCAGGTCAATGCAGTCGGCCGACTGAGTGATCCCAAAGAATTCGGCGATATCGTCGTGCGCGCCGATGCCGCGAACGGTTCGCTGGTGCGGCTGCGCGACGTCGCGCGCATCGAGCTCGGCGCCCTGCAATATTCGTCGTCGGCGTTCTTCGGCGAGGACCCGACCGTGGTGCTCGCGGTCTACCAGATGCCGGGATCGAACGCGCTCGATCTGCAGCAGCGCGTCAAGGACAAGATGCAGGAACTGTCGGCCCGCTTCCCGAAGGGCGTCAGCTACGCCATGCATTACGATACGACACGTTTCGTTTCTGCGTCGATGCACGACGTGCTGGTCACGCTCGGCGAAGCGCTGGTCCTGGTCGTCGCGGTGGTGTTCATCTTCCTGCAGAGCTGGCGCACCACGATCATCCCGACGATTGCGATTCCCGTGTCGCTGGTGGCCACGCTCGTCGTCATGTACATGTTCGGCTTCTCACTGAACATGCTCAGCCTGCTCGGCATGGTGCTGGCGATCGGCCTCGTCGTCGACGACGCGATCGTGGTCGTCGAGAATGTCGAGCGCCAGCTGGAGGCCGGCCTCAAACCGCTGGCTGCCACGCGCGCGGCGATGGCCGAGGTCACCGGCCCGATCATCGCCACGACTGCCGTGCTGATGGCTGTGTTCGTGCCGGTCGCCTTCATACCCGGCGTTTCCGGCCGGCTCTACAACCAGTTTGCCCTGACGGTGGCGATCTCCTTCGGCATCTCCGCCTTCGTCTCGCTGACGCTCACGCCGGCGCTCAGTGCGGCCTTCCTGCGCCACCGCCCGGCAACGCAGTTCGCGCCGTTCCGCTGGTTCAATACGGGCTTTGAACGGCTGTCGCATGCCTACGCCAACGGTGTGCGCATCCTCATCCGCCTGCGCTGGATCATGCTCGGGCTGTTCGCGGCCGGACTTGTCGCCACCTATTTCGTCTGGCAGCGCCTGCCCTCGACCTTCCTTCCGGTCGAGGACCAGGGCTATTTCTTCGTGGTCATCCAGTTGCCGGATGGCGCGTCGCTGGAGCGTACCGACGCGGTGGCCCGGAAGGTACGCGATGTCCTGCAGAACACGCCCGGCGTCGATATCGTCGGCTCGATCAGCGGCTTGAACTTCCTCACCAGTGCCGCCCAGTCGAACTCGGCGGTGGAATTCGCCATCCTCAAGCCATGGGACGAACGCGGCCCTAACCAGAGCGCCTCGAAGCTCGTCGCCGACGTGCGCTCGAAGCTCATGGAAATTCCCGAGGCCTTCGTGCTGAGCTTCGATCCGCCTTCGATCCCGGGCATCGGCACGACCGGCGGCTTTGAATTCCAGGTGCAGGATCTGACCGGTCGCGGCAGCGCTGCGCTCAACGACGCGACGCAAGCGGTGCTTGCCGAAGCGCGCAAACAGCCCGAGCTCAACCCGCAGCAATTGTTCTCATCGTTCTCGACCTCGACGCCGCAGTTCAACTACGACCTCGACCGCAACAAGGCGAAACTGCTCGGCCTCAGCCTGCCTGACGTGTTCAACACGCTGCAGATCTACCTCGGCTCGCTCTATGTGAACGACTTCAATCTGTTCGGCCGCACCTTCCGGGTGACGATCCAGGCCGACAAGGATGCGCGTGCGGGTGCTGCCGATATTTCGCGGCTCTATGTGCGCAATGCCTCCGGCGGCATGGTGCCGTTGAGCACGCTCGGCAAGCTGGTGCCTATCGTTGGCCCGGAAACCGTCCCGCATTACAACAACAATGCGTCGGCCCTGATCAACGGCGGCGCCGCACCCGGCTACTCCTCGGGCCAGGCGGTCGCCGCGATGGAACGTGCCGCTGCCACGGCACTGCCGAAGGATTTCGGCTACGAATGGACTGGGATTACCTATCAGGAGCTCAAGGCCGGATCGATCGCCTCGATTGTCTTCGGTCTCGCCATGGTCTTCGTCTTCCTGATCCTCGCCGCCCAATATGAGAGCTGGGCCATGCCCTTCATGGTTCTGCTCGCGGTGCCGCTTGCCCTGTTCGGTGCCTTTGTCGCCCTGTTGATGCGCGGCATGCAGATCGACGTCTATTCGCAGATCGGCTTCGTCATGCTGATCGGGCTGGCGGCGAAGAACGCCATTCTGATCGTGGAGTTTGCCCGGCGCCGGCGCGAGGAAGGTCTCAGCATCGTCGACGCCGCAATGGAAGCGGCGCGCCTGCGGCTGCGGCCCATCCTGATGACCGCCTTCGCGTTCATCCTCGGTGTGCTGCCGCTGATGTTCTCCAAAGGTGCCGGCGCAGCGAGCCGCCAGTCGATCGGCACCACCGTCTTTGGCGGCATGGTCGCGGCGACGATCCTATCGCTGGTTTTCGTGCCGGTCTTCTATGCGGTGATCGAGCAACTGCGCGAGCGCGGCAGCAAGAGCGAACCTGTTGCCGAACCGACTGAACCCACTGCCGAACCCGCTTTCGAGCGATTGGCCGAAGCGGCCGAATAGGATTGGAGAATTGATCATGCGTAAATGGAAAATTGCGTTGGGAGCGGCCGTTGCCGTGGGGGCGATCTCGGTGGCCAGCGTTCACTTGCTCGACATGGGCAATTTCGGCCTCAACGCCGGTACGGCAGGAGCAGCAACGCCCGAACCCGCGGCGCCCGAGCCCGCGGCGTTTGTCATGCCGGTGCCGGTGGTGAGCGTCGTCAAGAAGACGATCCCGATCTATCTCGACTATGCCGCCCGCACAGAGCCGATCCGCAGCATCACGCTGCAGGCGCGCGTACCGGGTTATCTGCAGGAGCAGGTCGCGCCCGACGGCAGCGATGTCAAGAAGGGCGACCTTCTCTACAAGATCGCTCCAGAGGATTTCCAGGCTGCCCTCGACCAGGCGAAGGCTCAAGTCCAGCGCGACGAAGCAACGCTCGACTATGCGCGTTCCAGCCTTGGTCGCGGCACTGAGCTCGCCAAGAGCGGATACATCGCCAAGGATGCGTTCGACCAGCGCACCAGCAGCTTGCGCGAGGCCCAGGCCTCGCTCGCCGTGAACCAGGCGGCTGTGCGGACCGCCGAGCTCAATCTGAGCTATTCCGAAATCAAGGCGCCGTTCGCCGGGCGCCTCGGCCGCAATCAGGCCTCGGTCGGAACGCTGGTCAGCGTCGCCGGCACTGTGCTCAACACGCTGGTGCAGCTCGACCCGATCTATGTCACCTTCAATCCCAGCGAAACGGATCTGGCGCAGATCGAGGAAGCCCGCGCGGCGGGGCCTATCGACGTCGACGTCCTGCTTCCCGGCGATACAGAACCGCGCCACAAAGGTCAGCTCACCTTCATCGACAACACGGTCGATCGTTCGACCGGCACCATCACCGCACGGGCGACGATCGGCAATGCCAAGTTCACGCTGCTGCCGGGCCAATATGTTCGCGTCAGGCTGCACATCAAGCAGCAACCCGATGCACTGATGGTGCCGCAGACGGCGTTGGGATCGAGCCAGCTCGGCAAATACCTCTACGTCGTCGGCAAGAACAATACGGTCGATCAGCGCATCGTTTCGCTCGGGCCGACCAATGGCGATCTGGTGGCCATCTCGAGCGGCGTATCGGAAGGCGACCAAGTGATAACAGGCAATCTGCAGAAGATCGGCCCGGGAATGCCTGTCTCGCCGCTGCCACAGAAACCGGCCACCTGATACCCCCCATCAGGCCCGGTCCAGCGGCGCCCCCGGCTATGCCGAGGGCGCCGTTTTGCTGAGCAGTTCGACAAGGCCGGCGACATCGGCGCGATCGGCCTGGCCGCAGGCATGAAGGCGCAATAGGGATGGCCGAGCCGAACCGACACTGCCCGGAGTCGGCTATTCAGAAATAGTAGTTGTTAGATTGTCGACAACCTGCTTCTCTGCTTCCGCACCTTGCGGAGTTGCCGAATGGGGAAGCTGGATTTTGCTCCGATCGCGGATACGACGAGACGCGCCGAGATCGTGGCGCTGCTCAGGCGCGCGATCCTGACCGGCCAGCTGGAACCCGGGCAGAAACTCAACGAACTCAGGATTGCCGAGCAGATGCGGGTGAGCCGCGCGCCGCTGCGCGAAGCGATGCGCGAGCTGGTGCAGGAAGGCCTCCTGACCAGCATCCCTTACGCCGGGACCTTCGTCGTTGATGTGACTGCCAAGGACATCGACGACGCCTATTCGCTCAACAAGGTGCTGGACGAGTTCGCCATCGAACTGACCTGGCCGTTGCGCGACCAGCGCTTCTTCGACGAGCTTGACCGGCGCCATGAGGCGGTAAAGCAGGCAACGCGCGACCGCGACACCACAAGGCAGATCGAAACGGCCCTGCAACTGCATGGGCTTATCCATGAGTGGGCCGACAATTCGGTTCTGCTCGAGACTTGGCAGCGGCTGACCAGCCGGCTGCAGATGTATTTTGCCCTCCACCAGCGGGCGCGCCAAGAACCGGTGCCTGCCGAAGACATCCACGAGACCTATGTGCAACTGTTGAAGGGCGCCGACATGCGCGCAGCCCAGCGCTACGCCCGCGAGCATATCGACCTCGATTTCGAAGAACTGCTTGCCTATGCGCGCAGCCTCGAACAGCGTGCTCCCAAAGGCGCTAATCCCGATCGCGCCGGCCTGACGCGCAACCGACCAGAAGGCAGCTGAGCCGACAGAAGCCGCCAATTGGCGGTTCGTCACGACATCACAGACAACGGACAGAGAAATTGCAGATCAAAACCATCAAGGCCTACCATGTCGTGCAGCCCTTCGTAGACGGGCCCTATCGCATGTCCAAGGGGCGTGTCGCCGACGCGTTCGACGCGGTGATCGTCGCCATCACCGCCGACAGCGGGCTGACCGGCTGGGGCGAGATGGCGCCGCTCGGCAATTTCTACTCGCCGGCATTCGCGGCCGGTACTCGCGCCGGTGTCATGGAAATTGCACCGCATCTGCTCGGCCACGACCCTCGTGCGTTGGCCAGTATCGGCAGGCTGTTGGACACGGTGTTCAAGGGCCATCCCTACATCAAGTCGGCGCTCGACATGGCATGCTCGGACCTCGCGGCACGCGCCGCCGACGTGCCGCTGGTGACGCTGCTCGGCGGGCGCGAGAGCGAGACGGCGGAACTCTACAAGGTCGTCACCCATGGCACGGTCGACGCGATGGCCGCGCTGGCCAAGCGCATCGTCAAGGACGGGTTTCACCGGCTTCAGGTCAAGGTCGGCGGCAATGTCCATGACGACATCGAGCGCGTCACCGCGGTCGCCGCTTCGGTGCCGAGGGGTACGGTGATCTTCTGCGACGCCAATGCCGGCTGGACGCCCTATCAGGCGCGCCAGTTCGCAGATGCGACCCGCGCCATCGACTATACGTTCGAGCAGCCTTGCACCACGATCGATGAATGCATGTCGGTGCGCCGCTCGCTCGACAAGCCGATGGTGCTCGACGAATCCGTCGCCTCGCTGGACGACATGCTCGACATCCACCGCAAGGGCGCGGCCGACGGGCTGACGCTGAAGATCTCGCGGCTCGGCGGCGTGACCAAGACGCGCCAGATCCGCGACCTCGCCGTCGATCTTGGCTTCATGATCACCGTCGAGGACACCGGCGGCGCCGAGATCGACACATCTGCCATGGCGCATCTGTCGCTGTCGACGCCGGAGGAGCGCCGGCTGCACGCCATCGCCTTCCACGAATGGGTGACGGTGCGCACCGCATCGAACATGCCGCCGATTTCGGGAAGCCGCATCGGCATTCCGGATGGGCCGGGCCTCGGCATCGACGTTGTTCCCGACCTGCTTGGCGCGCCCTTCTTCGAGGTCGGCAGCTGAGTTACCGCGTGCGCCGAGCATGCAGGCCAGCGCTATCTGTTGTGCGGCTTCGTCGTTAGCGATTCGCGCAGCGGCAGCTGAGCGGCCATGAAAGGGTTTTTCGCTGCACTCGCTCGCTTGCGAGCAGCGAGGTGACGGTCGTCGCCGCCTTGCATCCCTAGAGATCACCGCCTTCTTCTCTGCTCCCTAGTGGTCGAAATCTGACGCTTGGTTCCGGGGCCGTAAGCCCGCTCAGGGTGGAAACTTGCCGTATGCGCGCCTGTCGGAACGACGTGATTGCGGCAAGGAGCGGACGTCGCCCCGCCTATGCGGCTTGCTCACTCTAGCGTCGGGGCGGTCCGCAGACCGTTGAATCGAAATCGCTACGAAGCCCACGGGCAGACCTTAGCCTCCTGCGCTGAGCATTTCGATGATTGTTAAATCCAAAGAATCACCACAGGACGGTGGCCGTCGAGCGAGTTTTCAGCAGCCCATTTCCGCAGCCTATTAATGTGCAACTTGGGAAGCTGCCGACATCAATTCCTCGGGATTCAGCGCTCTGAAGGTGTTGAGGCCATCCTCCAGAACTTCAGTGAAGTTCCAGCGTACGATGCCCGCCCGGTCGATTAGGAACTGACCGACAAGCTGCGCCTGGCTGGAAGCCATCGCCTGCTGATCGACTTCCGTAATCTCATATCCTTCCTTCTTGTTAAGAAATTCATTCATTGCCATGACGTCCATAGGCTCGGGCAACTCGCCCGGGAGATGGAACGGTATCGCCATGACCGTGTCCATCCCGACCTCGCGCAAGCCGAAAGCACGGTGCGAGGCTCGCTCCGGGTCGGATGCGGCGAGAAGATCGGGTGCCGGGTGGTAACGGAAATAGAGCCGCGCCCGCTCGACCGGCGTATTGACCACCGCCAGGCATTCGACGCCTTTATCACGCAGGGCCGGCTTGAGTTGCGCCATCGCCGCGACATGGCGCCGGCAGAACGGACAGTGCAGGCCTCGGAACAAACCGACCAACAACGGGCTACGGCCTCGAAAATCATCGAGCGCGATCTTGCCTTCGCGTGAGATCGCATTGAGCACAACATTCGGTGCCCGGTCGCCCGGCTGCAGCGGGCGGTCAACACTACTCGTGGACATGGACAACCTCCTCGCCCCGGGTCAGTCAGGGAAAAGCAGCACACCCAGCGTTTCGGAGGCGATCAAGTGCTGGGGCGAAAGCTTCCTGTGCCAAGGCAATAGCTTTCGACCTCTGCCATATTGCCGAGGTCGAGATTACGCGCGTTGCAAGCCCATCATAACACGAAAAAGCATCTGCGGGTGCCGCCAAATGTGGTGAATTACCTTACGCGAGCGCACTCCCGAATGCTCTTGCGCTGAAGGTCAGGTTCCCGACCTCGATTGGAGGTTCAAGTCTGCAACGCCCAAGGTCGTCAACGGGTCGGCAGCGGTATTCCGTTTCGGGTACCAAGCGTCAGGTTTGACCACTAGCTGACCGCGCGGCCAAGTAGCATGCCCAAGGGCGCACAAATTGAAATCACAGAATATTGGGGGGACGGCTGCCGAATTGCCGGGTTGAAATATTTTTCGTTTGGAAATAGGAATGTTCAAAATGGTGACTTCGACGCTGCGGCGCGTCAGGAACTGGAGGAAACGACATGGCCCATCCGCAATTTGCAGCGGAACTTTTGCAGCGCGCTGAACAGCAGGGACCGATCACCATCGGGCTTGCCGGCGCCGGGCAGATGGGCACCGACATCGTCGTCCAGGTCGCGCTGATGCCGGGCATGCGGATCGGCGCCATTTCCGAAGTCAGGCCGCAGGCGGCGATCGATGCGGCGCTGCTCGCCGGCCACGATCGCTCGGACATCGTGCAAGCCGGCAATGCAGCAGCGATCGACCGCGCCATCGAGGCCGGCAAGATCGCGGTGACCGAAGATTTGCATGCGCTGGCGGCGGCAGGCCGCATCGACGTCATCATCGACGCGACAGGCAATCCCAACATCGGCACGCTGTTCGCGCTCGAAGTGATGAAGAACGGCAAGCATATCGTCATGCTCAACGTCGAGGCCGACATCACGATCGGCCGCTTCCTCAAGGAAGAGGCGCGCAAGGCCGGGGTCGTCTATACGGGTGCGGCCGGCGACGAGCCGGCCTGCACGCTGGAGATCATCGGCTTTGCCAGGAGCCTCGGCTTCAACATCATCGCCGCCGGCAAGGGCAAGAACAATCCGCTGAAGATCGACGCCATGCCGGCCGACTACGAGAGGGAGGCCAGTGAGCGCAACATGAATGCGCGCATGCTGGTCGAGTTCGTCGACGGCTCGAAGACGGCGATCGAGATGGTGGCGATAGCCAACGCCACCGGCCTGGTGCCCGACGTGCCCGGCATGCACGGCCCGACCGCGACGCTGGAGGAACTCGCCAGCGTGCTCTGCCCGCGCGAGGATGGCGGCGTGCTGCACCGCAAGGGGGTGGTCGATTATTCGATCGGCAAGGGCGTGGCGCCCGGGGTGTTCTGTATCATCGAGACAAGGCATCCGCGCGTGCTGGAGCGGATGGTCGACCTCAAGGTCGGCAAAGGTCCCTATTTCACGATCTTCCGTCCCTATCATCTGACCAGCCTGGAAGTGCCATTGTCGGCGGCGCGCGCCGTGGTCTACAAGCGCGCCGACATGGAGCCGCTCGACCATCCGGTCGCCGAGGCGGTGGCGGTTGCCAAGAGCGATCTTGGTCTTGGCCAGTCACTGGGCATGATCGGCGAGAACGACTATCGCGGCTTCGCCATGACCTGGGAAGACGCACGCGCCCGCGGCGCCCTGCCGCTCGGCCTCGCCGAGCGCGCCAAGGTGGTCAAGCCGATCAAGACCGGCGACTTCCTCACCTATGAAAATTGTGTACCCGACGATTCGATGGTGATAACCCAGATCCGCCGTCGTCTCGACCAATCGGACGGACGGTTCGTTACGAACGCCGCCTAATCCGCTGGATTTCCGCCTGATGGACGATGTCGTAATCGGGATCGATGCTTCGACCACGGCCGTGAAAGCGATTGCCTTCACGCGCGACGGCAAGGAGCTGTTCCAGGCGCGCGAAGCCTATCCGCTTTCAAACCCCAAGCCGGGCCACTTCGAGCAGGATTCCGAACATTGGTGGACCGCGCTGCTCAGTGCCTTGAAACAGGTCACTGACGCGGTTGGCGCTGCGCGAGTGGCGGCGATCTCCATCGCTCACCAGCGCGAGACCTTCACGCTGATCGATCACGCCGGCAAGCCGCTCATTCCGGCGATCCTGTGGCTGGATGAGCGCGCGCGCCCGCAAGTTATCAGGCTTTCGGCGGAGCTCGGCCGCGAGACGATCCGCGACTGGAGCGGCAAGCCGCCGGACCCGACGCCAGCACTCTATGCGATCGCCTGGCTTGCCGAACACCAGCCGCAAGCGCTCGACGACGCAGCCGCACTCGTCGACGTGCACGGCTTCTTCGTCCACCGGCTGACCGGACGTCTGGTTACCAGCACGGCAAGTGCGGATCCGCTCGGGCTGCTCGACGTCAAGAATGGCACCTGGCATCCTGACCTCGTTGCGGCCGCAGGACTGCGGCCGGATCAGTTGCCGGAACTGGTCGCGCCGGGCGCGATCTGCGGCGGACTTGTCGAAAGTGCGGCACAGCTGACCGGGCTGAAGGCCGGCACGCCCGTTGTCGCCGGTGCCGGCGACGGCCAGGCGATGGGTCTCGGCATGGGCGTCTATGGCGAAGGCAAAAGCTATCTTTCGCTCGGCTCGGGCATCGTCAGCGGCTGTTACTCCCATGGGATGACGACATCGGACGCGTTTCGAACGCTGGTCTCGCCGACCGGCTCGGGCTTCATGCTGGAGACCGTGCTGCGCTCGGGCATGCAACTGGTCGATTGGATCGTTCGCACCACCGGTTCGCCGTCGGCTGCAGCGCTTGAGAAGGCGGCGGTGGATGTCGCCGCCGGCAGCGAGGGTCTGCTCGTCATGCCGTATTGGGCGGGCGTCATGAGCCCGTACTGGGACGGCGCGGCGCGCGGCGCCATTGTCGGCCTGTCGTTGAACCATGAGCCGAGGCACCTTTTTCGAGCGGTTCTGGAAGGCGTCGCCTTCGAGCAGGCGATTGCCAGCGAGGCAATGGAAACTCAAGCCGGCGGCAAACCGGCGACGATAATAGCGGCCGGCGGCGGCACCAACTGCGCCCTGCTGATGCGTATCATGGCAAGCGTGCTCGAGCGGCCGCTCTCCGTCTCGCCCGTCAACGAAGCCGCAGCGCTCGGCGCGGCCATGCTGGCGGCTTCGGCCATCGGATGGTTTGCCTCCCCCGAAACGGCGGCCGAGGCGATGACCGCGCCGCCGACCAGGCATGTCGCCCCCGTCGACGGGCTGGTCTCCGGTTACCGCGCGCGCAAGGCGATCTACCGCGACCTCTATCAGGCGACGCGCGATATCCATGCCCGCCTTGAGGCGGTAAGCCAAGTCTAGCGGTTGAGCAGGCCCTTGGCGGCATCCTCGTCGGTGATCAGAACGGACACCTTGGTGTTGGCGAGCGCCGCCCGCATGATGGCGATTTTTTCCTGCCCTCCCGAGACCAGGATGATGGCCGGGATGTCCGACAGGTCCTGCAGCGGGTAGGCGCAGACCCGGCGGTTGACCTCATGGTCAACGAGCCGGCCGTCGGCGTCGATGAAATGGCATAAAATATCACCAACTGCGCCAGCCGCCTGCAATTCCTCGAGTTCGCTGGGCTTGATGAAGCCGTAATTGGCGATCGGACTGTCATTGGAAAACGATCCGACGCTGAGCACGGCGATGTTTGCCCGGCGCGCGCGGAAGACGACGTCCTGAACGCTGCGCTGGCTCATGAAAGCTTCGCGCTGCTCCGGCCTGTCGGCATAGACCGGCACCGGCAGCAGAAAGCACTCGGCGCCGATCTTTTCGGCGAATTCCCAGGCGCTCTCGGTCGGGTTGAGCGGCTGGGCGTGGGTGAGGCCGCCCAACATGGAGACCACCGTCGTCCTGGCGATCGGCCGCCGCGGCAATTCGTTGATGGCGAATTTCAGCGTGCGCCCCCAGCCCAGTGCGATGACATCGCCGGCATTCACATTGTCGGCCAGATAGGCGCCCGCGGCATGGCCGATCATCAGCGGCGTGTTGCTACGGTCGGCGGCCGACGGCACCACAACGGCCTGGCTGAGTCCGAAACGCTGCTTCAGAGCCTCTTCCAGCACCAGGCATTCGACGACGCTGTCGTGGATGCGGAACTGGACGACGCCCTCCTCACGCGCGGCGGACAGGATGCGATGCACCTTGATGCGGCCGATGCCGAGGATCTCCGAAATCCTCTCTTGCGTCAGCCCCTCGACATAATAGTGCCATGCGGCACGCGCCTTCAGCTCGGCATCCGGGAAGCGCGAGGTCTTGTCATTCTCCGTCATCGCCATCTTTTTGCCCTCCCGCGGTCGTCCGAATCCTTAAATGCCATTCAAATGGCGTATCCGACCAAGCGACACGAAATCGTTCTGCGTGCCCAGGATTCACGATTTAAGACATCGACAAGATATCGTCTACAACGCGAGATGAAAGCCAAAATGGTCAACATTTACTTTGTCTTGGCCGTCCTGCCCTGCTCAAGCAGCCGAAATGAAGTGGCAGGATGAGACCGGATGTGAAACGCGGCATTTCATGCCCTTTCGTAAGGCAAACCGGCTGGCGGCGCAAACCGGCGTGGAATGATGCGGCGGGCCTTGACAATTTTCCGATGAACAGTTTAGCTGAACAAAATTGCATATCAAAGATAAATTGTTCACAGGGAGGTGCCTGGTGAGCAAGCGTGAGCCGACGACGCATCGCCGGATCGCTGATGGAGGAGACAAGATGGCTCTGAGCAACGGTGCAAGCGAGTTGAAGGCCGGCCCAGATGCGCAGGCCGCGGCGGGCGCGAAGCTTTCGGCCCTGTTCGCCGGAACCTTGGGACCGCTGATCGGGCTGGTGCTGCTGTGCCTTGCGCTGTCGCTGACCACCGACACGTTCCTGACCGTCCGCAACATCCTCAACGTGCTCGACCAGGTCACCGTGCTCGGCATCATGGCGATCGGCATGACGCTGGTCATCCTGATCGGCGGCATCGACCTCTCCGTCGGCTCCGTGCTGGCGCTCGCCGCCATGGTGATGGGGTTCGTCGCCCATCCCGACCATCTCAATCTCGGCATGCCCGCCGGCATCGTCACAGCGCTTGTCGTTGCTGGATTTTGCGGGCTGGTTTCAGGCCTGCTCGTGACCGTCACCAAGCTGCCGCCCTTCATCGCCACGCTGGCCATGATGTCGGTGGCCCGCGGACTCGCCAACATGATCACCGACGGCTCGCAGATCATCGGCTTCCCCGACTGGTTCACCAGCCTGTCGATCATCCGCCATTTTGGCTTCCTGTCGGTCACCGTCGGCTTGATGATCGTTCTGGCGATCATCTTCGCAATCTTCCTCAACTACCGCGCGACCGGCCGCAGCCTCTACGCGATCGGCGGCAGCGCCGAAGTCGCCAGGCTGTCCGGCATACCGGTCAAATCGCTGACCAACTGGGTCTATGCGATCTGCGGCGTGCTGGCCGGGCTTGCCGGCATCGTGCTTGCGGCACGGCTCGATTCCGTCCAGCCGAGCTCCGGCTTCGGCTACGAACTGGACACGATCGCGGGGGTTGTGATCGGCGGCGCCAGCCTGTCGGGCGGCGTCGGCTCGATCGGCGGCACCGCCATCGGCGTGCTCATCATCGGTGTGCTGCGCAACGGGCTGAACCTGCTCGGCGTGTCGCCCTTCATCCAGCAGGTGGTGATCGGCGTGGTGATCGCGCTGGCGGTGGCCACGGATACGTGGCGGCGCAGAACGCAATGAAGAATTCGCCCGGGTGTCCGGGCGAAAACGGATCGGTTGATCCGAACTGGGAGTTGTTCGGCCAACGGCGCCGTGATGCGCCGGCAGAACAGATTGAACATCAACGGAGGAAACACATGCTGACCAAACGTTCATTGCTGCTTGCTGCCGCAGCCGTCATTCCGCTGCTCGGACTGTCCGAGATGGCGTCGGCCAAGGAGGCCAAGAAACTTGGCCTTGCCGTCGCCAACCTGCAGGCCGATTTCTTCAACCAGATCAAGCAGTCCGTCGAAGCCTATGGCAAGGAAAAGGGCATCGAAATCATCACCGTCGACGCCAAGGGCGATTCGGCGACCCAGGTCAGCCAGGTGCAGGACCTGATCACGCAGAACATCGATGCGCTGATCTACATCCCGGCCGGCGCCACCGCCGCCACCGTGCCGACCAAGACGGCCAAGGCTGCCGGCATCCCAGTCATCAATGTCGACCGCAATGCCGAGGGCGCGCCCGGCGACACCTTCATCGCCACCAACAGCGTCGCATCGGCCAAGGCGGTTTGCGACTACATCGCCAAGCAGGCCGGCGGCAAAGGCGAACTGATCATCATCCATGGCCAGAAAGGCACGACGCCCGAGGTCGACCGGTCGAAAGGCTGCGGCGAAGCGCTGAGCGCCTATCCCGACATCAAGGTGGTCGGCGAGCTGTGGAGCGAAGGCTGGCATCAGGACGAAGGCTTCAAGCTGACGCAGGACCTGCTGCAGTCGCATCCCGACGTGTCGATCGTCATCGGCCAGGCCGATGCGCTGGCGCTCGGTGCCGCGCAGGCGGTCAAGGTCGCCAATCCCGGCCACAAGGTCTGGGTTGCCGGCTTCGACGGCGACGTGGCGGCGCTGAAGGCTTTGAAGGGCGGCGTTTTCGACGTAACCGCGACGCAGCAGACACAAGGCATGGGCCGGCTTGCCGTCGACGCGGCGATCAAGCTGGTGGCCGGCGAAACCGTTCCCGCAGAACAGCTGCAGGACGCGACGCTGACCACCAAGGACAATGTCGACCAGTTCATCGCCAAGCATCCCTGATCCCAAAGAGTCCGGCATTTGATGAGCGGAACGATGTCCTTGGATCCCAGCCATACGCAGACCCCGCATCTTGGGCTCTTCGTCAGCGGCCTCTGCAAAAGCTACGGACCGGTCCAGGTCCTGGCCGATGCGAGCTTCGAGGTGCGGCCGGGAGAGGTCGTGGCGCTGCTTGGAGAAAATGGCGCGGGCAAGTCCACCGTTTCGAACATCATCGCCGGATCGACCAAACCCGATGCCGGCAGCATCACATGGCGGGGGAAGCCCTATTCCCCCGCCTCTCCCGCCGCCGCCATCGACGCCGGCGTCGGCATGATCCACCAGGAACTGAAGCTGCTGCCGGATCTGTCGGTCGCCGAGAACGTCTACGTCGGACGCCTGCCGATGCGCGGCGGACGCATCGACCGTGCAGCCATGAATGCGCGGGCATCGGCCCAACTGAAGCGCCTTGGCCTCGACGTTTCGCCGGAGCGCAAGGTGCGCACGCTGCGCATCGCCGCCCAGCAGCAGGTCGAGATCGCCAAGGCGTTGACACTCAATGCCGAGCTTCTGATCTTCGACGAACCGACAGCAGCACTTGGCAGCGAGGAAACGGAACTGCTGTTCCAGCAGATCCGCAAGCTCAAGGCGGAAGGCATGTCCTTCATTTATATCAGCCACCGGCTGGACGAGATCGCTGAGATCGCCGACCGCGTCGTCGTGATGCGCGACGGGCGCATCGTCGCCCGCCACGAGCGCGCCGACATTCCGGTGCGCACCGTGGTCGAACAGATGGTCGGCCGCAGCGTCGATCGGATGTTCCCGCCGCTCTCGGAACCGGGCAGCGAGACGTTGCTCGAAGTCCAGAACCTGTCCTCGCCGGAACGCAGTTTTCAGAATGTCAGCTTCTCGGTGCGGACCGGCGAAATCCTTGGCATCGCCGGGCTGATCGGCGCCGGCCGGACGGAACTGGTGCGCGCGATCGCCGGCGCCGATCCGATTTCATCCGGGTCGGTGCGCGTCGCCGGCAAACCGGTGCACCTCAATGGCCCGGCGGCGGCGATCAAGGCCGGCGTCGTGCTGGTGCCGGAAGACCGCAAGGCGCAAGGCGTGGTGCTCGACCAGACCATCGGCGAGAATCTGGCGATCGGCAATTTCGACCATGTCGCGCCGAATGGCTGGGTGTTTCCAAAGGCGGTGCAGAAATTCGCCGAGGCCGGCATAAGCCGGCTTGGGGTCAAGGGCCGGCCTAACCAGGCGATCAGCAAGCTTTCCGGCGGCAACCAGCAGAAGGTGATCATCGCCAAATGGATTTCACGGCCGCCCAAGGTGTTCATCCTGGACGAGCCCACACGCGGCATCGATGTCGGCGCCCGCGCCGCGATCTACGATGTCATCGCCGACCTCGCCCGCTCCGGCATGGCGGTGGTGGTGGTGAGTTCCGACCTCGAGGAAGTGCTCGGCCTGTCGCATCGCGTGCTGGTGCTGAGCCGTGGCCGCCAGCGCGGCATTCTCGATCGCAGCGAAGCAAGCAACGTCGCCGTCATGGAACTTGCCACAAGCTAGGACGTAACCAGCGATCGGGGAATCGGAACAAAGCGCAGCAGGTGGTATTCTCCCAAGCACCGGACCGCGCGGGGCGCCAGCAACAAGGTTGGCGCCCCTTCATTTCCGAAGGACGGCATTTCAGGAGCCGGCGGTTAGAGCAGAGGGACCGACGATGAAACTATTCGATCTTCATGGGGATGTTGCCCTCGTCACCGGCGCCGGCAGCGGCATCGGGCAAGCGATCGCCATCGGCCTGGCCGAGGCCGGCGCCGATATCGCCTGTTTCGGCCATGCCTCGAAGGGCGGGCTGGACGAGACCGCGCACAGAATTTCTGCCCTCGGCCGCAAGGCTCTGGTGCTGACCGGCACGGTGACTTCAGAGGCCGATTTGGCAGTGGCGATCGAGCGTACGGAGAAGGAGCTGGGCGCGCTGACCATCGCCGTCAACAATGCCGGCGTTGCCGCGGCCGAGCCGGCCGAGACGCTGTCGCTGGAGAAATGGCAGAAGCTTTACGACGTCAATGTCAACGGCGTGTTCCTGTCCTGCCAGGCCGAAGCGCGCGCAATGCTGACGCGGCGCAAAGGCTCGATCATTAACATCGCCTCGATGTCGGGCTCGATCGTCAATCGCGGCCTGACCCAGGCGCATTACAATTCGTCGAAGGCTGCCGTCATCCATATGTCGAAGAGCCTCGCCATGGAGTGGGCCGATCGCGGCCTGCGCGTCAACGTCGTCAGCCCCGGCTACACGCTGACGCCGATGAACAAGCGGCCGGAGGTCGCCGACCAGGTCAGGATCTTCGAGCGCGACACGCCGATGGGGCGCATGGCGGCGCCGGAAGAGATGGTCGGCCCGACCGTGTTCCTGGCCAGCCGCGCTTCGAGTTTCGTCACCGGCATCGACCTGATCGTCGATGGCGGCTTTGTCTGCTGGTAGGAGAACAGGAAAGTGCAGAAGCGGTTCGAGGGAAAGACGGCGGTCATCACCGGCGCCAGCGGCGGCATTGGCGCAGCCATGGCTAGGCGCTTTGCGGCGGAAGGTGCTGCGGTCGTCGTCAGCGCCATCGACGCGCGCGTCGACGAGGTCGCCGCCGGACTGAAGGCTGAAGGCGCCAAGGTCGCATCGCTGCGCATGGACGTGACCAAGAAGGACGAGGTCGCCGCCCTCTACGATCTGGCCGAAGGGCAGTTCGGCCGTGTCGACATCTCCGTGCAGAATGCCGGCGTCATCACCATCGCCAGGATCGAGGCGATGACCGAGGCCGAATGGGACAAGGTGATGGCGGTCAACACCAAGGGCGTATTCCTGTGCTGCCAGGAGGCGATCGCACGCATCCGCAAGCATGGCGACGGCGGCCGGTTGATCAACACCGCATCCGGCCAAGCTCGCCAGGGTTTTATTTACACGCCGCATTATGCGGCGTCTAAATTCGGCGTCGTCGGCATCACCCAGAGTCTTGCCAAGGAAGTGGCCAAGGAGAAGATCACCGTCAACGCGATCTGTCCCGGCATAATCGACACCGACATGTGGGCCTATAACGACGCGGCATGGGGCAGGCTGATGGGCGACTACAAGCCCGGCGAGCTGATGGCCGAATGGGTGAAGAACATCCCGATGGGCCGCGCCGGCAGCGGCGAGGACGTTTCCGGCCTGGTCAGCTTTCTGGCCAGCAACGACGCCGCCTACATCACCGGTCAGACCATCAATGTCGATGGCGGCCTGATCATGTCGTGAGGATGCTCCGACGGCATTCGAATTGCGCGCTGCAATTGTCTCTTCATCCTTTTCGAAGCCGGCACCGCCCCTCACCTGCCTGCCGGCATCCTTCCCCGTATAGCGACGGGGAGAGGGGCGCTGTCGTCGCCGGTTTCGCAAATCGCGGGCGCAGCAAGTAGAGCGCCGACGTTGCGGCAAGCCCCCTTCTCCCCGTCGCTATACGGGGAGAAGTGCCCGGCAGGGCGATGAGGGGCAGCGCCGACTTCGACAATCTGAAATGAATTCCGAATCTGAAGCGGTTGCCCTGACCAGATGGCATTAGTCGTTGCGCGACATAAGCGTTGGTATATATAATTTCATCTCATGAAAATGGCTTCGGTGATTGCCGACAGCCGACATCATGGGACCTTGATGGCTCGCAAGCTTGAGGGCGCCGAAAGACCGGCGACCGATCCGCGGATCACTGCTTCGGCAGCACGGCAGCCATGACGCGACCCGTCCCGAACGACATCTTATCAAATTGGGCATCATTCCGTCTGCGCCGGCAGTAATGTAGTGCCTATTGGCCTTGCGCAACGACCAGCTTTTCCAACACAATCAAAAAAGACGAGAAGAAGGGAACGAACGATAACTTCCACTAGAGCTTGACAGGAGAACAAGCATGTCACTGCGGCGTATGATTTCGAGACTATCAATGGGAGCCTTAACACTTGCCGCGGCAAGTGCATTCACGCCTTCGGCCCAGGCTGCGGCGCCAGAATCCACCGACCCGATCAAGATCGCGCTGTTCGACTGGACCAGCGTCAATCTGAACGCAAAGATCCTCGGCGGCATTCTCGAAAAACTTGGATACGCGGTCGAGTACCCGACCGCCGACTATCTCTCCAGCCTGACCACCGGCCTCACCAATGGCGATCTCTCTGTCGCGCTGGAATTCTGGGACACGACGGCCGGCGAAGCCATGAAGGCGTCGGATGCGACCGGCCAGACCGAACGCCTCGGCAAGCTCGGGCCCAAGGCCAAGGAAGAATGGTGGTATCCCGAATACATGAAAGAGAAATGCCCGGGCCTGCCGAACTGGGAAGCGCTGAAGGACCCGAAATGCGCCGAAGCCTTCTCGACCGCCGAAACGGCGCCGAACGGCCGCTATCTCGGCGGTCCCGTGACATGGGAGGGTTTTGACGACGAGCGTGCCGCGGCGCTGAAGCTGCCCTTCACCGTCATCCATGCCGGCACCGATGCGGCGATGTTCGCCGAACTGGAATCGGCCTACCAGCGCAAGGCGCCGATCATGCTGTGGGTCTATTCGCCGCATTGGGCGCCAGCCAAATATAAGGGCGAATGGGTCGAATTCCCCGACTATACGGCGGAGTGCTACAACGATCCGAAATGGGGCGTGAACCCCGAGGCAAAGTATGACTGCGGCAAGCCGCATGGCGAGATCTGGAAGTATTCCTGGGCCGGCATGAAGGACAAATGGCCGGTCGCCCACAAGGTGGCGAAGAACTACACGGTCGACACTGACGAGCTCAACAAGATGAGCGGCGAGATCGATCTCGAAGGCAAGACGCCGGAAGACGTCGCCGCCGCCTGGATCGCAGCCCACGAAGCCGACTGGAAAGCCTGGGCCGAGTGATCGTTCCAACTGGAAAACTGCGAGACCCGGCTCCTTGTGGCCGGGTCTCTATCCCATATTCCAGAAGGACGACTGCATGGCCGATACGACTGAACAGGTGCCGCAAGTGGCAGATGCCCGCCCGATAAAGCTCGCCTGCCACAACGTCTGGAAGCTGTTCGGCGCGAACGCGGCCAATTTCATCCGCCAGCGCGACGGCAAGGCCAGCATGGCGGACATCGCCGCGGCCGGGCTGGTCGGCGCGGTGCGCGCCGTCGACCTCGAAATCCGCCAAGGCGAGATCTTCATCATCATGGGCCTGTCCGGCTCCGGCAAATCGACGCTGGTGCGCTGCATGTCGCGGCTGGTCGAGCCGACGCATGGCAAGGTCGAGTTCGAGGGCAAGGATCTCCTGGAGATTTCCGATGCCGCGCTGATCGAATTGCGGCGCCACCGCATGGGCATGGTGTTCCAGAATTTCGCCCTGTTGCCGCATCTCAACGTGCTGGAGAACATCGCCTTTCCCTTGGGCATCCAGGGACAGGACCGGCCGACGCGCGAGAAGCGCGCGCGGGAAGTGATTGAGCTTGTCGGCCTGCGCGGCCGCGAGCATTTCTATCCGCGCGAGCTTTCCGGGGGCCAGCAGCAGCGGGTCGGCATCGCCCGCAGCCTCGCCACCAAACCGGAGATCTGGTTTCTCGACGAGCCGTTCTCGGCGCTCGATCCGCTGATCCGGCGCGAGATGCAGGACGAGCTGATGCGGCTGCAGATCATGCTGCACAAGACCATCGTCTTCATCACCCATGATTTCGACGAGGCCATCCGGCTGGCCGACCGCATCGCCATCATGAAGGACGGCGAAATCATCCAGATCGGCACGCCGGAAGAGCTGGTGGTCAATCCGGCAACCGACTATGTCGCCGAATTCACCCGCGACGTCGACCGCGCCAAGGTGATCTCGGCGCGAAGCCTGATGCGCGCCTGCGACGGCACCGAGCATGGCGGCATGGTCGCGCCGGATGCCAAGATATCAACTTTTTCGGCAAGCATCGTCTCGGCTGGCAAGCCGTTCGCTGTGGTCACCGGCAGCGGCAAGCCGATCGGCGAAGTCACGCCGCAAGCCGTGATCGATCTTCTGGCAGGCATCGAACGTCCCAGGGCCGGCGCATGACGGTGACGGCAAGCACCAGCGAAGCGAGATCGCGGCCGGTTCAGATCTGGCTGGTGGTCTGGGCCTGCGCCCTTGCCGCGGTGCTGGCCCTGTTCCTGCTGCAGGACAGGCTGCCCTGGGCGGTCAACTATCCGGCCGGCGCAATCGTTCCGATCGCCGACTGGGTCAGCGCGCTGATGGACCTGATAAAGTCGAACTTCTCCTGGCTGACGCGGTCGATCACCGCGGCGCTCAGCGTGCCGCTCGATTTTGCGCTCAATCTGCTTGCCAAGAATTTCAAGATCGGCCATGGCACGGATATGATCGTCCTGCCGCGCCTGTCCTGGGTTGGCGTGTGCATCGCTGCATTCCTGGCCGGACGCGCCGCCGGCGGCTGGAAGCTCGGCGCGCTGGTCGGCGGCTGTTTTCTCTACATCGCGCTGTTCGGCCAATGGACCAGCGCAATGCTGACGCTCGGGCTGATCTCCATCGCCGTGCCGTTCTGCATCGTCACCGGATTGTTCGTCGGCATCTGGGCGTGGCGCAAGCCTTGGGCGGAGAGGCTGTTGATCTCCCCTGCCCTCGATCTGATGCAGACCATCCCGACCTTCGCCTATCTGATCCCGATGCTTCTGCTGTTCGGCAACAGCCCGGTTTCGGCGATGATCGCGACGGCCATTTTCGCGACGCCGCCGATGGTGCGCGCGACGATGCTTGGACTGTCGCGGGTGCCATCCGAGATCGACGATTTCAGCGAGATGGCCGGCTGCACGGCGCGCCAAAAACTGTGGCGCGTGCTTTTGCCGTCGGCGCGTCCAGCGCTGATGGTCGGCGTCAACCAGGTCATCATGCTGGCGCTCAATATGGTGATTATCGCTTCGATGATCGGCGCCGGCGGCCTCGGTTACGACGTGCTTTTGGCGCTCAGGGCGCTAAAGGTCGGCGAGGCGATGGAAGCCGGCCTTGCCATCGTCGCGCTGGCAATCGCGCTCGACCGGCTGAGCCAGGCGATCGCGCGCAATCACGCGCAAGGTCATGTCTATCAGGAGGTGAGCCCGAGCTTCTGGCGCCGCTACCCCAACCTGACGCTGGCCATCGCCGTCCTTGCAGCCACAACGCTGCTTGGCCTGTTCGTGCCGGCCTTCGCCGCAGTGCCGAAGGCGATCACCTTCACCACCGCACCCATGTGGAAGACAGCAGTGAGCTGGATCACGATCAACTTCTTCGACACGATCGAGGCGTTCCGCGTGGCGCTGATCCTCAATGTGCTGAACCCGGTTCGCGCCTTCTGCGAGGGCTTCCCGTGGCTGGGTGCGGTGTTCCTGCTCGGCCTTGCCGGCTACCAGCTCGGCGGGCTGCGCCTAGCCGCTCTGGTCGCGGCGCTGACCGTCTTCTGCGCGATGAGCGGGCTCTGGGAAAAGACCATGGCGACGGTCTACCTGTGCGGCATCTCGGCCTTCATCGCTTGCCTGATCGGCATTCCGATCGGGCTGATGGCATCGCGCAGCGACCGTGTCGAGAAGATCGTCACCCCGATCATCGACACGCTGCAGGTGCTGCCGTCGTTCTGCTTCATCATCCCGGTGGTGATGCTGTTTCGCGTCGGCGACGTGACGGCGATGATCGCGACTGTCGCCTTCGCCGTGGTGCCGGCCATCCGCTACACCAATTATGGCCTGAGGCAGGTGTCGCCGGCACTGATCGAGGCGGCAAAGGTGTCGGGCTGCACCAAGCGCCAGACGTTCCTGCGCGTGCAGCTGCCGCTGGCATTGCCCGAGATCATGCTGGGCGTCAACCAGACGATCCTGATGGCGCTGGCGATGATCATCATCTGCGCCATGGTCGGCACCCGCGATCTCGGCCAGGAGGTGTTCATCGCGCTGTCCAAGGCCGACTCAGGCCGCGGCATCGTCGCCGGCCTGGCCATCGCCTTCATCGGCATCGTCGCCGACCGGCTGTTCAACGCCTGGACGGCGAAGGCACGGGCAAGGCTGGGATAGCTGGAAAATGGAGGATCGCGCGTCACGTTCGTCTTGCCCAAAATGCATCCCAAGCTGGCTTCATGCTGAAGCGCCCCACCGTGATTCTAGCCTTTCTCCTCATTCTATCCGTCGCTGCTCACGGTGCGGATGGCCTGGAGGAGCGGCTTGAAAAGCTCTTTGATGAGGCCGAGCGCCTGACGCCGCTGCGCACGGTTGTCATTGCGCATGAGGGCGCGGTGGTGGCGGAGCGTGGCTATCGCGGCCACTCTCCGGCACGTCCCGCCAACATAAAATCCGCCTCCAAGTCGATCATCTCCGCGCTCGTCGGCATCGCCATCGACAAGGGCGTGCTCCAAGGCACTGACCAGAAGATCGCTCCGCTTCTTCAGGCCGACCTGCCCGCCGGCGTGGATCCGCGGCTCCAGGAGGTTACGATCGGTCATCTGCTTTCCATGCAGGCAGGGCTGGGTCGGACCTCCGGCCCAAACTACGGGCGCTGGGTGGCAAGCGACAACTGGGTGCGGACAGCGCTCGCCATGCCCTTCGACGACGAACCGGGCGGTACCATGCTCTATTCCACCGGCTCGACCCATCTCCTTTCGGCGATCTTGACGCGGCGGACCGGCCGCTCAACGCTGGAACTGGCGCGCGAATGGCTGGGGCCGCAGGAGGGATTTTCCATCGCCGCCTGGGACCGCGACCCACAGGGCATCTTTCTCGGCGGCAACCAGATGGCCATGAGCCCGCGCTCGCTGCTCGCCTTTGGCGAGCTCTACCGCAGCGGCGGGATGAACCGCGGCGGACGGCAGCTCGTGCCGGCCGATTGGATTAAGCTCTCCTGGCAGCCACGCACCGCCTCCCGTTTCACCGGTGACGGTTATGGCTATGGTTGGTTCATCCGTCAGATCGCGGGCGAAGCGGTCTTCTACGGGTGGGGTATGGCGGGCAGATGGTCTATGTTGTGCCCGGGCGCGCGTTGACCGTGGTCATGACTTCAGATGAAAACGGCCCCTCCGGCCGCAGCGGCCACCGCGACGATCTCCATGCCCTGCTCGAGCGGATCATTGAGGCGGTGAAAGACGTGCGCGAGGCTCGCAGCAAGTAATGCATGTCGCGCAAAAGCGCGCAGCGGTTTTGCGATAACGACATGCATAAAAAAGAACTTAAGGCGCGTCGCATGAATCCTCCAAACGCAACGCGCTTTAGACCCTCTGCACAGAGGATTTGACGGGCTCGATGGGTTGCAAGCTGGGCAGGCCGTCAGCCCGATGCGGCGAGGAAGCCGCTACTCCGCCGCGACCCCTTTCACTTCCAGATAGGATTCCATAGAATCGTCCATCGCCTGCAGCCACGGCGTATGGTGCAATGGCGCCATCGTGCCGGTCATCAGCGAGCGGTAGGCGTGATCGCGGAAGCTCATGATGTCGGCAGCCTTGTGGTGCTCCCATTCCATGAAGGTCTGATTTGTCGCCTCGACGTCGAATTCCGGATAATCGGTCTGCTCCATCAGTTCCTTGGTGTAGTCGCCCTGGAACCAGATCATCTGCTCGGCGTCTTCCAGCGTTTCCTCGCGCGCCCGCCATCTCCTGCCATGTTCCGCCATCGCTTCTGCCGAGGGCAGTTCGATGCGGCCCATGATGACGTCGCGCGCGAACCAGGCCTGCGCGTCGAACATGTTGAAGGTGTAGAACTGGTCCTGCATGCCGATATAGAACAGCTGCGGGTTCTTCTCCCAGACGACGCCCTCATAGAGCCCGTCCGGCCACATGCGGTTGGCGGTCTTGAGCTTCAGATCTTCGGTGAGGAACGGGAATGAATGGAGATAGCCCGTGCACAGGATGATGGCGTCGACATCCCTGGTGCTGCCGTCCTTGAAATGCGCGGTCTTGCCGACGACCTTCTGCAGCAGCGGCACTTCCTTCCAGTTGGCAGGCCATTTGAAGCCCATCGGCTTCGAGCGGTAGCTGGAGGTGATCGATTTGGCACCGTATTTGTAGCATTGCGAGCCGATATCCTCGGCCGAATAGGAGCGGCCGATGATCAGGATGTCCTTATCCCTAAATTCCATGGCGTCGCGGAAATCATGGCTGTGCAGGATGCGGCCATTGAAGGTCGAAAAACCCTCGAAATAGGGCACGTTGGGCACGGAAAAATGCCCCGAGGCGACGACGACGTTGTCGAACTCCTCCGAATAGGTGACGTCGTTGGTGCGGTCATGCGCGGTGACGGTGAACTTTTTCGTCGCGTCGGAGAAGGTCACCATGCGCACCGGGCTGTTGAATCGCACCCATTGGCGCACGCCGGATTTTTCGACGCGGCCCTTGATATAGTCCCACAGCACCGCGCGCGGCGGGTAGGAGCCGATCGGACGGCCAAAGTGCTCCTCAAACGTGTAGTCGGCAAATTCGAGGCATTCCTTCGGCCCGTTCGACCAGAGGTAACGGTACATCGAGCCATGCACCGGGTCGCCATGCTCGTCGAGGCCGGTGCGCCAGGTGTAATTCCACAGGCCGCCCCAGTCGGACTGCTTTTCGAAGCAGACGATTTCCGGAATATCCGCACCCTTGTCGGCCGCCGACTTGAAGGCTCGAAGCTGGGCCATGCCGGAAGGTCCGGCTCCGATGACGGCAACACGACTTTTCATTGCGGGCCTCCCGGTCTCATTTCTCTAACGAAACAAATTTCACTGACAGGACAGTAATTGCCCCTTCGATGCTGTCAACAGGCCTTCTGCTAAAACCGCGTTTCACCAGATCGGATTTTCAGCAAACCGCCGACGGCGGAGAGCACGCCGTTCGAGTGGCTTGCTGTCACAGTTGCGCTCTGTATCCGCACCGAATATGTTTACCGTGAGTGAAATAAATCCTCAGCAACCGGGTGGCGATATGGCGAAGAAGGCTTCCAATTTCAGGAATGGGGCAGCCGCCAAGGCCAAGCCGTCGCCGAAGGGTGTGGCAACGATCCGGACGCCACTGACCCAGGACCCGCACGCCGTTCGCGACACCCGCGAAAAAGTCCTGGAGGTCGCAATCGGCCGCGAGGTGCGGGCGTTTCGCAAAAAACTCGGCATCACCGTCGCCGATCTTGCGGCTGCCACCGACATTTCGCTCGGCATGCTGTCGAAGATCGAAAATGGCATCACCTCGCCGTCACTGACCACTTTGCAGGCGCTGTCGCGGGCGCTCGGCGTTCCGGTCACCGCCTTCTTCCGCCGCTTCGAGGAAGAGCGCAGCGCCGTCTTCGTTAGGGCTGGCGAAGGCCTCGACGTCGAGCGGCGCGGCACGCGTGCCGGCCACCAGTACAATCTGCTCGGCCATGTCGGCTCCAACACCAGCGGCGTCGTCGTCGAGCCCTATCTGATCACGCTGACCGAGGATTCCGATGTGTTTCCGACCTTCCAGCACGAAGGCATGGAGTTCCTCTACATGCTCGAAGGCGAGGTCACCTACCGGCACGGCAACAATCTCTATCCGATGAAGCCCGGCGACAGCCTGTTCTTCGACGCCGATGCGCCGCACGGACCGGAAGTGCTGACGGTTCTGCCGATGCGCTATCTCTCGATCATCTGCTATCCGCAGAGCAGTGCGGGCTGAGACTCTAGCTTGGGTTCCTCGCCCCACGAAAGTGGGGGAGAGGTGGCTCGGCGAAGCCGAGACGGAGAGGGGGAGCCGCGCTCTACGAAGGCCCCCTCTCCGGCCGCTTCGCGGCCACCTCTCCCCCGCTTCGCGGGGACGAGGAACCCAAATCACAAGCGCAGAAAAACTCAATCCGGCCCAAAGCCCGGGCTCGTCGGGCTGCCGTCATCCAGCTTTGACAGCCATTCGACCAGCGTCGCGCGGTAGCGCGTCAGGCCTTTGTAATTGACGAGTTCCTCGGGAAGGTCGCGGATGACGCGGTGCAGGCGCCGCGCCCATTTCGGCTGCGTCGCCAGCTCGTCCATCTTAATCAGGTAGCAGCGGATCGGAAAGACGATGCCGTTCGAGCGCGGCAGCCGCCAGAAGCTCTGCAGCTCGACGCGCAGATGGACCTTGTCGCCGACATTTTCGGGCGTCACCGTCGCCCGGTCCGGACCCCATTTGTGATAATTTTCCGGGCTGGTGTCGAGGCGCGGATTGATCGTCATCGTCCAGTTCAGCCGCCGCGCCGGCTTGCCTTGCTGGATGTTGGTGAGGAACTTCAGCGCCCGGACGAATATGCCCTTTTCATGCGCCAGCGGCACCGGCGCGTGCCACTCGAAGAAGTTCATACCGATGTCGAAATCCAGCGACCAGTCGGCCTGGGTGGTGACCATGCCGGCATCCATCCACAGATTGCCGTCACGCTGGTCGAGGATGCAGAAATCGCCTTGTGATTGCCGCGTGATGTATTCCATCGGTCCATAGGGCAGCGTCGACACGTCACCGAAGGTGAAGCTGTCGTCGATGCCGAGCGGCCGGTTTATCCAGCGCCATCTGTCGCCGTCGCGCGTCAGCGTGAAATGCTCAGGATAGCCTAAAGCCTGCTGTTCCATCAGAAGTTCGAGCAGGTCCCATCCCGCCAGCGTCATGTGCGGCAGCGACTGACAGCGCAGCGGGTCCTCCGCCAGCACCAGCGCGCGGTCCTGCATCTCGGCGACATAGTGCTCATCGACGTCGATCAGGTTTTCGAGCACGCTGCCCTTCGGCCCCAAAACATGCGGCTCGATGTTGACCGCATACATGTAGCTGTCTTCGTGGAACGGGAACGGAAACCGCCTGATGTGCTCCGGGCTGTTCCTGAAGGTGAAGTCGTTACGGAACGTTTCGTTACTAAAGGTGATGCCCAGGCTCGCCTCCTATCTTTCCAGAACCAGCGACCTGCCCTCGAAGCGCGACACGCAAGGCATGATCTTCTTGCAGGATCGGTGTTCTTCCTCGCTCAGCCAGTGGTCGTTGTGGATGAAGTTGCCGTCATGCGCGATGACATTTGTTTCGCACTGGCCGCAGACGCCGCCACGGCAGAGATAGGGCGGATCGACGCCGGCCGCCTCGATTGCCTCGAGCAGGCTCTGCTGCTCGCCGACGCGGATCGTCTTGGCGCTGACCGCCAGCGTCACGTCGAACGGGGCGCCGGGCTGCGGCGCGGCGAAATGTTCAAAATGCACGGTTTCCGCCGGCCACCCCAAGGCAGCAGCGCGGTCGCGCACCCAGCCGATCATGCCCGACGGGCCGCAGACGTAGAGATGTGTGCCGAGCGGCTGCGACGACAGCAGCCAGTCGAGCTCGATGCGCTCGTCCCGGTCGTCGTGATAGAGCCTGACGCGGCGATCGTAGCGCTGTCTGAGTACATCGGCATAGGTGCCGAGCGAGGCGGTGCGGCAGGTGTAGTGCAGCTCGAAATTGCCGCCATCCGCCGCCAGCTGCGCGGTCTGCGCCATGAATGGGGTGATGCCGATGCCGCCGGCCAGCATCAGGTGCTTTCTGGCACGCAAGTCGAGCGAGAACAGATTGACGGGGTAGCTGATCACCATCTCCATGCCGGGCCTGACATGCCTGTGCATGAACAGCGAGCCACCGCGGCCGGCATCGTCGCGGCGCACCGAGATCGTGTATTCGCGCGTGTCGAGCGGCGAACCCATCAGCGAATAGGGATTGAGCCTCGTCCGCTCGCCGTCGCGCATCTCCACCACAACATGGGCGCCGCCGGAAAATGTCGGCAAAAGCTGCCCGTCGCGCCTGCGGAAATGGAAGCGAGTGACCAATTCGTTGACCGGAACGACATCGCTCACCACGACGTCGAGCTTGGTGGTGCCGGTGCTCATCGAAAGATCTCCTCCGTCGGAGGAATTTCGCTGCGGTCTTCCGCATTGATGCAGACGCCCTGGAATGCCGCGAGGCGTCTGGAATAGTGATCGCGTACCAGGAGAAGCAGGCCGCAATGCGAACAGGTCGCCGGCTGCGTCGTCACGTTCTCAGTGATGCCCTTGCAATGGACGCACTGGATGCGGCGCGCCAGCGAGCCGCGGTGCTCGGTCTGGATCGCGGTGTGGTCGATGCCGGCTTCGAGCGCCGCCTGCATGGCCTGGCCGATCAACCCTTCCGTGCCGGCGAGATAGAGGCGCAGGCCCATATGCGCGTTGGCCAGCGTTTGCTTCAGCCGCGGGAGGGCGCTGGCGGAGGAAGGCCCCTGGTAGAACTGCGCCGGCTTCAGCGCTTCGAGCGCGGCGACATGTCTGCCATCCTGGCCGGGTATGAAGATGATGTGGGCATCGGCAAAGAAACCATAGGGCGCCTTGGCGGCTAGGTCTGTTATGGCCAGCGCTCCTTCTGCATCCGCCACGAAAAGGTGGTGCTTGCCGGGCTGCGGGGACAGGGTTCCGTAGACCGGCCGGCTGATGATGCTTTTCGCTGCCATTCTCTCAGTATGCCTCAGCCTTTCGCCGTGCGCTTGGTCTTCTTCGGATCATCGAATGGAAGCGGCTCAGCCGTCGCGCTGATGGCGCCGCTCTGGTTGCGGATCTCGAGCCTGGTGCCCTGGACGGCGCAGTCGACATCGAGCCGGGCAATGCCCATCGATTTCTTGACCAGCGGCGAATACATGGCGCAGGTCACCACGCCAACCTTTTTGCCGTCGCGATAGACCGGCGCGCCCTCGTCGGCCGGCTCCTTGCCTTCGAGCAGCACGCCGAAGATCTTGAACCGCTCCTTGCCCTTGAGGCGGTAGTGCTCCTCGGCGCCGCGAAAGCCTGTCTTGCCGGGGCTGACGGTAAAGTCGAGGCCGAGTTCCCACAGCGTATCGCCGGGGCCTTCGTTCTCGAACGGATATTTCTGCGAATTGTCGTAGGGGTAGAACAAGAGGTAGCTCTCGACACGCAGCATGTCGAGCGTGGTGAACCGGCACGGGATGATGCCGGCGCTCTTGCCCTCATCGAGGATGGTATCCCAGATCGTGCCGGCATCCTGGCCACGGCAGAAAATCTCGTAGCCGCGTTCGCCGGTGTAGCCGGTGCGCGAGATCATCACCGGAAAACCGAACAGCCGGGTCTGCATGTGGTGGAAATAGTTGAGGTCGCGAATGCCGGGCACATGCTTTGCCAGAAAGTCGACTGATGTCGGACCCTGCAGCGAAAGGTCGTGCAGATTGTCGTCGAAGCGCAGCGAGACATCGCGGCCTATGGCGGCGCGCTGCAATTCCTCATGGCCGGTGCCCGAACCATGCACGACCATCCAGGCATTCGGGCCGGTGCGGTAGAGGATGCAGTCGTCGGTGAACTTGCCGGCCTCATTGAGCATGCAGGCATAGGCAGATTTGCCGGGATAGATCTTTTCCACGTCGCGCGTCGTCGCGAGGTCGATCAGATGCGAGGCATGCGGCCCGGTGATGTGGACCTTCTTCAGGCCCGACACATCCATCAGCCCGGCTTTGGTGCGGATGGCGACATACTCCTCGTCGGCGTCCTTGTCGTAGGTCCAGGCGGTGCCCATCCCGCTCCAGTCTTCGAGCTTCGAACCGAGCGCACGATGGCGATCCGCCAAGGTCGAAAATCTCCAGGATGCGGTCATGGACTTGCTTCTCCTCACACGATTGCCGGTGTTTCGCCGCTAAAGGGCACTGAAGCCCGGCGACGGTCCGCGCCATATTGACTCAAAACTCCAAAAGCGCGCAATACTAAGATGCAAAAAGTTTTACTCAGAGGCAAGGAACGCAATTGAACGGAGGGGACATGGAATGGAAGGGAATCTCAACGCTCTAACGACTATTTTCACGGAATTCTATTACTGGGTGACGATCGTCATGATGTTCCTGATCCATGTCGGGTTCTGCATGTACGAGGTCGGCGTGTCGCGCCGGCGCAATCATCTGAAAACGCTTATGAAGAACGCGATGGCGATCCCGCTCGTCACGATCACGTTCTATTTTTTCGGCTGGTGGATCTATTTCGGCTTCCCCAATGGGCCGGGCATCACCGGCGGACTTGTCACCGCACCATTTGCCGAACCATGGAATCCGCTGATGGGCACCCACCTCTCCGGTGTCAATCCAGGCGAGACGGGGGTCACCCCTACCGATGCCGCGCTGTGGCATCGCCTTAACGGCGTGTTCTGGGGCGCCTTCCTGCTGTTCTCCATCACGACGGCGTCGATCATCTCGGGTTCGATCATAGAACGCGTGCGCTCGGGTGCGTTCTGGATTGTCGCGGTGCTGGTCGGTTCGGTCCTGTGGATCCTCGATGCGTCCTGGGGCTGGCATCCGCAAGGCTGGATGGTGAAGCTCTGGGGCTATCATGATGCCTATGCGTCGGGCGTCGTGCACGCGATTGCGGGCGGAGCGGCGCTCGCCTTTCTCATCGTGCTGGGTCCGCGCATCGGCAAGTTCAGGGCCGACGGCACGGCGCGCGACATCCCACCCCACAATGTCTGGCTTGTCACGATCGGCCTGTTTCTGATCTTCACCGGCTTCTGGGGCTTCTATGCCGCGTGCAACATTCCACTGATCAGCCCGGCCACGATTGCCGGCCAGATCACCGGCGAGACCTGGACGGCGACCAACATCTATCTCGCGCCGACCACGCTCTCGGCGATCACCTTCAACTTCCTGATGTCGCTGTCGGGCGGTATGCTGGCCGGCTACATCGTCTCCAAAGGCGATCCCTTCTGGACATTCTCCATGGGGCTTTGCGGCGTTATCTCAACGTCGGCCGGCAACGACCTCTATCACCCGATCCAGGCACTGCTGATCGGCGCGATCGTCCCGACCATCTGCTACAAGCTGCACTATTTCGTCGAACGCCGCTTCAAGATCGACGATGCGGTCGGCGCCGTCGCCGTGCACGGTTATGGCGGATTCCTCGGGGTCGTGGTGGCGGGCTTCATGCTGTGGGGACAGCCGTCCTCGCCCTATGAGGGCTTCGCGCACATCAACCCGCTCGGCAATTTCGCTGGTGCGGTGCTGATGTTCGTGCTCGGCTTCGTCCCCACCTTTGTCGTCTGCAAGATCCTCAACAGCATGAACCTCCTGCGCGTACCGGCGAAGGTGGAACTCGAGGGCGTCGACTTTGCCCTCAACCATGCGTTTGAGGCGTCGGTCCGCGAAGTGGGAGCCGCCGAAAAAGCCATGATCAAATAGTCAACGGGCAAGGAGAACCGCAATGTCTACCAATGGAATGGAAAGCTGGGCCGTCGACCTCAAGGACGTCGGCGCGATCTACCCGTTTCAGGGTTCCGAAGTCGTGATGGTCATCATCGGCCTCGTCTTCTGGATTGGGTGGCACGTCCTTCAGACGCGCCACGAGAACGCTGAGATCGAGGCCGATATGGCTGCGGATCGCACGGGAGATGAGACGAGAAAGGCGATCGACCGCCATTAAGTCACCGCCGGATCGTCTGGCGCGCCATTTGCGCCAGACGACTTCTCCAGGATGAAAAAAACTTTCATACGAGTTGAACTCAACCAATGAAGCTGGTAGCACCGGAATCATACCTCACCTCGGGAGCCTGACATGTGCGGAATCGTCGGACTGTTTTTGAAGGACAAGTCACTCGAGCCCCAGCTTGGCTCGATGCTGTCGGAGATGCTGATCTCGCTCAGCGATCGCGGTCCCGACAGCGCCGGCATCGCTATCTATGGCGCGCCATCCGACAATGAGGCCAAGATCACCATCCAGTCGGCAAAGCCGGAGCACGATTTCCGCAACCTTGACGCCGAACTCGCCAGAGCGATCGGAACGCCGGTGAACGTCGCGGTGAAATCGACGCATGCGGTCGTCAGGACCACGCCCGACAAGATCGATGAAGTGCGCGAGACCATCCAGGCGCTGCGCCCCGACATCCGCATCATGGGCGCCGGCGACGTCGTCGAAATCTACAAGGAGGTCGGCTTGCCCGAAGCGGTCGTCGATCGCTTCGACGTGCGCAGCATGACCGGTACGCACGGCATCGGCCACACCCGCATGGCGACGGAATCGGCAGTGACGACGATGGGCGCGCATCCGTTCTCGACCGGCGCCGACCAGTGCCTGGTGCACAATGGCTCGCTGTCCAATCACAACAATGTCCGTCGCGAGCTGATCCGCGAAGGCATGAAATTCGAGACCGAGAACGACACGGAAGTCGCGGCCGCCTATCTCTCCTCGCAGATGGCGCATGGCAAGAATCTCGGCGAGGCGCTGGAAGGCACGCTGAGCGACCTCGACGGCTTCTTCACCTTCGTCGTCGGCACCAAGAACGGCTTCGGCGTGGTGCGCGATCCGATCGCCTGCAAGCCTGCCGTTATGGCCGAAACCGACCAGTATGTCGCCTTCGGCTCGGAATATCGCGCGCTCACCAAACTGCCCGGCATAGATAATGCGAGGGTCTGGGAACCCGAGCCCGCAACCGTCTATTTCTGGGAGCATTGAGCTCATGCCGGCAATCAACGTCTCCAAGGCGACCCGCGAGCAAGACCATGAGCAGAGTCGGGCGTCGAGGGTCTTCGACCTCAGCGAAATGCCGTTGCGCGAGCTCAACCAGGCGCTACACAATTTGACCCCCGGTTCGAACGAGACTGCCTGGGAAGTGCTCCATCCGAAAGGCAGCCATTCGGTCGCCGTCGGCGTCGACCAGCCGATCACGATCGATATTCGCGGCAGCGTCGGCTATTATTGCGGCGGCATGAACGACGGCAGCGCCATCACCGTGCATGGCTCGGCCGGACCGGGGGTTGGCGAAAACATGATGTCGGGCTCGATAACGGTCAAAGGCGATGCCAGCCAATATGCCGGCGCAACCGGCAGGGGCGGGCTGCTGGTCATCGAGGGCAATGCGTCGTCGCGCTGCGGCATTTCGATGAAGGGCATCGACATCGTCGTCCATGGCAATATCGGTCACATGTCGGCGTTCATGGCACAGTCCGGCAATCTGGTGGTGCTGGGCGATGCCGGCGATGCGCTCGGCGATTCCATCTACGAGGCGCGGCTCTTCGTGCGTGGCAAGGTCGGCAGCCTTGGCGCCGACTGCATCGCCAAGGAGATGCGGCCCGAGCATCTGGAATTGCTGCAGGGCCTGCTCGACCGCGCTGGGGTGACCGGCGTCAAAGCGGCGGAATTCAAGCGTTACGGCTCGGCGCGCACGCTTTACAACTTCAACATCGACAACGCCGACGCGTATTGAGGCAGAATGACCTATCGCAACCCGCCGACGACGCCGCGCAAATCCGCGACCTTCGACGACTACACGCTCTCCGAAATCCGCCGCGCCGCGGCGACCGGCATCTATGACATCCGTGGCGCCGGCGCCAAGCGCAAGCTGCCGCATTTCGACGACCTGCTGTTCCTCGGCGCCTCGATCTCGCGTTATCCGCTCGAAGGCTATCGCGAGCGCTGCGACACCAGTGTCGTGCTGGGCTCGCGCCATGCCAAGAAGCCGATCGAGCTGAAAATCCCGATCACGATCGCCGGCATGAGTTTCGGGTCGCTGTCCGGCCCGGCAAAAGAAGCTTTGGGCCGCGGCGCGACGCTGTCCGGTACCTCGACGACCACCGGCGACGGCGGCATGACCGAGGAAGAGCGCGGCCACTCGCAGACGCTGGTCTACCAGTATCTGCCGTCGCGCTACGGCATGAACCCGCGCGATTTGCGCCGGGCGGATGCGATCGAGATCGTCGTCGGCCAGGGCGCCAAGCCCGGCGGCGGCGGCATGCTGCTCGGCCAGAAGATCTCGGACCGGGTGGCCGAAATGCGGACGCTGCCGAAGGGCATCGACCAGCGCTCGGCCTCGCGCCATCCCGACTGGACCGGGCCTGACGATCTGGAAATCAAGATCCTGGAACTGCGTGAAATCACCGACTGGGAAAAGCCGATCTACGTAAAGATCGGCGGCGCGCGGCCCTATTACGATACAGCCCTTGCGGTGAAGTCAGGCGCGGATGTCGTCGTGATCGACGGCATGCAGGGCGGCACCGCCGCAACCCAAGAAGTGTTCATCGAGAATGTCGGCCAGCCGACGCTTGCCTGCATCAGGCCGGCGGTGCAGGCGCTGCAGGATCTCGGCATGCATCGCAAGGTGCAGCTGATCGTCTCCGGCGGCATCCGCAACGGCGCCGATGTCGCCAAGGCGCTGGCGCTCGGCGTCGACGCGGTGTCGATCGGCACGGCGGCACTTGTCGCGCTCGGCGACAACGACCCGCGCTGGGAGGCGGACTACAACGAGCTTGGCACTACCGCTGGCGCCTATGATGATTGGCATGAGGGACGCGACCCGGCCGGCATCACCACGCAGGATCCCGAACTGATGAAGCGGCTCGACCCGATCGCCGCCGGACGGCGATTGGCGAATTACCTGAAGGTGATGACGCTGGAGGCGCAGACCATTGCCCGTGCGTGCGGCAAGAACAGCCTGCACAATCTCGAGCCCGAGGATCTCGTCGCGCTGACGATTGAAGCCGCCGCCATGGCCGGCGTGCCGCTGGCCGGCACCAACTGGATACCGGGGAAGAACGGCTTCTGATACCAAACTACCAAATACCAATAAGCGAGGAACTATAATGGGGAACGATCTCGCCGCCTTCGCTAAAGGGAACGGCGTCAAATATTTCATGATTTCCTACACCGATTTGTTCGGTGGGCAGCGTGCCAAGCTGGTGCCGGCGCAAGCCATCGCCGACATGCAGAAGGACGGTGCCGGCTTTGCCGGCTTTGCCACATGGCTCGACCTGACGCCGGCGCATCCCGACATGCTGGCGGTGCCGGACCCGGATTCGGTTATCCAGCTGCCGTGGAAGCCGGAGGTCGCCTGGGTCGCTGCCAATTGCATCATGGACGACAAATCGGTCGCCCAGGCGCCGCGCAACACACTGAAGCGGCTGATTGCCGAGGCGGCCGGCGACGGCATGCATGTCAAGACCGGCGTCGAGGCCGAATTCTTCCTGATCTCGCCGGACGGCAAGACGATTTCCGACGAGTATGATACAGCATCAAAGCCCTGCTACGACCAGCAGGCGGTGATGCGCCGCTACGATGTCATCGCCGAGATCTGCGACCACATGCTGGCGCTCGGCTGGGGCGCCTATCAGAACGACCACGAGGACGCCAACGGCCAGTTCGAGATGAACTGGGCCTTCGACGATGCGCTGGCGACCGCCGACAAGCATTCCTTCTTCAAGTTCATGGTGAGGTCCGTTGCCGAAAAGCACGGGCTGCGTGCCACCTTCATGCCAAAACCATTCCCCGGCCTGACCGGCAATGGCTGTCACGCCCACATTTCGGTGTGGGACAAGGACGGCAAGACCAATGTCTTTGCCGATAATGCCATGGAGCTTGGCCTGTCGGCGAAGGGCAAGAATTTTCTCGGCGGCATCATGAAGCATGCCTCGGCACTTGCCGCGATCACCAACCCGACGGTCAATTCCTACAAGCGCATCAACGCGCCGCGCACCATTTCGGGCGCCACCTGGGCGCCGAACTCGGTGACCTGGACCGGCAACAACCGCACCCACATGGTGCGCGTGCCCGGCCCCGGCCGCTTCGAGCTGCGCCTGCCCGACGGCGCGGCAAACCCTTATCTGCTGCAGGCGGTCATCATCGCCGCCGGGCTGGACGGCATCCGCTCGAAGGCTGATCCCGGCAAGCGCTACGACATCGACATGTACCAGTTCGGCCATACGGTGGAGGGCGCGCCGAAGCTGCCGCTCAACCTGCTCGATGCATTGCGCGAGTTCGACAATGACAAATCGCTCAAGGCGGCGCTGGGTGAGGAATTCTCGTCGGCTTATCTAAAGCTCAAGCACCAGGAATGGAATTCCTATGCGTCCCACTTCACCCAGTGGGAGCGTGACCACACGCTCGACATCTGATCTGGAATTGTTGCACGCCCGGCGCGAAACAGGTTCATGAAATACTCGATCTTCTCCCTCGCCCGGGCGGCATTTTCCGGCCACAAAAACTGGCAGCGCACCTGGCGCGACGCCAGCCCGAAGGCCCACTACGACGTGGTGATCATCGGCGGCGGCGGTCACGGCCTGGCGACGGCATGGTTCCTCGCCAGCGAATACGGCATCAGGAATGTCGCCGTGCTCGAAAAAGGCTGGATCGGCTCCGGCAATGCCGGCCGCAACACCACCATCATCCGCTCCAATTACGGGCTGCCCGGCAATACCGGCTTCTACGAGCTGTCGATGAAGCTGTGGGAGCGCATGGAGCAGGACCTCAACTACAACACGATGGTCAGCCAGCGCGGCGTCATCAACCTCTATCATTCCGACGCGCAGCGTGATGCCTATGCGCGGCGTGGCAACACCATGCGCATCAATGGCATCGATGCCGAACTGCTCGACCTGGCGGCGGTCAAGAAGATGATGCCGTTCCTGAACTTCGACAATGCACGCTTTCCCGTGCAAGGCGGCCTGCTGCAGCGGCGCGGCGGCACGGCGCGCCACGACGCGGTGGTCTGGGGCTACGCCCATGCGGCGAGCGCGCTCGGCGTCGACATCATCCAGAACTGCGAAGTGACAGGTTTTGCGCGCGATGCCAACGGCAAGGTGACCGGCGTCGAGACTTCGCGCGGCACGATCGGCGCCGGCAAGGTCGGCATGGCCGTTGCCGGCAGTTCGTCGCGCGTCGCGGCGATGGCGGGCCTGCGCCTGCCGATCGAAAGCCATGTGCTGCAGGCCTTCGTCTCCGAGGCGATCAAGCCGCTGATCCCCAACGTCATGACCTTCGGCGCCGGCCACTTCTATGTCAGCCAGTCCGACAAGGGCGGGCTGGTCTTCGGCGGCGACATCGACGGCTATAATTCCTATGCCCAGCGCGGCAACATGCCGGTCATGGAAGACGTCTGCGAGGGCGGAATGGCGCTGATGCCGATGATCGGCCGCGTGCGCCTCTTGCGCCAGTGGGGCGGCATCATGGACATGTCGATGGACGGTTCGCCGATCATCGACAAGACGCCGGTGGACGGGCTCTATCTCAATGCCGGCTGGTGCTATGGCGGCTTCAAGGCAACGCCCGGCTCCGGACTTGTCTTTGCCCATCTTCTCGCCCGCGACGAACCGCACACGGAGGCGGAACGGTTCCGCCTCGACCGGTTCCGGCGGGGTGCTGTGATCGATGAAAAGGGCGTCGGCGCCCAACCGAACCTGCACTGAGGACGGCCCGGAAAACATGCGTATTGTCTGTCCCTTCTGCGGCGAACGCGAACTCGGCGAGTTCACCTATCTCGGCGACGCCAAGCCGGTGCGTCCGGCGGCCGGCGCCTCGGAAGACGACGTCTTTGACTACGTCTATCTGCGCGACAATGTCGCCGGTGCGATGAGCGAACATTGGTACCATGGCGGCGGCTGCCGGGCCTGGCTGAAGATCACCCGCAACACGCTGACGCACGAGATTTCCTCGGTCGAGCCGGCCGCGGGCGTCGGTGCGAGGCAGGTGGCAAAATGACCATTCTTAGCCAACTCAGCGCCGCCCCTCATCCGCCTGCCGGCACCTTCTCCCCGTATAGTGACGGGGAGAAGGGACATGGCTGCAACCTCGGCGCTCATGCTGCTACGCTGGAGATTGGCGAAACCCTCAGTGAAGGCGTCCTTCTCCCCGTCACTATACGGGGAGAAGTGCCCGCCAGGGCGATGAGGGGCAGCGCGGCGTTCTTACATGAAGGCCGGCAATCGTGATTTCCAGCCAACCCAATCGTCTCTCATCGGGCGGTCTCATTGACCGCTCGGCGTCGCTGAACTTTCGCTTCGACGGCAAAACCTTTGCCGGCTTCGAGGGCGACACGCTCGCCTCGGCGCTGATTGCCAATGGCGTCAAGCTGGTCGGCCGGTCGTTCAAATACCACCGGCCGCGCGGCATCCTGACCGCAGGCTCGGAAGAACCCAACGCGCTGGTCGAGCTGCGCACGGGCGCGCGTCGCGAGCCCAACACCAAGGCGACCACAGCCGAACTTTATGACGGTCTCGAAGCAGCCAGCCAGAACCGCTGGCCGTCGCTGCGCCACGATCTGATGGCGGTGAACCAGCTGTTCGCGCCGATCTTCGTTGCCGGCTTCTACTACAAGACCTTCATGTGGCCGGCAAAGTTTTGGGAAGCCATCTACGAGCCGGCAATCCGCCGCGCCGCCGGTCTCGGACGCGCGGCGGGCGTTGCCGATCCCGACCATTACGACAAGGCCTGGGCGTATTGCGACGTGCTGATCGCCGGTTCCGGCCCAGCCGGGCTGGCGGCAGCACTTGCCGCCGGTCGCAGCGGCGCCCGCGTCATCCTGTGTGAGGAAGATTTTGCGCTCGGCGGCCGGCTGCTTGCCGATGGCGGCACGATCGACGGTATGCCGGCGGCCGAATGGGTTTCCCGCACCCTGGGCGAGCTCGCGACGTTGCCCGACGTCCGCATCATGAACCGCACGACGCTGTTCGGTGTCTATGATGGCGGCACCTATGGCGCCATCGAACGGGTCAACGATCATCTGCCCTCGCCGCCGGAGCATCAGGTGCGCCAGCGTCTCTGGCGGATCGTGGCAAAGCGCTCAATCGTTGCCGCCGGCGCCATCGAACGGCCAATCGTCTTTGCCGGCAACGACACGCCCGGCGTGATGATGGCTTCGGCGATGCGGACCTATGTCACGCGCTATGCGGCGACCCCTGCGAAGCGGATCGCCCTGTTCACCAACAATGAGGATGGCTGGCGCACGGTCGAGACCGCGGTTGGCGCCGGATTGCAGATCGCGGCCGTCGTCGATGCTCGCCCAGACGTGTCCGCCGCGCATCGCGCGCTTGCCGCCAAAGCTGGCTTTCCCGTGCTGAACGGTTCGGTCGCCGGTGTCGAAGGCGGCAAGGACGGTGTCAGGAAAATCTCCGTGGCACTCGCCGGCGGTGCACGCGCCGAGGTCGAAGCCGACGGGCTTGCCGTTTCCGGCGGCTGGAACCCGGCGGTCGGGCTGACCTCCTACCATCGCGGCCGGCCGAAGTGGCAGGACGATATATCAGCCTTCGTGCCGGACGGTGCCCCTCCGGGCATGGTGGCCGCGGGTGCCGCCAACGGCGCCTTCGGCCTCGGCGCCTGCCTGAGCCAGGGGTTTGCCGCCGGTGTGGCAGGGGCACAAAGTGCCGGACACAGCGGCGACGCCGGCGCTCCGCCAGTCGCCGACGATGACGCCTTTTCGCTGACCCCGCTCTGGCATGTCGCCGGCAAAGGCAAAGCCTTTGTCGACTGCCAGCATGACGTCACCGCGTCGGATATCGAGCTGGCGCAGCGCGAAGGCTTTGAATCGGTCGAGCATCTCAAGCGCTATACGACGCTCGGCATGGCCACCGACCAGGGCAAGACCTCGAACGTCGCCGGCCTCGCCATCATGGCGGCGGTATCAGGCAAATCCATCCCCGAGACCGGCACGACGATCTATCGCCCGCCCTATGTGCCGGTCGCCATCGGCGCCTTCGCCGGCCATCATCGCGATGAGAACTTCCATGCGACAAGGCTGACGCCGTCGCATCACTGGGCAGCCGAACAGGGAGCGGTGTTCGTCGACACGGGCCTGTGGAAGCGCGCGCAATGGTATCCTCGCGCCGGCGAGAAGGACTGGCTGGAATCGGTCACCCGCGAGGTCAAGGCGGTGCGCTCTGGCGTCGGCTTCTGCGATGTCTCGACGCTCGGCAAGATCGACGTGCACGGACCGGATGCCGGCGCCTTCCTCGACCGCGTCTACATCAACGCCTTCTCCAATCTTGCTGTGGGAAAAGCGCGCTACGGGCTGATGCTGCGCGAAGACGGCATGGTCTATGACGACGGCACCACGTCGCGGCTGGCCGAGAACCACTATTTCCTGACCACCACCACCGCCAAGGCCGGGCCGGTGATGCAGCATCTCGAATTCTGCCGGCAGGTGCTGTTTCCACAACTCGACGTGCAGCTCACGTCCGTCTCCGACCAGTGGGCGCAATTCTCGATCGCCGGGCCGAAGACCCGGGACCTGCTTCGGGAAATCGTCGAGCCGGCGGAGGATCTGTCGAACGAGGGGTTTCCATTCATGGGCGCGCGGGAGGTATCCCTTCGCGGCGGCATCAAGGCACGGCTGTTCCGCATCTCGTTCTCCGGCGAGATGGCGTTCGAGATTTCCGTCCCCGCCCGCTACGGCGACGCGCTGGTCCGCAATCTGATGCTGCCCGGCAAACAATTCGGCGTGACGCCCTACGGCACCGAGGCGCTCGGCGTCATGCGCATCGAAAAGGGCCATGTCGCCGGGCCCGAACTGAACGGCACGACGACGGCCGCCGACCTCGGGCTTGGCAAGATGATGTCGACCAAGAAGGATTTTATCGGCCGCGTCATGGCCGGGCGCGAGGCGCTGGCGGCAGCGGATCGGCAGGTCGTGGTTGGCATCAAGCCGACCGACAAGACGCGCCGCCTGCGCTCCGGCGCACATGTCATTCCGAAGGGCGAGATACCGGGGTCCGCCAACGACCAGGGTTATGTCACCTCGGTCTGCTTCTCGCCGACACTCGACCAGTGGATCGGGCTGGCGCTTGTCGAGCGCGGCCGCGAGCGCATCGGCGAGATCGTCCATGCGCATGATCTGCTGCGTGGTGAAGACTATGATGTCGAGCTCTGCAATCCCGTCTTCTACGATCCGGATGGAGGGCGCCAGCGTGGCTGAATTTTCGTGGCTTCCCAGCAGCCCCTTGGAGCATGCGCTTGCCGTGGGCGCCTATGGCGCGCGCGACGTCGCGCCGGGCATTTCGTTCACTGAAGTTCGCAATTTCGACCTGATCCAGGTGATGGCGCGCCGCGGCAAAGGGGCAGAACTGGCAAGCGCCGCCAAGGCCCGTTTCGGCATGGCGGCTCCGGATGCGCCCAAGGCGGTCCAAGCCACGGACGCCTGGCTGATCTGGTCGGGACCGGACCAGTTCCTCGTCCTGTCGAAGGGCGGCAAGCACGCGATCGAGCCGCTAACCCAGGCGTTTTCGCAATCGGCTTCGCTGTCGGACCAGTCGCATGCGCGCGCCTGGATCAGCGTCTCGGGAGCCAAGGCGCGCACCATGCTGGCGAAATTGTCGTCCATCGATCTGCACCCGACGGCGTTCCCGATCGGCGCCGCGGCCGCGACGTCGATCGACCATACCAGCGTCAATCTCTGGCGCGGCGACGACCGGCCGGATGGGCAAGCGGTGTTCAATCTTCTGGTGTTTGCAACCTTCGCCGAAAGCTTGTGGCACACAATGCTCGACGCGGCCGCCGAATACGGCGTCGACATCAGGCATTCGGAGGAATTCGCGTAAAGTTTCATCCGCGTGTGTGCCGGCCCGCAGGAAGCCTCACCTTGCTAAATCCGGCCCTGCCGCCTATTCTTGCTGCTAAAATAATTTCACGTACAGGCAAACTTGTTTCTCTAAACTGGGGTCGAGATGAGCCAGTCGCCCTACCCCGCCGTCGCAGCCGGACCGCCCCGGCCGAGCCTTATCCTTAGGCCCGGCCAGATGGCGCTGCCGGCTGGCATGGAGCGCTACCCTGTGCGAGGCAATGGCGCGGTGCTCATCGAGATCGAGGCCGGCGACACCATCACCGTGCGCAATGTCGAAGGCGGCCAGGCCTGCGAGCTTTTGGCTTGGGGCAAGAACGGCGCGATTGATGCCGGCATTTTCGGCGAGAAATCGAACAGCAACGCCGCCGGCATCAAGGCGCTGCTGGCCGATGGCGACGACAGCCTCGCGTCCTTGCGACGAGGGCTGGAGCGACGGCAGGTGCAGCTCGACCAGCCAAAGGCGGTTCGCGTCTTCGGCGGCGCCACCCCTGCCGGCACCGAACAGGGTTTTACCGTCGCCCGCGACGGCTCGATGCTCATTGCCGCCCCGGGTGGTCCGATGCTAGTCGATGGCCATGACACGGCGACGCCGCTCAGCGTCATTGTCCGCCGCGCGACGATCCGTCCGATGGCGAAGTCGCAATTGGGCGATCCACTGGCCGATCCGGTGCTTGATCTGCGCGTCCAGTCGGCGACGGCGGAAGCCTATTTCGTCAAAGCCGGCGACTATCTGCAGATCATCGATGTCGACGGGCGCCAATGCACCGACTTCCAATGCTTTTCGGCGCGCAAGCTGGACAAGGGACGTGATCATCCGCTCGACGTGACGACGACCCGCACGCTGATGGGTTCGAGCTATCCGATGCCAGGTCTGCACTCGAAATATTACGACCAGGACATGGAGCCGCTGGTCGAGGTGGTGCAGGACACGTGCGGCCGGCATGACGCGTTCGCGCTCGCTTGCGCCGCCAAATATTACGACGACATCGGCTATCCCGGTCACCCCAACTGCTCGGAGAATTTCAACCGCGCGCTTGCCGACAAGGGAGTGAACCCCCGCGCCGGCTGGATGGCGATCAATTTCTTCTTCAACACGGCGATCGACGCGCATGGCGTCATGGTTTCCGACGAGCCATGGTCGCGGCCGGGCGACTATGTGCTGCTGCGCGCGCTTACCGACATCGTCTGCGTGTCGTCGGCCTGCCCCGACGACACGACGCCGGCCAATGGCTGGAACCTGACCGATATCCATGTGCGGACCTATTCCGGTCAGCACAAATTCTCGCGAGCGATCGCCAGACGCATGACGCCCGATTCGGAACCGAAAATGACCCGCGAGACCGCTTTTCATTCGAGCTTTGCCAAGCACACCCGCAACTTCGTCGAGTACAGGGGGTATTGGCTGGCTAATTCCTTCGCCAGGCAAGGGCCTATCGACGAATACTGGGCTTGCCGCCAGGATGCCGTGATCATGGACCTGTCGCCACTGCGCAAGTTCGAGGTCACCGGTCCGGATTCCGAAGCGCTGCTGCAATACACGCTGACCCGCGACGTCAAGAAGCTCGGCGTTGGCCAGGTTGTTTATTCCGCCATGTGCTACGAGCATGGCGGCATGATCGACGACGGCACGCTGCTCAGGCTCGGCAAGGACAATTTCCGCTGGGTCGGCGGCGACGATCTTTCCGGCGAATGGCTGCGCGAAACGGCGACGAAACTTGGCCTCAACGTGCTGGTGCGCTCGTCGACCGACCAGATGCACAATGTCGCCGTGCAAGGACCGAAGAGCCGCGACATCCTCAAGGAGATCATCTGGACCTCGCCGTTGCAGCCGTCGATCGAGGAGCTCGAATGGTTCCGTTTCGCCGTCGCCCGCATCGGCGGCGGCAACGGCATTCCGGTCGTCGTCTCGCGCACCGGCTACACCGGCGAACTCGGCTACGAGATCTGGTGCCATCCCCGCGACGCCGCGAAGGTGTTCGACGCGATCTGGGAGGCCGGCCAGCCGCACGGCTTGAAGCCGATGGGGCTGCAGGCGCTCGAAATGGTGCGCATCGAGGCCGGGCTGATATTTGCCGGCTATGAATTTTCCGACCAGACCGATCCGTTCGAGGCCGGCATCGGTTTCACCGTGCCGCTGAAGACCAAGACCGACGATTTCATCGGGCGCGAGGCGCTGATCCGGCGCAAGGAAAACCCGCAAAAGAAGCTGGTCGGCCTCGACATCGACGCCAATGTCGCGGTCGGCCATGGCGATTGCATCCATGTCGGCCGTGCCCAGATCGGCGAGGTTACCTCGAGCATGCGCTCGCCGGTGCTGAACAAGAACATCGCGCTGGCCAGGCTCGACGTCACCCATGCCGCGATCGGCACCGAGGTCGAGATCGGCAAGCTCGACGGCCACAGCAAGCGGCTGCCGGCGCGCGTCGTCGCCTTCGCCCATTACGACCCGCAAAAGAGCAGACCGCGCTCCTGACGATCGTTTCAGGCCCGTCACCGTTCCCGAACGTTTGCGCCGCCCCTCGTCTGCCTGCCGGCAAAGGCCGACGTGTTTCGCAAGCGAGGTGTGCATAGTTTCACAAATTGCTTGACGTGAAAGCGCGGCGGATCAATCTTCACTGTTAAGAAAAAAATACTACTGAGCGGAAAACGCTTGGGGTCGTTCAACGCTGTGCGTCGGTGACGCATCGCGTGGTGTCGGCGTCGCCGATGGGGAACATCAAAATGGGGAATTCACGTAAATGAGCACGATAGTCTCTGCCCTGGTGCCGCCTGCCGAAGGGAAGCTGCACCGGAATATCGATTGGCGCGGCGCCTTCTGGGTGGCAAGCGGCGTTCCAGCCCTTGTGCTGTTTTCGATCGGCGGCATTGCCGGCACGACCGGGAAGCTGGCCTTCCTGATCTGGACCATGTCCATGATCATGGGCTTCCTGCAATCCTTCACCTATGCGGAAATCGCCGGCCTGTTCCCGAACAAATCCGGCGGCGCCTCGATCTATGGCGCCACCGCCTGGCTGCGTTATTCCAAGTTCATCGCGCCGCTGTCGGTGTGGTGCAACTGGTTCGCCTGGTCGCCGGTGCTATCGCTCGGCTGCTCGATCGCCGCCGCCTACATCCTCAACGCGCTGGCGCCGGTGCCGCTGTTTACCGACACCTCGCCGGAAGTCGCCGCCTATATCGCGGCCAATGCCGGAACGAGTGTCGCCGATGCGATCACCGCGGTGAGCGCGGCCGCCACACCGGCGATCCGGAACTGGACGCTCTACGGTCACACGCTGGGTCCGGTCTCCTTCACCTTCAACGCCACCTTTTTCATCGGCGCCGTGCTGATGCTGATCATCTTCTCCATCCAGCATCGCGGCATCCTGGGCACCGCCAACGTACAGAAATATATCGGCCTGTTCGTGATCATTCCGATGCTGATCGTCGGCGTCGTGCCGATCGTCACCGGCCAGATCGACTGGGCGAATTTTTCGCCGCTGGTGCCGCTCGCAGCCGCCTACGCGCCGGAGCCCGGGGCGTGGAACATCGCCGGCTGGACGCTCGTCCTTGGCGGCATGTTCATTGCCGCGTGGTCGACCTATGGCTTCGAGACCGCGGTCTGCTACACGTCCGAGTTCAAGAACCCCGGCACCGACACCTTCAAGGCGATCTTCTATTCCGGCTTGCTGTGCATGCTGCTGTTCCTCCTGGTGCCGTTCACCTTCCAGGGCGTGCTCGGCTTGAACGGCATGCTGGCGACCCCGATCGTCGACGGCTCCGGCGTTGCCGATGCCCTGGCCGGGATGGTCGGTGGCGGACAGCTGATCCATAGCCTTCTGGTGATGCTGATGATCCTGGCCCTGGTGCTGTGCATCATGACGGCGATGGCGGGGTCCTCGCGCACGCTCTATCAGGGCTCAGTCGACGGCTGGCTGCCGCGCTATCTCAGCCATGTCAACGAACACGGCGCCCCGACCCGCGCCATGTGGACAGACCTGATCTTCAACCTGGCCGTGCTGGCCATCGCTTCGGCCGACGCGACCAGCTTCTTCTTCATCCTCGCCGTGTCGAATTGCGGATACATCATCTTCAACTTCCTCAACCTCAACGCCGGCTGGATCCATCGCATCGACAACGGCCATATCGCGCGGCCGTGGAAGGCACCGAGCTGGCTGCTCGGCCTCGGCGCCATCCTTGCCTATGTCAACATGATCTTCATGGGCGCCGGCGCAAAGGTCTGGAACCCGATGGCGCTGTGGGCAGGACTGATCACGGCTGCCCTGATCATCCCGGTGTTCTGCTTCCGGCATTACATCCAGGACAAGGGCAAATTCCCCGACCACATGCTGGCTGATCTCGGCATGACCTCATCCGATCTCGCCGTCAGAAAGGCGGGCATCTTACCCTACCTGACGCTGATCGCCGGCGTCGCGGTGATGCTGCTCGCAAACTGGCTGTTCGTCATCTGATATCAGCCTCAAAGATTGAGCGCGACGCGCGCTCGGTCCCCTTGCACGTTTGTTCTTGCTTTGTGCCGGCAGTTATGCTACTGTTCTAACTGTAGTGCCGATTGGCACCGATGACCCGCCGCCGAGGCGGGTTTTTTCGTTTCATGCCATATCCCGCGTGAGACTCAATCGATCTTGATGAACACGCCCTTGGTGTTGAGATACTCGTCGAGGTGCTCGGCGCCGCCCTCGCGGCCGTAGCCGCTCATCTTGTAGCCGCCGAAAGGCATGGCCGGATCTATGGCGTGATAGGTGTTCACCCAGACCGAGCCGGCGCGGATTTTCCTGGAAAGCTGGTGGGCGGTGGCGAGATTTTGGGTGAAGACCCCGGCAGCAAGACCGTAGGGCGTGTTGTTGGCCCGCTCGACCGCCTCGTCGAGCGTATCGAACGGCAGTGCCGAGATGACCGGCCCGAAGATTTCCTCGCGCGCGATCCTCATGTCGTCAGAGACATCGGCAAAAACCGTCGGCGCGACGAAATTGCCGGCGGCCAGCGCGCCCTGCATAAGGCGTTCACCGCCGGTCACGAGGGTCGCGCCCTCCGCCGTGCCGGCCTCGAGATACGAAGCGACCCGTTGCAGCTGCTTTTCGGAGACGAGCGGGCCGATTTCGGTCGCCGGGTCAATACCGTCGCCGATCCTGAGACCTCTGGCGTAGACCGCCAGGCGCGCGACGAACTCGTCGTGGATGGAGCGTTCGACGAACAGGCGCGAGCCGGCGATGCAGATCTGGCCGGAATTGGCGAACACCGACATCGCCGCGACCGGCACCGCTCTGTCGAGATCGGCGTCGGCGCACACGATGACCGGCGACTTGCCGCCAAGCTCCAGCGAAACGCGTTTGAGATTGCCCGCCGAGGCGCGGACGATCGACTGGCCGGTCGCTGTCGAGCCGGTAAAAACGATCTTGTCGACGCCCTTATGCTCGGCAAGTGCCGCGCCTGCCTCAGCGCCGGTGCCGGTCACGATGTTGACGACGCCGGGCGGAACGCCGGCCTCGTTCATGATGTCGGCGATCAGAAGCGGCGTCAGCGGCGCCTCTTCGGAAGGTTTCAGCACGACCGTGCAGCCGGTGGCCAGCGCCGGCCCGATCTTCCAGATCGAAGCGGCCGTCGGTGCGTTCCAGGGGATAATGGCGCCGACGACGCCGACCGGCTCCTTGCGCGTGAAGGAGACGATTTCGCCCGGCAGCGAGTTCTCGATCGTCTCGCCATGCAGGGACGTCGCCATGCCGGCGTAGTAGCGCAGCATACCGATGACGCGGTTGCGGTTGGCGCGGGTACGCACGATCGGCATGCCCATGTCGGTCGTGTCCGAGCGGCTGATCTCCTCCCAGTGCTTTTCGAAGAGGTCGGCGATCCTGAGGAGCAGCACCTGTCGCTCGTAGGGCTTATATCTGCTCCACGGCCCGTCGAAGGCCCTGCGCGCCGCGGCCACCGCCAGCTCGATATCCTGGCGGTCGCCGTGCGGCACCGTGGCGATGACCGCGCCGGTGGCCGGATTGCGGGTCTCCACAGTGCGGCCCGAGCGGGCGTCGACCCAGGCGCCATCGACGAACATCTGGCGGTAGCGTCCGTCGATTGGCTGGCGCAGCGCCGCCGGTGTCTGAGCTACGGTCATGACGGTCCTCCTCCAGCGCTCCTGCCGGTGGGCGGATTTAACCCCTGGACGTCACATCTGCCAACGCTCTATTCGGCGGCCAGAGCCAGTCGCGGCCTGTCGTCGTTTTCTGCCAGGTCCGGCTCGGCCGCCTGCTCCGCATCCTCGGCCTTCTTGCGCTCCCTGCCGAAGAACAAGGCATAGCCTGCCGGAAGGACGAGAATGGTGAGCACGGTGGCAACGAGGATGCCGCCCATCATGGCATAGGCGAGCGGACCCCAGAAGACGCCGCGCGAGATCGGGATCAGCGCCAGGACCGCCGTCAGCGCCGTCAGCATGATCGGCCGGAAACGGCGGACCGCCGAGCCGATAATGGCCTCCGAGCGTTCCATGCCGGCCGCGATATCCTGGTCGATCTGGTCGACCAGGATGATCGAGTTGCGCATGATGATGCCGAGCAGCGCGATGACGCCGAGGATGGCGACGAAGCCGAAAGGTGCGCCACTGATCAAAAGTGCCGCCGCTGCGCCGATGATGCCGAGCGGACCGGTTGCCAGCACCAGCATCGCCTTGCCGAAATGCTGCAGCTGGATCATCAGCAGCACGACGATGACGGCGAGCATGATTGGAGCTTTCGCAGCAATGGAGGCCTGGCTTTCGGCCGAATCCTCGGCGCCGCCCTGGATCTCGATGTTGTAGCCGGGCGCCAGACCGTCGCGAAGGCCTTGCATCTCGCTGTACATCTTCATGACGACATCGTTCGACTGCACGCCGTCCGGCAGCGTGGCGCGCACGCTGATGGTCGGCAGGCGGTCGCGCCGCCATTCGACGCCTTGCTCCAGCACCGGGACGACCTTGGCGACCTGCGACAGCGGCACGAAGCCACCGAAATCCGTCGGGACAGAGACGGAGTCGACTGCCGAGAGCAGGTGACGGCTTGCTTCCGGTTCGCGGGCGACGATCGAAACGGTCTCCTCGCCGTCGCGGAAATCATCGAGCGGCGCGCCCGACATGGTTGCCTGCAGCATCTGGCGGATGCGCTGCGAAGTGACGCCGAGCGCACGGGCGCGATCCTGGTCGATCACCAGCTTCATCTCCGGCACCGGCTCCAGCCAGTCGTCGTGAACGGCGCCGAGCAGCGGATTTGCCTGGAACTTCGCCTTCACCTCGTCGGCGATGCGGCGCACCTCCTGGCGATCCGGGCCCATGACGCGCATCTGCACCGGCCAGCCCGTGGGTGGCCCGAGGAACAGGCGGTCGACCTTGGCGCGGACCGACGGGAAATCCTCGGCCAGAATGGTGCGCAGCTTGACGATCAGCCGTTCGCGGGCCGGTTCGTCATTGGCCATCACCAGAAGCTGGGCGAAGTTCGGATTGCGAAGCTGCTGGTCGAGCGGCAGGAAGAAGCGCGGCGCACCCTCGCCGATATAGGTGGCTATGAAGCGCTTGTCCTTGTCGTCCATCATCCTGGTTTCGAGCGCCTTGGCCTGCGTCTCGACTTCCTTGATGCTGGTGCCCTCCGGCAGCCAGAGATCGACAAGAATTTCCGGACGCGACGACTGCGGGAAGAAATTCTGCGGGATGAACTGGAACGCCCACAGGCTGGTGGCGAAGGTCACCAGCGTCATGACCAGCACGATGATGCGGTGGCGCACGGACCAGCCGACGGTGGCGCGAAGCCGGCGGTAGAAGCGCGTGTCGAAGACATCGTGATGGTTGCCGGCGTGTTTTCGCTGCTTGAGGATCATGTGACCGAGCCACGGCGTGAAATAGACCGCCACGAACCAGGACACGATCAGCGCGATGCCGACGACATAGAACAGCGTGCGCACATATTCACCTGCCGTCGAGGCCGCGAAGCCGACCGGAATGAAGCCGGCGGTGGTGATCAGCGTGCCGCTCAGCATCGGGAAGGCCGTCGAGGTATAGGCGAAGCTCGCCGCCTCGATTTTGACCAGTCCTTCCTCGAGCTTGCGCTCCATCATTTCGACGACGATCATCGCGTCGTCGACGAGCAGGCCGAGCGCGATGATCAGCGCGCCGAGCGAAATGCGCTGCAGATCGATGCCGATCTCGTACATGATGGCGAAGGTGGCGGCCAGCACGAGCGGAATGGTGATCGCGATCACCAGGCCCGAACGCCAGCCGATCGTCAGGAACGAGACGACAAGCACGATCAGCAGCGCCTCGCCAAGCGCCTTCATGAACTCGCTCACCGCTTCCCGGACAACTTCCGGCTGGTCGGCGATCTGATCGACCGAAACCCCGTAAGGTAAAGCCTCTTCGAAGCGGTGATAAGTCGCCTCGACGTCCTTGCCGACATCGGTGACGTTGAAGCCCTTGGCCATGACGACGCCGACCTGGACGCTATCGTGCCCGTTGAAGCGATATTTGCGCTGATAGGGGTCTTCGAGACCTGTGGTCACGGTTGCGATGTCGCCGAGGCGCGTCACCTGGTTGCCGGCGCGCAGGCGAAGTTCACGGATGTCGGCCGCCTCCGTCACATTGCCTTCGACCGAGATGCGCACAGAGCGCTGGCCGGTGTCGACCGAACCTGCCGGATCGACATTGTTCTGGCCCTTGATCGCGTTCTGCAGATCGGTGAGCGTCAGGCCGCGCTCGGCAAGCACCTTGGACGAAACGTCGATGTAGAGTTTTTCCGGCTGGTCGCCGATGATCACGGCCTTTTCGACGCCGGGCGTCGTCAGCAGCATGTCACGCGCCTGGATGGCTAATTTCTTCAGCTCGGGATAGCTATAGCCGTCGCCGCTGATCGAATGCAGGGTGATGAAAGTGTCGCCGAACTCATCGTTGAAGTAGGGCCCGAGCAGCCCCTGAGGCAGCTCGTTGGCTATATCGCCGACCTTCTTGCGCACCTGATAGAAGGCATCCGCGACCTGCGCGGGATTGGTGTCGCCTTCCACCTGCAAGGTGATGATGGCGCTGCCGGCGCGTGTGTAGGAACGGACGAAATCGAGATGCGGCGTTTCCTGCAGCTTGCGCTCGATCTTGTTGACGACCTGGTCCTCCATCTCCTGGATCGAGGCACCCGGCCAGACAGCCTGGACGACCATGACGCGGAAGGTGAAGTCCGGGTCTTCCTTCTGGCCCATGCGCATCAGGCCGAGCGCACCGGCGACGATGATCAGGCCAAACAGGAACCGCGCAATGCTCGGGTGCCCGATTGCCCAGCGCGAAAGATTGAAGGGCCGCTTCTCATTGGTGTCGGTGGTCATAGCGCCAGTCCATTTGTCTGATCGTCAGCGCACGCACATGGCATGCCCACGGAGCTTCTCATGCTGGCTTCCGGGCGGCGAGGCTTTCCGAACGGAGAGACACTCATCACTGTGGGGACGCGAGGATCGATGTGGGGGGTTACATCGACCTGCCGTCTCGCCAATCGGGCACCTGCCGCCCGGAAACCGTGAACCGCTTGACCTCGCGGCTTGCGCCGATGCGAGGAAAAGCCGTTTTATGCCTGGCCGTCAGCGCACGTGCTTGACGGCGTCGCCATCGTCCGCCGATGCGGACTGTTGCACCGCATCGCCAGCCAGCTTGACCTTCAGATTTTCGGTCATGAACTGTGTGCCCGCCGCAACGACCACATCGCCGGGTTTCAATCCTTCGGCAACATGCACACCGTCGGCGGTGAATTCGGCGACCTTGATCGGACGCGCATGGACGGTCTCGCCGTTGCGGTCCACGGTCCAGACGATCTGCTGGCCATCCTTTTGCGCCAGCGCGCTCAACGGGATCGAAACGCTTTGCGGGCTGCTCTTGGCCGCCGAAGCCTCGATGTTCGCGGTCATGCCGAGAAGCACGCGCGGATCGTTGGGCAGGCTGACGCGAACGGCGAAGGTACGCGACTGCTGATCGGCGCTGCCGGCGACTTCACGGACCTTGCCGTCGAGCGTCAGCGCATCGTCGGACCAGAAGCTTGCCTCGACGTCCTTGCCCGGCTTGAACTGGGCGATATCCGTTTCCGGCACGGCGACCAGCACTTCCTTTTCGCCATCGACGGCAACGGTCACAACCGGCGTGCCGGAGCCGACCACCTGACCGACATCGGCGGTGACTGATGTGACGATGCCGTTCCTGTCCGCCTTGAGGTCGGTGTAGAGGACCTGGTTCTTCGCCTGGTCAAGCGCTGAGCGGGCGGAATTGCGGGTGGCGACCGCCTGATCATAGCTGAGCGTCGCCTGTTCGAGCTGCGCTTTCGAGGCGAAGTTCTTGGCAAACAACTGTTCGGCACGACGGCGGGCAAGGCCCGTTGTCTCGACCTGCCGCTCGGCGGCCTCGAGGCTGGCCTCGGCACTCTTGACCGAAAGGTCGTAGTCGGCGGGATCGATGCGGGCAAGAACATCGCCCGGCTTCACGCGCTGGCCGATGTCGACCAGGCGTTCGGTGATCTTGCCGTTGATGCGGAAGCCAAGGTTCATCTCGGTGCGGGCGCGCACCGATCCGGAGTAGGAAAGTTCACGGGTATCGTTCGCCTTGGCGATCTCGACGACCTTGACCGGCCGGACGATGTCCTTGACCTCCACTTTTTCTTGCGAGCAGCCGGCGAGCCCAAGCGCCGCGACGACGACCAGAGCCGGACCAATGGCCGGCAGCCTGTTCATGATGGATTTGGACAAAGGCACTTGCGTACTCCCGAAATGGATATGGATTGCGACATCGCCGCCCGACAGGCGGAAACGGTCATTTCTTCAAAGCCCTGATGGCAAACTCGATAAGCTCGTCCGGCATCGCCCGGTTCTTCTTGGCAAGGCACTGGGCGACCATCTGCGGATGACAGAGGGTGATGATAGCGGCGCCGAAACACCGTGAAGCGACTTCCGGGTCCTGGTCGGCAAACTCGCCTGCTGCGATTCCCTCGCGGATCACCTCCTCCACCAGGGAGCGGATCCTGTCGATATGCTTCTCGATGACATGCCAATCGCGTTCGATGGCAACGACGACCATTTCGTGCACATTCTCCTGGTCGAGCATGGTGTTGCGGGTCCACTGATAATGGGTTTGCACGTAGCGGCGAAGCCGTTCGCTGGCCGTTCCGGGACTATGGCAGGCGTCGTAGGTCAGTTGATAGCAGGTAGCGAGCATACGGCCGCAAACGGCCTGGTGGATCTCAACCTTGGAGGCGAAGAAACGGTAGATGTTGGCCGTCGACATGCCGAGTTCACGCGCTATGTCGGCGACATTGGTTTTGCCGTAGCCGTAGTGGCGGAACAGCCGCTCTGCGCAATCGAGGATGCGCGCAACATTCTCCTGCCGGATCAGGTCGGCCGTATCGAGGGTATCAAGGGTATCATTCATCGTGTTTCATTAGCTCATTACGAGTGACGAATTTTGAATTTCGTCACTCGTAATTCGAAATCGCCCGCCTGTCAACATGTGACGTTACCTTTCTGGACGAGAGGTGACATCTATTGACACAACCTGAGCGTGAACAGCGTTAACGAAGCCTACTGCGAGCCGTGCACAGGCACCCCGCCGGTCCTTCAAGGTCCATCTCCGGCACTCTGCGGCTCAGGTGATCGGCGCCTGTTTTGTTCGAGACGTGCTCCGCAGCGCGCAGCTATGCGTTACCATCCAAGCTGTGGAGATATGGCAAGCTGTGAAAGGAGATATGGAATGACCGTCCTGCGCATCGTCTCGAATATCGCAACAGACAGCATTCCGGATGTTCGGAAGTTCTATACCGACTTGTTCGGGCTCGATGCCGTCATGGATCAGGGGTGGCTCGTCACGCTGGCGTCCAGCGAAACCACCGTCCCCCAGATCAGCATCGCCAGCGAGGGCGGCTCAGGCACCCCGGTGCCAGATCTGTCGATCGAGGTCGACAATGTCGACGCGGTTTATCTTCGCGCGAACGAGATCGGTTGCAGAGTGGTCTATGATTTGACCGACGAACCGTGGGGCGTAAGACGCTTCTTCATTGCCGACCCAACCGGCAAGCTGCTCAACGTGCTCTCCCACCTCCGCTAGAAATTGTCTGCAATACTGCACGGGCCCAATTGCGGTTCCCGGAGGAAAACCATGAGCAGAGCAATTCCATTTCATTTCATCGATGTCTTCGCGGTAGAGCCGCTGACCGGCAATTCACTGGCGGTGGTCGATTGCGGTGGCGAGTTGGCGCTCGCGGCCAGCCGGAACGCGCGCTGGCGGGGCTCAAATCGCCGCGCTGTTGGGGAACTCTACTTCTTGGCAGGGTTCGTATTCCAAATATCCCGATGCATTCGCCATTCGCCGTCGGCGCCCTTTTTCCAAACGACAATGTATTTGCCGATTTCCTCACTGATCTTGCCGTCACTGCCGGGAATCTTGATAGAGTAGGTGCCGTCCTCATACGCGAGAGTGCCGCTCTCCTCGACCTGCGCCGCTTTCAAGGTCAGATCGGTCAATCCTGCATCGATCCAGCTCTGCCACATCTTCTGAACGCTTTCGCGGCCGGCGATCCGCTCTTCATTGGGAGGAAACGCTACCGCGTCTTCGGTATAGTGTTGAGCCAGGCCTGTCGTATCCTTGGCGGCAAACTTCGCAACAAAGTCCGCATTGTTCGCCTCTATGCTTGATTGGGCTGTCTGGGCACCGGCAGGTTCGCCACCGCCGATAACTAGTGCGACGAAACAAAAAGTGGCTAGAAGGTAGCGCATCGAAGTCCTCCCTTTTAAAGCCGGCCAGCGAAGACCGTGTGCAGATGAAGACAACGAGGGCGATTGCTGGCTGTTGTCGGACATCGGCGCGCCCACTAAATACAGACGGGGCGTAGCAGGCCGCTTGCAGGGCCAATATGCGCTTACGCTAATACAATGACAATCCCGGCCAGACTTATCCATGGTCCCCACCGGCTTCCAGCGCTGTGGCCGCTCATGGTGCTGAATGACTGTTCGTGTGACGGGCTCCATTGCACCGGGAAGCCGGATAAGATCGTCGCTCATCGGAATATTCTCACTTCAGCTTGGTGGAAGATTCTACAGCCGGTCTTGACGATCAAGAAGAATGTTCCTTATTCGTTCTCATGGCGCACGATCCGATAGACACGCTGGGCAAGGCGACCCGGCACAACATGCTCGTCAAGGCAGAATGCAGTTGCGGCAACGTCCGCTACTGCCGTTCGGCGGACCTGATGATGGTCTATGGCGGCGGGCGATCCGCTGAAGCTGAAATTCGACTGCAGCCGCTGCAAGCCAACGGTGAAGATCACATTGCTCAGTTCATCCCGAGCACCTGCCCAAGCGCCTGATGATACATAAGCCGATGAAGATCGGCGGCAAGATCCATTGGACCACCGAGCGGTTCCGGGGATGAGCGGGCGCCTCAAGGTCCGCCTCGCCTATCAGCGTGGCTTCCAAATCGTCGAAGGCAGCATCGTTCTTGCTGCCTTCGAAAAGCCTGTCGAGGCCTTTAAGTTTCGTCCGCGACCGCGGCGCTCGGGTATGGCTGGACTGGGGCAGAACCGTGGTCGCCGGCCAAACTGGACAGTACGATTTTACCGCGAATTTCCTGCAATCTTCAGTCGGCCGCATTTTGAAGAATCAATGGGGTTCCCTCTCTGGAACTTGGTCCTGGTCGATCTCGACCTCCGATCCACGGTTCCGCCTCCATGGCGGGCAGCGCGGGAACGCCGAGACGAAAGAGCAAGCCGTATTCGAGCTCGAGCGCGAGTTCACGCGCTTCATTTCCTAGACGGAAAAATTCCGGCGCTAGTCACACCAGGGTCGGCGCTTGCCGGTCAATGGCCGCGCCGAAGCGCCCAGGGTTGAAGCGCCTAGGGTCAAAGCGTGACGATTGGTGTCCGTCGAAGATCTCAGTAACGTGTCGCTAATTGATTTAGCGCTAATATTGACCGCCGAGTAGGCAGGAATCGGGGCTACCCGAATCAGACGAGGGATATACGCATGGCCACGATGCACTTCACCTGGGGCGCCTCCGCTGCCCAGGCCAAGGCCTATGGCTTCAACCTGGTTGATCTTCAATACGCGTCATCGGTCAACGCGCTGCCGGATGGCTCGAAGGCTCTGATCTGGCTCGGCGAGAGCAATGGCGTAACCCAGTCCTTCATCGACAAGGTAACGCCTCTCCTCAACAATCCGAAGGTTTTTGGATTTTTCCTGACTGACGAGCCGGATCCCACCGGCAGATATCACACCCAAGTGAGCGCTGCCAACCTGAAGGCGGAATCCGACTGGATCCATTCCCATTTTCCGGGTGCCAAGACTTTCATCACCCTGATGGATATGGGGTCGTACACAGATTCGAATTATTCCAATACCTACAATCCTGCCAACACGGGGATCGATTATTACGGAATAAACCCTTATCCCGTGCGCACGACTGCGGTGGACTTCAACTACATCGACAGAGCCGTGGCTGCGGCGTTGGAAGCAGGCATCCCGCAGAGCGCGATCATTCCGGTCTATCAGGCGTTTGGCGGCGGCGGCTGGGCGACCAATACGGGCGGGTCATATGTCATGCCCACGACGTCCCAGATGCAGACCATGATCGACCACTGGGAAAGGCTGGTACCCAATCCTGCCTTTGACATGGCTTATAAATGGTCCTCGCAGAACGGCGAAACCTCGCTTGGCAACACTCCGGAGATGCAAGACTTTTTCCTGCAGCATAACACCAGCCCGCCCGACGATACGCTCTACGGCACCAGCGGAGCCGATGTACTCCAGGGGACCGGTGCCCACACGATGATCGGCTACGGTGGCAACGACACCTACTACGTCGACAATGCCGGCGACAAGGTGGTAGAGGCGGCCGGCGGCGGCACCGACAGGGTGCTCACCTCGCTGAACTATGCGCTCGCGGCCGGCTCCGAAATCGAGCTTCTCGCCACCACGAATCCATCTGGCACGACGGCAATCAACCTCTCCGGCAATGAGTTCGCCCAGATTATCCAGGGCAATGCCGGCGCCAATGACATCAACGGCCTCGACGGCGCCGACACGATGACCGGCAACGGCGGCAACGACACCTATTATGTCGACAATGCCGGAGACAAGGTGATTGAGGCGACCGGCGGCGGCACCGACAAGGTGCTCACCTCGGTGGCATACGGGCTTACAGCCGGCGCGCAGGTCGAGCTTCTCACCACCACCAACGCTGCCGGCACGGCAGCTATGAACCTCAACGGCAACGAGTTCGCCCAGACCATCCAGGGTAACGCCGGCGCCAACAACATCAATGGCGGCGGCGGTGCTGACACGATGATCGGCTATAGCGGCAACGACGGCTACTATATCGACAATGCCGGCGACAAGGCGATTGAGGCGGTCGGGGGCGGTCGCGACGTCGTGGTCACCACGGTGAGCTATGCGCTTGCGGCCGGCTCGGAGATCGAGCTTCTCGCCACCAGGTATCCGACCGCCACAGCTGCAATCAACCTCACCGGCAACGAGTTCGCCCAGACCATCCAGGGCAATGCCGGAGCCAACGTCATCAACGGTGGGCGAGGCGCCGACATCCTGACCGGCAACGGTAGCAACGACACCTTCGTTTTCAATAGCGCCCTTGGTAACGGCAATGTCGACAGGATTACCGACTTCAACCCGTCCCAGGACAAGATCCATCTCGAGAATGCCATTTTCGCCGGGCTGGGCGGGGGCGCGCTCACATCCGCCGCTTTCTTTGCGGGTGCATCCGCGCACGACAGTTCCGACCGTATCCTCTACAACAATTCAACCGGAGCGCTCTCGTTCGACAGCGACGGGATCGGCGGCGCGGTTCAAACACAATTCGCCACTCTCTCTCCAGGTCTGTCGCTTACGGAAGATGCATTCTTTGTGATTTGAATAAGTTGGCGAAGGCGTCCGACAAGCCGATCGCCAAGAAGAAAATTAGCGATCTAATGATTGTCTGTGGGGCAGCCAGCGCGCATACCGCCGATAGCGAGGACACTCCTCAAGCAGATTCGCAACTGACGGGTTTTACATTTCGGATGTAACCCATTGATATCATACAAGCGACTTTTCGCCTGTTTTACAGGCAAGCCATTGGAATCCGGCCGAAAGGGCTAGCTTCCCAAGCTGACAGTATTCTGTTTCTGCCTTGATCAGCTCCCAAGCCGCGGCGCCCTTCCAAAGTCGTTCGCGCCTATTCGGCCAAGAGACAATCATTCCAGCCCCGCCGGAGCGGTGCGGACTTGGGCGGCAATCTTGAGGGCCTCGCGGCCGCTCTACTGCCGAACTCCAGCTCTATCCAAAATGCGAGTATTTCCAGTGATCAGGTCAAGACCGCACCCAAAAAAATCAAAGTCATCGGATACAATGGCATGGCCTCGTGAGATACAGTAGTCGCGCAATATAATATCACTAAAATCCATGTGTCCGCGTCCAGCCTCTTTCAATACGCCGCTGATGCTTGCAGGGTCCACATCTATCGCCTCAAACTTGCAATCGGACAAAATTCCATCACAAATCTCACGTTACGCCGGTCATAAATTCAGAGAACTCGGCACTTTTTCTAAGCTTTTTATAACTTGGAAAGGTTCCGCTTGAACTTGTTGACGTGAATTCATTTTTTCTTATGTCGTATTCAATTTTACAAACTCTATTGAAAAACTCCCCAAGGATGTAGTCATTTATCACAATTGAATTGTCGCTTTTACGCAATTCGGCGAAGAACTCGCTATAACCGACACCAGCACTACGATGCGGATCGATACCTTCGAGTGAGATCCAGACATTTGTATCCAGAAGAACGCTTCGGCCCTTTAGGATACACCCGCTCTTAACATCATATATCGCTGTCATCGTCGTCCTCGGCGTGCGAGCTGATGGCATTTGCGACAATATCGGGTCGGGTGAAGAATATTTTTGCGCGATCGACTACAAGTTTCAGCCGCGTGAGGTGCCATGGCTCTGCATCTATTGGAGGAGCAAGGTGTTTGCGAATGTGCTCTTCGGGGAATTCGTTGTACAACTGACCTACAGCAGCGTTTAAGAAGGCGGTCGTCATGCGACTTATACCCGAAAAGGATAGCGTTACCCTATCGCCCGAAGCGACGTGACGCTGAACGACTTCGTAAACCTTTTGGCCATCCGAGGTCGAGACGCAGATGCCGCCACCTCAGGGCGGCGATCGAAATGGTTACGTTCTTCATTAGGTTTTCACCAGATATCTCTCGGGTCGGGAGCTGAGCCAAGATCGTATTGATTTCGGTCTGACGTGACTATCTCAAAAACCACGGATGTCCCAGGGAAGCCCGTAGGCAGCGCGTGACATGTCACTCTTGATGCGGACTGGCACCAATAACCACCACCGGACACAATTGTCAGCTCCCCCCCGTTCGATTGAACAAATGATCTTATGAGTTTAAGCCCGAGGCCGCCTGGGATGTCTCCCGACCGCGTTGTGCTGCCGGGCAGCATCGCCCAATTTATAGCCTCATGTGGTCGGATTGGGGTGCCATATTTGTCCACGTATGCGCCGACGATCCCTCGTCCTCCGTCCGAGATGGCAAACGCCAAATTCTCGTAACGTGGATAGAATTGTCCACTTACGCTGACGGATGGAGAATTAGAGTGCAGCGCACAGTTGGCAAAAATTTCATCAATCCCCTCGTAGAATTTAAGCGTCAGCGCCTCCGTCATCCTTGGCATCTCTGGGCGCTTCAGGTGCATTCTTGCATATTGGGAGAATAGGACACCGTTATTCGGGTTGAATTCGGTCAACGGCATCGTTGTCCTGTAAATATCGTCCTTCTGTGAGCCAAAAATTTATTCTTTTGTAATATGGTCTGAACCTGCTGGTCCATGTTCAAGAAGCTTACGATGTTCCCTCTCATCTGCGTTGCTCTTATTATTATCATTAACGCAGCAGCAAGATGGGCGTCGAGCCATTTCACTCCTTTGAAATCTATATGTATTGCGTTGAAAAATACGGCAGAAGCGATTGATAGATCGCGCCCAATGTATAAAATCCGGTCGCGCTTGTTCGAATATCACGCGCACCAACGGGGATCACGACCGTTGCGGTCATTGTGGCCCTTCTCGCTTCCAGCAGACAAACAGCATTTATAAAATTGCCGTGCATGCATAACCCTAGACGGTGTCGCGGAACAGGGCCGTCGGCACGATCTTGATAACGCACGCCGGGTATTAGGCGTCGCGACTGGAGGGCGACACGCCCCGGAAGACCCCGATAGCCTCTATGTAATCGGCCTCATATTCGGCAGTCCCTTGATCGACTCCAAACTGCCAAAAAAAGCGGAGGTTAAGGCGTCCTGATTCGCCCGCCGCACAGCATCGCCCCCATTCATCGCTTCGGTCTTCTAGATCTGCGCCGAACAGGAACTTCAAAAGGTCTCGTCCAGTAAAATTTCTTCAAGTCCCTTGTCTGGAACCATCATCCCACGTTCATTTTGGACGTACAATTTACAAAGCGATTCCAGTTTTTGGCGGCCCGCAAGGACGACAAGTTTCGTGGACACTTCTACCCTGGCCCGCATTACCTCACTTGTGAGCCCAGAGGTCGAAAGCAGCAGACCTCCCTTTCCAGCATTTGCCACGACAACGTCTATGAATCTTTCGACGATGTCTTGACCGACCTTCTTCGGTTCCGACCATTGCTTTACCTCCACAAAATATACGAATCCTTCAACCTCCAATTCCAGATCAAAACCGCCGTCCTTACCGGACCTCGTCAGCTTTGTGCCGTAACCAAGTCCCTCGAAGATCTCGCGCAAGACGCGCTCCAGATCGCGCCACTCAACTGCGCCCATCTCGGGGTGGAAAGCGATCCGTCTAGCAACCTCGCGCATTGCGTCGCGAATTATAGAATTCACCGTGCGGATCGCCTCGGCTTCCTCGGTTTTTAAATTCTCTCGAAGTGCTGCAAATTGCTCTTTGATGAATGCGGATCTGGCGGGGCCGTTGATTCTATACGGCTGTCTTGGGTCCAGTGGGCGAGTCCCTTTGGGTCTGCAAGGATCGGAATATTCACGTTCTATGTCCGCGATCGCGGCTTCAAGTGCATTGTTTTGGTCTTCTGAAAACTCTTTCGACGCGCCAGTCTCTTGTAGATGTTGTGTCAGGGTCTCCCGTGCATTCCGATAGACCAAATTCCGATCACCCTGGGTCGGATCGTCGTCCAATCTGACGAAAATGCGCTTCACGACGGAATAGAAATCGGTGGCGTCAGAACTGGCAGCTTCTCGACGGTGAAAAATTCGAGATACAGCAACATCTGTCCAGCGAAAAAAGCGTCCCGCAATTGACGACCAGTCCACAGTGAATCTGCTCGCCACTGTTTTCAACTTTCCCGCTTCGGCCGTTAGGCTGGCAAATCTTCAGATTACAAATGGTGACGCCACGTTAACCACGCAAGCTGCATCAAGCCACGGCCGATCACCGCGGTGCACGGGAGCGCGCTTGCGGGATCTGAACGGGGGGACAAACGGGCTCCGACCAAGTCAAAAAGTGGGACCAGCGCGCCGAAAAACATAATGAAACTGCGCGATCTTGATCTGCCCCACTCTCTCGGAAGATGTTGAAATTCTTCGCTTTAGGCACATCGGCTAGGGGCACCACCCTATTTTTTAGGCACTGATTTTCCTCAGCTTTTTGCCTGTTTTTGTCCCACTTTTTTCAACCGCTTCGATTGGTGGGACAACTTCGTCCATTTTTTGTTCCGCGGTGAAGAGCAGTTTGTGGGCGGCGCGGCCGGCGATCAGTTTGCGTCTGGCCTTCTTCGTGTAGAGAGTTGATTGCGTCTTGGTGACCCAGCCATAGATCGCCATCAGCTCTTCATCGGTTGCGCCGTTCTCGGCCGCGATGGTGGCACCAAGCTTGCGCAGGCCATGCATCGAGCATTGCGGCAGGTCAGCCTGGTTGCACCAGTCACGCATTTTGTTGCCGAGCGAGTTCACCGTGAACGGGCGCTTCCATTCCGATTCCAAGAACGTCATGACGCCGGCAGCGCCGGCATCGATCTCGTCCTGCAGGATCGGCAGGATCGGCAGCTCGATTACGACGCCGGTCTTCTTTGCGGTTTTGCCCGGCCGGATCGACAGCCATCCGGCCTTGACGTGCTGCTTGCCGGCGATGGCAAGATCCTCGCGCCGCAGGCCGGTGAACATCGCCAGATAAAGGGCCAGGCGCGGCTTCGACCCGGCAGGGTGCCGCCGCTTGTAGGCTTCGAACTCCTCGACAGTCCATGTGTGGAAGCCGTCGCCGGAATACAGCCGCTTGATGCGCAAGGCAGGATTGGATGTTGCCACGGCATTGTCGACCGCCCAGCCGAACATTGCCGAGATGACCTTGACGACGTCGTTCTGGGCTCCAAGCGTCGAGCGCAGTTCGTCCCGGATTTCGAGGACGTGCTTGCGCTCCATCAGGGCGAAGGGCAGCGTGCCACGCTTCCTGCCCTTGTGCTTGCTCTCGCAGATATCGTCGAGGATGACCGACCGGCGCGCCAGCAGCTTGGGGGAAAGCTTGCCGCATGCAGAACATTGCACGTGAGTTCAATCAGTCCGAGACCACCTTTGTCCTGCCGGTGACCCGGGCGGACGCCGATTGGTAATTGCGCTCTTTCACGCCGAAAGGCGTAGAGGTTTTCGGTGCAGGCGGCCACAATACGTTAGGGGCTTGGTGGTGGCTCGCTGCAGCGGGGCGGCTCGATCTGGGCGATGGCCCAACATGGTTTCACCAACAGATCGGCGACTTGGTGTATCCATTGGCTATCTGGCAAAGCCAGGGGAACCTCGAAAAGATCATTATGCAGCAAGAAGCCCCAGTAGCCGGCCGGCAGCTCTCAAACCTTGGCGCTCTTGCCACGGTACTCGGCCTTAATACGGAAGAAATAGCGGCTGAGGTCGCGCCTTGCCAGGTGGTCTCGACCGGTGCTGCCCATCTCCTGGTGCCGATCCGCGATCGCGAAGCCGTCGACCGGATTTCGCCTGATGCCAAACAGCTTTTCGACCTGCTCAACAAGGTCGGTGGGGAAGGCTGCTACGTCTTCTCACTCGACCCGCGACAGCCCGAAACCACGGCGTATGCACGCTTTTTCAACCCGACTGTCGGCATTTCCGAAGATCCGGCAACCGGTACGGCGGCTGGTCCGCTCGCCGCACATCTCGTTGCACACGGTCTTGCGCAGCCCGGCGTAATCAAGATCGAGCAAGGCACGGCTCTCGGACGTACCAGCATCATCGAGGTAGATGTAGACGCCGGCTCAGTGAGCATTTCCGGACGCGGCATCGTGGTGGCGAGCGGGGCGCTTTGGATCTAGTCGAAGGTTGCAAATCCGGTTGCCGCGGCGAACCTGTGCCCCGCCATTTGGCGCGCTGTGCGGATGACGTGGTCGACCACGCCTTCGACTCAGATCCGCTTAGGTAGCGATCTGTTCAGTCTGTTCAGGCTTTCGCCCAGTATGACAAGCGCGATGCCGAGCAGCGCAATGTCCTTGATCAGGAACTGACCGGCAGGACCGAGCGCGGGAAAGCCCAGCGCAGGCTCCCAGATCGGCAGGGCAACCATGATCGAACAGGTGACCAGGAAAATCAGGGCGGCCAATGCCCCGCCGGCGACACCGGCGCGCGTCGACCAGGGAGAGGCAATCAGCAGAAGCGCGGTCGCGATCTCGACGACGCCAAGCACATAAGAGGCACCAGCTTCACCGAATACCGGATACATCCAGGCGAGCCAAGGCGTGCCGCCGATCAGCGGCTTCAACGCCTCGATCTCAACAGCCGTGAACTTCATCCCGCCGATCATGAGAAGCGGCAGTATGACCCCGATCAGGGCTAGGATCCGCCCGGCTTTGCTGACCGCGGTGTTCTCCATCGGAATGCTCCTCCTGCTAGATCTTCTTCCGTCGGCCGGGTTCTGTATCGAGGACGATCGGGAGGCACTCGATCCGACACTGAGGGAATCTTTTTTGCTCCGTTCTTGTTGGGCATAGCTGGGCCAACAATGATCTGACACGGATTATGGGTCCTGCCCTGCCTACCCCTTCGCCATCTCCCTCAGCCTGAACTTCTGGATCTTGCCGGTCGAGGTCTTCGGGATTTCGGCGAAGATCACCGCTTTCGGCACCTTGAAGCGGGCGAGCAGCGCGCGGCAGTGATCGATGATCTCGGCTTCGGTCGCCGTCCTGCCCGGCTTCAGCTCGACATAGGCGACCGGCACCTCGCCCCATTTGTCATCGGGCCTGGCGACGACGCCGCAGGAGGCGACGGCGGGATGCTTGTAAAGCGCCTCCTCGACCTCGATCGATGAGATGTTCTCGCCACCGGAAATGATGATGTCCTTGGAGCGGTCCTTGAGCTGGATGTAGCCGTCGGGATGCATGACACCGAGGTCGCCTGAATGGAACCAGCCGCCGGCGAAGGCCTCGTCGCTCGCCTTGCGGTTCTTCAGATAGCCCTTCATGACGATGTTGCCGCGGAACATGACCTCGCCGATCGTCTCGCCGTCGGCCGGCGTCCCCTCCATCGTCTCGGGGTCCATCACCGTCAGATCCTCGAGCGCGGCATAGCGCACGCCTTGCCTGGCCTTCCTCGCCGCCCTGAGACCCTTGTCGAGCCCGTCCCACTCGCCATGCCATTCGTTGACGACGGCCGGGCCATAGGTCTCGGTAAGGCCATAGAGGTGAGTGACGGCAAAGCCTGCATCGGCCATGCCCGACAGCACTGCTTCCGGCGGCGGTGCCGCGGCCGTGCTGAAGGTGACCGTCTGCGGAAATTGCCGCTTGTCCTCTTCCCCCGCATTGATCAGCACCGACATCACGATCGGCGCGCCGCACAGATGGGTGACGCCATGATCGGCAATGGCGTCATAGATCGGCTTCGGCCGCACCCAGCGCAGGCAGACATGGGTGCCGGCCTGCACGGCCAGCGTCCATGGAAAGCACCAGCCATTGCAGTGGAACATCGGCAGCGTCCACAGATACACCGCATGCTTGCCCATAGCGGCATGGATGGTGTTGGCGTAGGCCATCAGTGCCGCACCGCGATGATGATAGACGACGCCCTTCGGATTGCCTGTCGTGCCGGAGGTGTAGTTGAGCGAGATCGCATCCCATTCGTCGTCCGGCATCGACCAGGCGAAATCCTCGTCGCCACCCGCGACGAAGTTCTCGTAGTCGAGCGTGCCGATGCGCTCGCCCTTGGGATAAGGGGCATCAGTGGCGTATTCGGGATCGTCATAGTCGATGACCAGCGGTTTTACCTTAGCCAGCGCCAGCGCCTCGCTGACGACGCCCGCGAATTCGCGGTCGACGATCAGCACCTTGGTTTCGGCATGGTCGAGTTGGAAGGCGATGACCGCGGCATCGAGGCGGGTGTTGAGCGAATGCAGCACCGCCTTGGTCATCGGCACGCCGAAATGCGCTTCCAGCATCGGCGGCGTGTTGGACAGCATGACGGTGACGGTGTCGCCCTTGCCGATGCCGCGCCTCTGCAGCGCCGAGGCAAGCTTCAGCGACTGCCGCCAGAAATCACGATAGGTCGTGCGCTGGCGACCATGGATGATAGCAAGATGGTCGGGAAAGGTCTTTGCCGCCCGCTCGAGATAGCTGAGCGGCGTCAGCGGCTGGTGGTTTGCTGGATTCCTGTCGAGATCCTGTTCGTAGGGATTGCCCATCCCGTCCTCCCCTAATGTCTGATCGAGACCTTCTACCCCACAGGCTTCCGGCCCGTCACCACCAACGATGCCACGATAGGGCGCATTTGGCACAATGATGATTTAGATAAAGCAAGCGAAAGGGCATCGTTTACTCTCGCTCGGTTTGACTTTTGTCGAGAGCCGTGAATAATGTCAGCAAGGAGATGGCATGGCGATCCGACCGGCAGAACAGCTTATTCACAAGGCCGCCTGGCTCTACTATGCCCACGGCTTGCGCCAGGACCAGGTGGCCAGCCAGCTCAAGATTTCCCGAGCCTCGGTCGCCATGTATCTGCGCAAGGCGCGCGAGACCGGCATCGTCAACATCTCGACCTCGACCCAGCTTTTCACCGACAATGTCATGGCGCGCAAGCTCGAAGACGCATTCAAGCTCGATGCCGTCTGGATAGCGCCGGAAAACGGCCATGTCGCCGATCCGTCGACCGACATCGCGGTGCTGGCGGCCAGCGTCTTTCTCGAACTGATCAAGAAGGGCGATCGCATCGGCGTCGCCTGGGGACGGACCATCTATACGATCGCCGACATCATGTCCTATGCCGATCTGCAGGATGTCACGGTGGTGCAGCTCTGCGGCAATCTGGGAGCCCCCTATTCCTACCGGCCCGACCAATGCACCATGGAAATCGCACGCCGGCTCAATGCCAAGGGGCTCAATTTCTATGCGCCGCTGGTGCTGACGACGGAAGAACTGGCGCGCGGCCTGCGCGCCGAGCCGGTGATCCGCGAACAGTTGTCGGGCATCAGTGCGTGCAATCTGGCGCTTTACTCGGTCGGCACCGTCGACGCCGACAGCCATGTCGTCAAATGCGGCGCGCTGACTGCGAGCGAAATGGATGTGCTGCGCCGTGCCGGGGCTGCCGGCGTCATCGCCGGGCAGATCATCGACGCGCAAGGCAAGGCGCTCGACTGCAGCTACAACCGGCGGATCATTTCGGCGGAGCTGTCATCGCTGCGCAAGATTGAAAAGCGCCTCGTGGTGGTGCAGGAGGACAGCAAGTTCGGACCGCTGGTGGCGGCGATCGCAGGTGGGCTGTGCACGCATCTGGTGGTCGGCGCACGGATGGCGCGACGGCTGCTCGACCATGCCGGACCGGCAGCGGAAAAGGTCGCCTAGATACGCAAAATTCCGCCGCGGGCGCATTGTCATCAAGGCGCCGCGGCGTTCCTGTTCACAAACAAAGAGAAATCGGACGAAGCGAACATGAAGAACCTGTGGAATGACGGCGACGCGGAAAAGCTGGTTGCCGACTATGCAACAAAGGGTGTGGCCCGCGACCTGGCGCTGCGCGTCTACACGACCAGGCTTCTGGGCGGCGAACCGCGGCTTGTCCTACATGGCGGCGGCAACACATCCTGCAAGACAAAGGCCACCGATCTCGTCGGCGACGAATGGGACGTGCTCTGCGTCAAGGGCAGCGGCTGGGACATGGGCGTCATCGAGCCGCAGGGCCTGCCGGCGGTCAAGCTCGGCGCGCTGCTGAAGGCGCGATCGCTCGAAAAGCTCTCCGACGAGGATATGGTCGCCCTGCAACGGGTGAACCTCATCGATCCGTCTTCGCCGAACCCTTCGGTCGAGACGCTGCTGCACGCTTTCCTGCCGCATAAATTCGTCGACCATACGCACTCGACCGCCGTTCTGGCCATTGTCGACCAGGACGATAGCGAGGCGCTGAGCAAGAAGGTCTTCGGCAATAAGATGGGGTTCGTGCCTTATATCATGCCGGGCTTTGACCTGGCGATGGCGGCTGCCGACGTCTTCGATGCGGACCCGACGGTCGAGGGCCTGATCCTCGACAAGCATGGCATTTTCACCTTCGGCGACGATGCCAAGCAGGCCTACGACCGGATGATCCATTATGTGAATGTCGCCGAGGATTTCATCGCCAGCCCCGGCAAGCCGCGCATCGAAAAAGCCGCCTTGCCGGCCAGGCTGGCGAAGCCTGCGGAAATTGCGCCGATGCTGCGCGGTGCAGTGGCGGTGGCGCGCGGCGAAGGCCGGTTCGATCGCATGATCAGCGATTTCCGCACCTCGGAGGCGATCGTCGATTTCATCAATTCGGCCAGGATTGCCGACTATGCCGGGCGCGGCGTGTCGACACCCGACCTGTCGATCCGCATCAAGACCGGACCGATGGCGCTGCCGGCGCCCGACGCGGACAAGATCGGCGACTACAAATCCGACATTCGCCAACATGTCGAGACGTTCGCCAAGGACTATCGCGCCTACTTCGAAACCAACGATGCGCTCGACGATGTGAAGCGCACGATGCTCGACCAGATGCCGCGGCTGACGCTGGTGCCGGGCCTCGGCATGTTCGGCCATGGCCGTACGCTCAAGGATGCGAAGATCGCCTCCGACGTCGGTGAAATGTGGATCGAGGCGGTGCGCGGAGCCGAAGCGGTCGGCGATTTCCGTCCGCTGTCCAAAGCCGACCTGTTCCCGCTCGAATACTGGTCGCTGGAACAGGCCAAGCTCGCCTCCAACAAGCCGAAGCCGCTGACCGGCCAGATTGTGCTGGTCACCGGCGGCGCCGGCGCAATCGGCGCCGCCACGGCAAAGCTGTTCGCGGACAACGGCGCCCATGCCGTCGTCGTCGATCTCGATGCGTCAAGGGCGGCGGAAGCGGCGAAGAAAGCCGGCAACAGTTCGATCGGCATCGGCGCCGACATCACCGATCCGGCGCAGATGCGCGCTGCGTTCGACAAGGCGGTCGCCGTCTACGGCGGCCTCGACATTCTCGTCTCGAATGCCGGTGCGGCCTGGGAGGGCAGGATCGGCGAGCTCGACGACGCCACTTTGCGCAAGAGCTTCGAACTGAATTTCTTCGCCCACCAGTCGGCGGCGCAGAACGCGGTGCGCATCATGCTCGAACAGGGCACCGGCGGCGTGCTACTGTTCAACACCTCCAAGCAGGCAATCAATCCGGGTCCGAAGTTCGGCGCCTATGGCATACCGAAGGCGGCGACGTTGTTCCTGTCCAGGCAGTATGCCCTCGACTATGGCGCCCATGGCATCCGCTCGAATGCCGTCAATGCCGACCGCATCCGCTCAGGGCTTTTGACCGACGCCTTGATTGCCAGCCGCTCGGGCGCGCGCGGCGTGTCGGAAAAGGAATACATGGCGGGCAATCTGCTCGGGCAGGAAGTGACGGCCGAAGACGTGGCCCAGGCCTTCCTGCATCAGGCGCTGGCCGAGCGGACCACCGCCGATGTGACGACGGTGGACGGCGGCAACATCGCGGCGGCGTTGAGGTAAAAACAGCCCAGACGCGAAAAGAGCGGCCCGAAAGCCGCTCTTTTCTTTTGCCAGCGGTAAAAAGCTATTTGGCGTTCGGGTTCGGCATCCAGGCAGGCATCGCGACATCGGCATGAGCGAACTGCGGCAGCTTGGCCGAGAGGTCTTCCATGTTCTTGATGTCCTTGTCGAGCAGATCCTTCTGGGTGATCAGCGTCGGCGGCACGATGACGTTATGGCCGGGGTCTTCGCCGGCCAAAAGCTGCGCCAGCGCGCGCACCGAAACCTGACCGACGACGGCCGGATTGGTGGCGGCGGTTGCCGCCCAAGCGCTGTCGGGCTCGCGCATCGCGGCGATGTCGGAGGTCGAGATGTCGGCCGAATAGATCTTGATGTCCTGGGACAGACCGGCCTCATCGACGGCGATCTTCACGCCTTTGGCGAATTCATCATAGGGCGCGAACATCACCTTGATGTCGGGGTTGGCCGACAGCACCGAGCGAGCCTGGTTGGCGACGGAATTGGCGATCGGATTGTCGAGTGTGCCAAACATCGCCGCCTCGTTGATGCCGGCATATTTCTTCTTGAACTCGACCCAGGTCTCGTTGCGGCGGTCGAGCGGTGCGATGCCGGCGACATAGACGTAGCCGGCCTTCCAGCTCTCGCCATTGTCCTTGACCGCCTGTTCGAGCGCGAGGCGCGCAAGGTCGCGGTCGGACTGTTCGATCTGCGGTATCTTGGGGTTTTCGACATTAACGTCGAAGGCGACGACCTTGATGCCGGCGTCGACCGCGCGCTGGGCGGCTTCCTTCATCGATTCCGTCAAGCCGTGCTGGATGATGATGCCCTGGACGCCAAGCGCAATGGCCTGGTCGACCATGTCTGCCTGGAGGGCTGCATCCTGACGGCTGTCGAGGACGCGCAGATCGACGCCAAGCGCCTTGGCCTGCGCTTCGACGCCGGAAAGATAGGCCTGGAAAAAGTCGCCGGTCGAAAGATAGCGGACCAGCGCGATCTTGACGGCGCCGGGCTTGTCGAACGGCGCCGGCTTGTCTTGCGCCATCGCCGGGACCTGCATCAGCAGCGTGGCGCCAGCAAGCCCGAGTGCTGCCTTCCCCAAAAGTCTTCTTGTGATCTTCATGTTGTTTCCTCCACTTGTTGAACTCAAATCTCAGCCAGTCGAAATCCTATCTATCGAAATCCTACCTCTTACCCCTGCCGGAAAGGGCGAAGGTGAAGACAAGGGCAACCACGAGAACCACGCCCTTGATGAAATCCTGCGTGTAGTAGGGCGCGTTCATCATCGTCAGGCCCTGCAGCAGCACGCCGACAAACACCGCACCGACGGCCGTGCCGAAGGCGTTGGGCTTGGCCGCCCCGAGGACCGCGTAGCCGATGAGCGCCGCAGCCACTGCGTCGAGCAGGAGATTATTACCCGAGGCGATGTCGCCGCGTCCAAGCCGCGCAGCGAGCAAAACACCGCCGATCGAGGCAAAAACACCCGAAATAACATAGGCCCAGATTTTGTATGCCTTGACAGGCGCGCCGGCGAGTTCGGCAGCCCGTTTGTTGCTGCCGACCGCGTACATCATGCGGCCGAAACGGGTGTATTCGAGAAAGAACCAGATCAGCACTGCAAGCACGAGCAGGACGACCACCGAAACCGGGATGAGGTTCGGGATAAAGAAATCGAAGCGGTGGCGGCCGAGCGCCAGGAAGGCGGCGCTGAACGTGCCGTTGGCCACCGAGCCGTCGGGCATCGTCATGCCGGTGGCGATCGAGCGGCCTTCGGTCGGGATGCGCTGCAGGCCGACGAGCAGGAACATCATGCCGAGCGTCGCCAGGAGGTCCGGCACACGCATATAGACGATCAGCCAGCCATTGATGAGGCCGACGATGACGCCGATCGCGAGACAGGCGATAACCGCGACGACGGCGTTCTGCTCCAGCACCACCATGACATAGGCGGCTGCCATCATGGCGCTGGTGGCGACCGAACCGATCGACAGGTCGAAGCCGCCGACGACCAGGGTGGCGGTGACGCCAAGCGCCAGCACGCCGGTGATGGCGACCGATTGAAAGATGAAGACGGCGCTTTGCGGCGAGACGAAGCCGCTGGCGGCGGTGGCGAAATAGGCGATCAACCCGAACAGCAGAACGATGAAGCCGTAGCGAATGGCATGGTCACGCGCGGCTGCCATCTCTATCCAACCCGAACTCATGCCTTCTCCATTCCACGTCCCATAGCCGCCCTTACGATGCGCTGTGCAACGGCCCGCCCGCCACTTCGGCCAGCAATTGCTCAAGGTCGATGTCGGCGTTGCGATGTTCGCCGACGATTGTCTGCTCAGACATCACCAGGATTCGGTCGGCGGTCTCCAGCGCCTCGTCGAGTTCAGTGACGAACAGCAGCGTCGCGCGGCCGTTCGCGCTCGCCCGCAGCTTGGCCGCGATATCGCGCCTGGCCGAAATGTCGACGCCCTGAAAAGGCTCGTCCAGAATGAACAGTTTTGCGGTCTGCGACATCCAGCGGGCGACCATCACCTTCTGCTGATTGCCGCCGGAAAGCGCGGACATTTCGTCCTTCTCCGAGCGGCAGACGATGCCCAGTTCCCGAATCTGCTGGCGGGCGGTGGTGCGCTCGATCCGGCGCTTGAGGACGCCGAGACGCGACATCCGCTTGTGGAACGGCAGGCTGATATTTTCCTGGATGTTGAAATCGCCGACGATCCCGTTTTCGCTCCGGTCCTTGGCGACGAGAAACACGCCGGCGGCGATCGCTTCGCCCGCCGACCCCGGCGCATAGGGTTTGCCGTTCAGCATCATGGTGCCCGACAGCGGCTTGCGGACGCCAAACAGCGTTTCGGCGAGCGCGGTCTTGCCGACGCCGACGAGGCCGGTGATGGCGACGACCTCGCCGTCGCCGAGCGTCAGCGAGATCGGCCTGGGACCTTCCGCAATCCGTAACCCGTCGATCATCAGGACAGGCTTGGCCGAATTCTTGGCGACGATCCGGTCGAGGTGGATCTTGCGGCCGAGCATGGCGTTGACTGCGCCTTCATAATCGAGCGGCTTGCGGTCGAAGACGCCTGAGATGATCCCGTCGCGCATCGAGACGATACGGTCGGCAAGCCGCCTGATGTCGGACATGCGGTGCGAGATGTAGAGGATTGCGACGCCGTGCTCGCGAAGCCTGTCGAGCAGTGCGAACAGCCGGTCGGCCTCGGCGCTGGACAAAGAGGAGGTCGGCTCGTCGAGAATCAGCACTTTCGGCTGGTGCGCCATGGCGCGGGCAATCGCCACCATCTGGCGGTCGGCCAGCGAGAGATCGCTGATCCGGGCTTTCAGGTCGATGGCCAGACCCATGCGGTCGGCGATCGCTTTTGCCTCGCGACGCACCCGGCCCGGATTGAACAGGGTCGGCGCGCCGCTGCCGCTCAGCCTGTCCAGCGTCAAATTGGTGGCGACGTCGAGATCGGCGACGACACCGTCATTGATGTTTTGATGAACGGTGACGACGCCGGCGCGGATCGCTTCCGCCGGCGTGCTTGGCGCGAAGTCGTCGCCGGCGAGGCTCATCGTGCCGCCGCCACGCTCATAGACGCCGCTGATGATCTTGACCAGGGTGGATTTGCCGGCGCCGTTGGCGCCCATCAGTACGGTCACTTCGCCGGCATGCAGATCGAGCGAGACGCCGCCAAGCACCTCGATATGGCCAAAGGACTTCCTCAGCCCGTGCACGCGGAACACGGCATCATTGCCCATTCGCTCCTCCCTGACCGTGACGCTAGGGGCTGTTCCGGCAATTGTCAACCCGATTGACAATTGCCAGAGAGCTTCCTAGCTTGGATCAACCGCCTTGGCTCCACTATGATGGGAGCACATCAGCGGGAGGGTGAGGATGACTGGGAAATTGCCGTTCGAAGCACTGTCGGTCGACACCCTGGCAGCACGCCTCGGCGCCAACGAGGCGCTGTGCTCGCATATCGGCAAGGACACGGCCCGCTGGAAGGTCCGCGAGGTCGGCGACGGCAATCTGAACCTGGTCTTCATCGTCGAGGGCGCCACGGGTGCGGCCGTCGTCAAGCAGGCCCTGCCCTATGTCCGCCTGGTCGGCGACAGCTGGCCGCTGCCGTTGAAGCGCTCCTTCTTCGAGTATCACGCGCTGACGCGGCAGGAGGCGAGAGCGCCAGGTTCGGTGCCTGCGATCTATCACTTCGATGAGAGCCAGGCGCTGATCATCATGGAATATCTGTCGCCGCACATCATCCTGCGGCGGGCGCTGATCGAGGGCCGGCAACTGCCCAACATCGCCAGGGACATCGGCCTGTTCATGGCCCGCACCCTGTTTCGCGGCTCCGACCTGCATATGGCGACCAAGGACCGTAAAGCCGATCTGGCTCTGTTCGCCGACAATGTCGAGCTCTGCGACATCACCGAGAACCTGGTGTTCTCGGACCCGTATTTCGACGCCAAGATGAACCGGCATACAAGCCCGCAGCTCGACAGCATCGTTGCAGAATTGCGCGCCGACCGCGACCTCAAGGTCGAGGCGCAGCGGCTGAAGCATAACTTTGCCGCCAATGCGGAGACGCTGCTGCACGGCGACCTGCATTCGGGCTCGATCATGGTCACCGAGACAGAAACGCGGATGATCGATCCCGAATTCGCTTTTTACGGCCCGATCGCCTTCGACGTCGGCATGCTGCTGGCCAATTTCTGGATGGCGTTCTTCTCGCAGCGCGGCCATGAGCAGAACGGAAAGCGCGACGCCATGCGTGCCTATCTGCTCGATGTGACCGTCGAAACATGGTCGGTGTTCCGCACCGAGTTTGCGCATCTTTGGCGAACCGAGCGCACCGGCATGCTCTACCAGAAGAGCCTGTTCGAGGATCAGGGCGACCGACTGGGCGCCGAGCAGGCGCTCGACCATGTGCTGCATTCGATCTGGGACGACCTGCTGGGCTTTGCCGGGATCGAGATCCACCGGCGCATTCTCGGCCTCGCGCACAACGCCGATTTCGAGACCATTGCCGACGAGGGTCTGCGCGCCACATGTGAAGCGAAGGCGCTGAAATTCGGCCGCCACATCGCCGTCAACCGGCGCCAGATTCACAGTATCGACGAGGTCAACAAATTGGCCGCGCTGATCGAACGGGAGAACAGAATTTGAACGTCGGCGACCGTCACTATCGCACCATCTGGCTGAGCGACGACGGGCGTTCGGTGGAGATCATCGACCAGCGCTGGCTGCCGCATGATTTCCGCGTGGAAACAGTCAGCACAGTTGCCGGCATCGCGACGGCGATCCGCGACATGTGGGTGCGCGGCGCGCCACTGATAGGCGTTACCGCCGCCTATGGCGTCGCCATGCAGATGGCCGACGACCCTTCGGATGCAGCACTCGACGGCGTCTGGGAGACCTTGCACGAAACCCGCCCGACCGCGATCAATCTGCGCTGGGCGCTCGACGAGATGCGAAACGTCCTGCGGCCGCTTGCGCCGGGGCAACGCGCCGAGGCTGCTTACCGGCGCGCCGGAGAAATCGCCGACGAGGATGTCGGCCTCAACCGCGCCATCGGCGTCAACGGGCTTGAGATCATCAAGGAAATCGCGGCGCGCAAGCAGCCGGGCGAGCCGGTCAACATCCTGACCCATTGCAACGCCGGCTGGCTGGCCACCGTCGACTACGGCACCGCCACGGCGCCGATCTATCTGGCAACGGAAGCCGGCATTCCCGTTCACGTCTATGTCGACGAAACGCGCCCGCGCAACCAGGGCGCTCAGCTGACGGCATGGGAGATGGCCGGCCATGGCGTGCCGCATACGCTGATCGTCGACAATGCCGGCGGCCATCTGATGCAGCGCGGCCAGATCGACATGGTCATCGTCGGCACCGACCGCACCACCGCCGACGGCGATGTCTGCAACAAGATCGGCACCTATCTGAAGGCGCTGGCCGCGGCCGACAACGACGTGCCGTTCTACGTCGCCCTGCCGTCGCCAACCATCGACTGGACGGTGGGTGACGGTCTGGCCGAAATCCCGATCGAACAGCGCTCCGGCGACGAGGTTTCGCTGGTCTGGGGCAAGACGGCGAATGGCGAGATTGCGCAGGTCCGCATCTCGCCGGAGACGACACCCGCGGCAAACCCGGCCTTCGACGTGACGCCGGCACGGCTGGTCACCGGGTTGATCACCGAACGCGGCGTCGCCAAGGCCTCGCGCGAAGGTTTGAAGGCAATGTTTCCCGGACGCTGATGATCCGGCTTCATCGACTTTTGAAAATGGTATCGGCGGGCAACCGAGAGTCCAGCTGTCCTTATCCGTAGCAAGGGCGCGGCTTGCGTCTCATCCAGAGTAGCTCATCTCCGGCAGCCGGCATTTTGATGGCGGCCGTTTCTGCGTGATATCCTGGTGCTCGCCTCGCTGGCACGCGGACGAGCTAAAGCGACGCGATCGTCTAACAACCAACGGCACTGACGAAGCGGGCCGCATCCGATTCCTATCCAGTTGCCAAAGCTTGGTAGGGTGATTATACCAGCTACTAAGATGACGATCGGCAGGGCCATCGTTCGAGATCAGGAGTAATGGCTAGATGACAACGATTGCGCTGTTTGGTGCCGGCGGGAAAATGGGTTACCGCCTGTCGACCAATTTTCGCGGCTCTCCCTACACGATACGCCATGTCGAGGTCAGCGATGCCGGCAGAGAGCGGCTGAAGACGGGGCTGGGCATCGAGGCGATCAGCGCCGATGAAGCCCTTGATAGCGCCGAAGTGGTGATCCTGGCGGTTCCCGACACCCATATCGGCAAGGTTGCGGCGAGCATCGAGGGCAAGCTTGCATCCGGCACTATGGTCGTCGTGCTGGACGCCGCAGCACCTTTCGCCGGCCATTTGCCGAAGCGGCCGGACCTGACCTATTTCGTCACCCATCCCTGCCATCCGCCGATCTTCAATGACGAGACCGATATGGCGGCCAAGAAGGACTATTTCGGCGGCGTCAAGGCCAAGCAGCATATGGTCAGCGCACTGATGCAGGGGCCGGAGGAAGATTTCGCCAAAGGCGAAGCAATCGCCAAGATCATCTGGGCTCCGGTCATGCGGTCGCATCGCGTCACGGTCGACCAGATGGCGCTGCTCGAACCCGGCCTTTCGGAGACCGTCTGCGCCTCGCTGCTCGTCGTCATGAAGGAAGCCGTCGACGAGGTCGTCGCTCGCGGCGTCGACCAGCAGGCCGCTCTCGACTTCCTGCTTGGCCACATGAACGTGCTCGGCGCCGTCATCTTCGGCGAGACCAAGGGTGTGTTCTCCGACGCCTGCAACAAGGCCATCGAGTTCGGCAAGCCGGTGCTGATGCGCGACGATTGGAAGCGGGTCTTCGAGCCTGAAGAGATCGCGGCGAGCATTCAGCGCATCACCTAAGGCGGAGAGCCGGGCGGTCCGGTTCCGGAATTGGATACATATCATCTCAATTAGTGATTGACTCATCATACCAGTTGGCTTAGCTGTTCGTAGGCTCGGGCCAACCAGGCCTCGTCAGGAAATTCAAGGCCTGGGCGAGCGGAGGACTGTGGGACGGGGGCGCGACGATCCGTTCAGAGGAAGCCGGCAAACGGTTTTCAAACTGAGGCGATCCGCGATCTCTTGTGCCGCATGACGAATTGAAATGCAGACAGTGACCTGAGTTGATCAGGGCTTTTTCAAACGGGAGGACTTCATGAAACTCACTCGCAGAATGACACTTGCGGCTTTCGCCGGCATGCTGGCGCTTGGCACCGCCGCACCCGTCTACGCGGCGGATCTCATTGCCATCATTACGCCTTCGCACGACAATCCGTTCTTCAAGGCCGAAGCCGTCGGCGCGGAAGCCAAGGCTAAGGAACTCGGCTACGAAGCACTGGTGCTTGTCCATGACGACGACGCCAACAAGCAGTCCGAGCTGATCGACACCGCGATCGGCCGCGGCGCAAAGGCGATCATCCTCGACAATGCCGGCGCCGACGCCACCGTCGCCGCCGTGCAGAAAGCCAAGGACGCGGGTGTTCCCTCGTTCCTGATCGATCGCGAGATCAACGCTACCGGCGTCGCCGTCGCGCAGATCGTCTCCAACAACTACCAGGGCGCCCAGCTCGGCGCGCAGGAGTTCGTCAAGCTGATGGGCGAGAAGGGCAATTTCGTCGAGCTGGTCGGCAAGGAATCCGACACCAATGCCGGCATCCGCTCCAAGGGTTACCACGACGTCATCGACGACTATCCGGACCTGAAGATGGTGGCGCAGCAGTCCGCCAACTGGAGCCAGACCGAGGCCTATTCCAAGATGGAATCGATCCTCCAGGCCAATCCGGACATCAAGGGCGTGATCTCCGGCAACGACACGATGGCAATGGGCGCCTATGCCGCGCTTGCCGCCGCCGGCCGCAAGGACGTCATCGTCGTCGGCTTCGACGGGTCGAACGACGTGCGCGACTCGATCGCCTCAGGCGGCATCAAGGCCACAGTCCTGCAGCCGGCCTATGCGCAGGCGCAGATGGCAGTCGAGCAGGCCAACGACTTCATCAAGAACAAGAAGTCTCCGGCCGAGGAAAAGCAGCTGATGGACTGCGTCCTGATCAATGGCGACAATGCCGCCAAGCTGGAAACCTTCGCGCTGACCAACTGAGCCAGCGTGACATCAAATCGCAAGGGACGAGCTTCCGGCTCGTCCCTTGCTTCCATTTACTGGGTGCCCTGACCGCCATGCCGAACAAGCCGACATGTTGAACAAGCTCACTTGGCCGAGCCTTGCCGCGCCGATCCTTGCCGTGACCGTCGGCATCAGCCTGACCGCCTGCAAGATCCTGCCGACACCGTCCGGGGAAAACGGCGGCAATGCCCCGGCCTTCAACGCGGACAAAATGGTCGGCGATATCTGGGCTGCCAAGGCGGTGCCCTATCTCCAGCAGAAAGCCGGGCCGTTTCCCGAGGTTCACGCCCTGGCGAAAGCCGATCCAGCGGCTGCCGGCGCCAAGCATGGCAATCCGAAGAAGCAGGCGAATTCGCCGTGGACCTTTGCGGTTCGCCTTGAAGGCAAGGTCGTCGCCGCGAACACGCAATCGCGCGCGGCGACCATGGATGTCGATGCCGACGGTGACGGCAAGGCGGACGCGCGGGTGCAGATCGGACCCGCGATGCGTGGCACCGCGCTGCGCGACAGCCTCGACTTCATCCAGTTCAACGATTTCACCAATCAGATCGACTTCGCCCAGTTCGGCAAGGCGTTCAACATCTATGCCGACAAGACCGTGCTTTCCAAGCTGCCGCGCGAAGCGCTGGAGGGCCGGAGCGTCAGGGTTGTCGGCGCCTATGTCATGGGCAGCGGCCAGGACCTGCCGCTGGTGACGCCGGCGGAGGCAGAGATCGGGTCGAAGCCATGAATGCCGCCACCGATCATGATGTCATCCTGAAGCTGGAAGACGTCTCGAAGGTCTATTCGGGCACCGTCGCGGTCAAGCGCGCGAATTTCGAGGTGCGCAAGGGCGCGGTCAACGTGCTGGTCGGCGAAAACGGCGCCGGCAAATCGACGCTGATGAAGATCATCGCCGGCGTCGAACAGCCGACGCTCGGCCGCATTCTCCTGGAGGGTGAGGAGGTTTCCTTCTCCTCATCCGGCGACGCAGTGAACCGCGGCATCGGCATGGTGTTTCAGGAGCTGAACTTGTTCGGCAACCTGACGGTCGCCGAAAACATTTTCGCCACCCGCGAAATCACCAACCGGTTCCGCAAAATCGACAGCAGAGAACAAGAGCGCCGTGCGGCGGAATTCCTTGAGCGGCTGGAAGCCGGCATCCAGCCCGACATGCTGGTCGAGGATTTGCGCATCGGCCAGCAGCAGCTGGTCGAGATTGCCAAGGCGGTCTCGCTCGATGCGCGCGTCCTGATCATGGACGAACCGACCTCGGCGCTGAGTGCCGCAGAAGTCGAGATCCTGTTCAAGGTGATCGCCGACCTCAAGGCGCGCGGCGTGGCGATCGTCTACATCTCGCACCGGCTCGAGGAACTGATCCGCATCGGCGACTACATCACCGTGCTGCGCGACGGGCGCATCACCGGCCAGGAGACGATGAAAAACGTCGACACGCAATGGATCGTGCGACAGATGATCGGCTCTGACGCCAAGGATTTCGCTAAGGCCGACGGCCATGTTCCGGGCGAAGAGATCTTCCGCGCCGAGGACATCTGCCTGCCGCGAGTGACCGGCGGGCTTGCCGTCGATCACGTCTCGCTGTCGCTGCGCGCCGGCGAGATCCTCGGCATCTATGGCCTGATGGGCGCCGGGCGTAGCGAGCTGTTCGACTGCATCATGGGACGCCACGGCCATGCGACCGGAGCGATCTTCATCGCCGGCAAGAAAGTGAAAGAGCGCGACACGACGCGGCGGATCCGGCGCGGGCTGGCGCTGATCCCCGAGGATCGTCAGCGCGAAGGGCTGGTGTCGATCCTCTCGGTTGCCAGCAACCTGACGCTGGCGAGCCTGTCGCGGTTCGTCCGCCTGTTTCACATCAGCGGCGCCAAGGAGAACCAGGCAGTGACGCAGATGGTACGGGAGCTGGCGATCAAGATCGCCGACCCGGCGCAGGAGGTCTCGTCGCTGTCGGGCGGCAACCAGCAGAAGGTGGTGATCGGCAAGGCGCTGCTCACCGGACCCAAGGTGCTGCTGATGGATGAACCGAGCCGCGGCATCGACGTTGGCGCCAAGGCCGACGTCTTCCGCACCATGCGCAAACTGTCCCGCGACGGACTGGGCATACTTTTCGCCACCTCCGATCTCGACGAGGTGATGGCGCTGTCCGACCGGATCGCGGTGATGAGCAATGGAAAACTGACCGGCATGTTCGATCGCGCCGAGGCGACGGAGGCGGCACTCGTCGCAGCATCCGCGCTTGGCCACGGACCGGTCCCGCACACGGAGAGCCACGCCCATGACTGACATCCCGGCCAAGGCTTCTGTTGCCTCCGCCTCGAGCGGCTCCGTGCTGCTGACGCTGATGAAGGCGAGGACGTTCATCGCGCTGATCGCCGTCCTGATCTTCTTCTCGCTCGCGGCACCGAATTTCCTGTCCGCGGCCAACCTGATCCTGATGTCGAAGCACGTGGCGCTGAACGCCTTCCTCGCTATGGGCATGACCTTCGTCATCATCACCGGAGGCATCGACCTCTCGGTCGGCTCGATTGTCGGCCTGTGCGGCATGGTCGCCGGCTATCTCGTGCTCAACGGCATCGACCTGCAGATCGGCTATACGATCTATTTCAACGTCTTCGAGATCGCACTGATCACACTGGCGGTCGGCATACTGATCGGCGCCGTCAATGGATTGCTGATCACCAGGCTGAATGTCGCGCCGTTCATCGCCACGCTCGGCGTGCTCTACGTCGCACGCGGCCTGGCGCTGCTGTCGTCCGATGGCCGCACCTTCCCGAACCTCGTCGGCAAGCCCGACCTGGGCACGACAGGATTCGGCTTTCTCGGCGCCGGCCGGCTGCTCGGCCTGCCGGTCTCGATATGGATTTTGGTCGTCGTTGCACTGGGGGCGGCCTATCTCGCCAAATACACCCCGCTCGGCCGCCACATCTTCGCCGTCGGCGGCAACGAACGGGCAGCGCGGATTTCGGGCGTCAGGGTCAACATGGTGAAGATGTTCGTCTACATGTTCTCCGGCTTCTGCGCGGCGGTCGTCGGCCTGATCATCTCGTCCGAGCTGATGGCCTCGCATCCAGCGACCGGCGAGAGCTTCGAGCTCAACGCCATCGCAGCGGCAGTGCTCGGCGGCACCTCGATGTCGGGCGGCCGCGGCACGATCGGCGGCACCATCGTCGGTGCCTTCGTCATCGGTATTCTCTCCGACGGGCTAGTCATGATGGGCGTGAGCTCGTTCTGGCAGATGGTGATCAAGGGCCTCGTCATCATCGTCGCCGTCGTCGTCGACCAGGCGCAGCGCCGGCTGCAGAGCCGCGTGACTCTGATGCAGATGGCAAAGGCGGGCTGACCCGTGGCCGAACTGCGAGGAGCGCTGATCGGCTGCGGCTTCTTTGCTGTCAACCAGATGCACGCATGGCGTGACATCGCCGGTGCGTCCATCGTCGCCATCTGCGACCGCGATCCGGAACGGCTCAGAATTGTCGGCGACCAGTTTGGCATTGCGCGGCGCTATACCGACGCGGCAGCACTTTTTGCCGGCGAAAGCCTGGACTTCGTCGATATCGCCACCACCGCGCCGAGCCACCGTCCGCTCGTCGAGATGGCAGCACGGCATCGCGTTCCGGCAATCTGCCAAAAGCCGTTCGCGCCGTCGCTTGCCGACGCCAAGGCCATGGTGAAGGCCTGCTCCGACGCCGGCGTGCCGCTGATGGTGCATGAGAATTTTCGCTGGCAGTCGCCGATCCAGGCGGTGCGTGCCGTGCTCGCCAGCGGCGAAATCGGCACACCCTTCTTCGGCCGGATCTCCTTCCGCTCGGCCTATGACGTGTTTTCCGGCCAGCCCTATCTGGCGAGGGGAAAGCGCTTCATCATCGAGGACCTCGGCATCCATAGTCTCGACATTGCCCGCTTTCTGCTGGGCGACGTTTCGACGATCACGACACGAACCGCTCGCATTAATCCCAACATTGCCGGCGAGGACGTCGCTACCATGCTGATGGATCATGTCAGCGGCGCGACGTCTGTGGTCGATTGCAGCTATGCGACCAAACTCGCTACCGAGCCGTTTCCGCAGACGCTGGTCGAGATCGACGGCAGCAACGGCACGATCCGGCTTGAGCAGAATTACCGGCTCACCGTCACCGGCAGGAACGGAACGGTGGTCAGCGACGTCTCACCGCCGCTGCTGCCCTGGGCATCGCGGCCGTGGCACAACATCCAGGAAAGCGTCGTCGCCATTCAAAAGCACTGGGTCGACTGCCTGGCGAACGGGACTGAGCCAGAAACCTCCGGCGCTGACAACCTCAAGACTTTCGCGCTGGTCGAGGCGGCCTATGCGGGTGCTGCGAGTCGTGAACCGGTGCAGCTCGACGCTTTGCTGAGATGACAGCCGACGCCTTCCTCCTCTATGGCACGCCCGCGGTCGAGGCCGAGCCGGTCAGGCTGCGCGCCGGCGCGCTCACCGCCGACTTCGTCAACGGCAATCTACGCACCATCCGCCATGGCGGCATCGAAGTGCTGCGCGCTATCGCCTATATCGTCAGGGATCGCGACTGGGGCACCTATGAGCCGGTGCTCTCGGATTTAGTCATAGACCAGGGCCCTGAGAGCTTCTCCGTCAGCTATTCGGCAAGTTGTGTCGGGCCGGGAGGAAGCCGGCTCGATTTTCTCGCGACGATCGAGGCTTCCGCTGACGGCCATCTGGTATTCGACGTGAGCGCGCTTCCCGAAAGCGATTTCGAGACCAATCGCTGCGGCTTCTGCATACTGCATCCGATTGCCGGCCTGGCCGGCAGCCCGGTCACGGTCGAGCACACCGACGGCAGCGTGGTGGAAACAAAGCTTCCGCAGCTGATCGACCCCTGGCAGCCTTTCAAGGATCTGCGGGCGATCACCCATGAGGTCCGACCCGGCGTCACCGCCGAATGCCGGATGGAAGGCGACGCGTTCGAGATGGAGGACCAGCGTAACTGGTCGGATGCGTCCTACAAGACCTATGTCCGGCCGCTCGCGCTGCCATGGCCCTACATGCTGCCAGCCGACGAGATGCTGCGCCAGACGATCAGCCTGCGTGTGACCGGCGACGGCAAGGTGCCGGCTGCCACAACAGCCGCTGAACACATCCGCGTCGAGCTCGGTGAAGCCGGACCGGCACTACCGGATATGGGCGTGATCATCTATCCGGATGAGGTCGATGCCGCGCTTGAAAATCTTCAGATGCTGTCCGCGCTTGGCCCACAACAGCTGATGTTCCATTACGATCCGACGTGCGGCCACGGTCTGGGCGCCTTGCAGTCCTATGCCCGGATCGCCGCAGCCTACTCGGTCGAGACCACGCTTGAATGCGTCGTTTACTGCGTCGGTGATCTCGATGCGGAGCTTTCAGGCGTCGCCGGTATGGTCCGCCAGGCCGGGCTGAAGCTTTCGGCCATTGCCGTTTCGCCTTCGGTCGACCGGCAGTCGACGCCGCCAGGCAGCGCATGGCCACAATGCCCGCCGCTCGAAGACGTCTATGCGGCGGCGCGGCGCGCCTTCCCCGATATCCGCCTCGGCGGCGGCATGTTCAGCTATTTCACTGAGTTGAACCGCAAGCGCGTCCCGGCCGGCCAGCTCGATTTCGTCACCCATTGCACCTGCCCGATCGTGCACGCCGCCGACGATCTCAGCGTCATGCAATCGTTGGAGGCGCTGCCTTTCATCACGGCGTCGACGCGGGCGATCTTCGGGCCAAAACCCTACCGGATCGGCCCATCGACCATCGCCATGCGCCAGAACCCCTATGGCGGTGCGACCAAGGCCAATCCGCACGGTCAGCGCATCGCCATGGCCGACCGGGATCCTCGCCATGCCGGCCTGTTTGCGGCAGCATGGACGATCGGCTACGCCGCGCGGGTCGCGCCGGCCGGGCTGGAGATGCTCACGCTTTCCAGCTTCACCGGACCGTTCGGCGTGCTGGCGGAATCCGGGGAACCCGTCGGCGAAGGTGAACCCCGGCCGATCTTCCAGGCCGTACAGGGGCTTTGCGAACTGGCCGGCTTCAGGCACGTAGCGGCAAGGACGAGCGATGAGACGCGGGTGCTCACGCTGGCCGGCCGTTCTCCCCTAGGCAAGACCGTCATGTGGCTGGCGAACTTGACGGCGAGCGAAGTGACGGTTGATATTTCCGGGTTCGAACGACGCCACCTTGTGATGACGCCTTACGCGATCACCCGGATCGGGTGAAATCAGTTGCCGGAATTCATCACGTAGAGCGCGCGCGAGCGCTCGAGGTGCTTTATCATCGCCTTTTCGGCGCCGTCCGCATCCTTCTGCTCGATACGCCCGATGATCTCTTCGTGCTCGGTCAGCGTGAACTTTTCCTTGCCGGTCCAGATCAGCATTTCGGTGTGATATTCCTTCAGCCAGCCAAGCATCGCTTCGCTGACCGCAACATAGATCGGATTGCGGGATATCGCTGCGATCTGGGTATGAAATTTCATGTCGGCCGATATGAAGGCTTCGGAATCGCCGCGAAAGCTCCGCTGTTCGGCAACGGTTGCGCGCAGCCGCTGCACGTCCTCGGCGGTGGCTTTTTCTGCGGCTTCCCTGACCATGCCGCGCTCGAAGAAGATGCGCGCATTCTTGAGGTGCTCCAGCGTGTCCTTCGACGACGAAAGAATGATCTTGGCCGCGCCGTCGACCTGTTTGATGATCGACTTGGCGGTCAGCTGAAGCACTTTCGCCCGCTCGCCATGCGAGATCGCGACGAGACCCATATTGCTCAACGCCTGCATCGCTTCACGGATCGCCGGCCTGCCGACCTCGAAGCGCTCCATCAGCTCACGCTCCGACGGCATGTCGTCGCCCGGCTGCAATTCGCCGCTGGTGATCAAGCGCTTCAGTCTCAAAAATACTTCGTCGGAAAGCTTGCGCCGGACGATCGGCTCCGAACGGTTCATCGTCGCGAATCACTCCCTTGACCGGTCTCTGTTTAGCATTGCCATCACGAATTCCAGAATGCCTGCCGAGCAGGATATCGCTTGCAATACTTATGTACTCATTATACCAGATTTCAAAGATCGGGGAACTTTTTTCGAGCTATGATCACCCTCACCTATCGCATCGAGACCTCGGCGAACATCGAGGCGCTGGCGACCAAGATCGCCAGCGACCAGTCGACCGGAACCTTCGTCGCGCTGGCCGGCGAGACCGAAGAGCTCAAGGCGCGGGTGGCGGCGCGCGTCCTGGCGATACGGCATTTGCCGGACGGCGATCGCCCGTCCCTTCCCGAAGCCGGCGACGGGCCCTTCAAGCGCGCGGATGTCGACATTGCGTTTCCACTGGACGCCATCGGCACAGACCTTTCGGCGCTGATGACCATCGCCATCGGTGGCGCCTTTTCGATCAAAGGCCTGTCCGGCATTCGCGTCGTCGATATGAAGCTGCCGGACGAATACCGGGGCGCGCACCCGGGCCCGCAATTCGGCGTTGCCGGCAGTCGCCGGCTAACCGGTGTGGAGGACCGCCCGATCATCGGGACGATCGTCAAGCCGGCGCTTGGGCTGCGCCCGCACGAGACGGCCGTGATGGTCGGTGAGCTGATCGCCGCCGGCGTCGATTTCATCAAAGATGACGAGAAGCTGATGAGCCCGGCCTATTCGCCTTTGTCGGAACGAGTTAAGGCAATCATGCCGCTCGTCCTCGACTATGAGCAGAAGACCGGCAAAAAAGTTATGTATGCATTTGGCATCTCGCACGCCGACCCGGACGAGATGATGCGCAACCACGATCTGGTAGCGAAGGCCGGCGGCAACTGCGCCGTGGTCAACATCAATTCCGTCGGCTTCGGCGGCATGGCTTACCTTAGAAAGCGCTCCAGCCTGGTGCTCCACGCGCACCGCAACGGCTGGGACATCCTTACCCGCCACCCTGGCCTCGGCATGGATTTCAAGGTCTGGCAGCAGTTCTGGCGGCTGCTCGGCGTCGATCAATTCCAGATCAACGGCATCGCCTCGAAATACTGGGAGCCGGACTGGTCCTTCATCGAGTCCTTCAAGGCGGTGACCACGCCGATCTTTTCGCCGGATGATTGCGCGCTGCCGGTCGCCGGCTCCGGCCAGTGGGGCGGACAGGCCCCCGAAACTTTTGAGCGAACCGGCCGAACGGTCGATCTCCTCTATCTCTGTGGCGGCGGCATCGTCAGTCACCCGGACGGGCCGGGTGCCGGCGTGCGCGCCGTGCAGCAAGCCTGGCAGGCGGCGGTCGATGGTATCCCGCTGGCGGAGTTCGCCCTGACTCATGCCGAGTTGGCGCGGTCGATCGAGAAATTCGGCGACGGCAAAGCGGCCTGAAGCGACGCCATGCAAAACCTGCTGCTGAGCTACTATGGCGACGATCTCACCGGCTCGACCGACGTCATGGAGGCGCTCGAGCTCGGCGGCGTGGCGACCGTGCTGTTCATGCGCCAGCCGGACGAGGCCCTGCTTTCGCAATTCAGACATTGCCGGGCCATCGGCTTAGCCGGCACCAGCCGCAGCGAGACGCCGCAGTGGATGGACACATTTCTGCGGGACGCCTTCGCCTGGCTGAAGACCTTGAACGCCGAGATCTGCCATTACAAGGTCTGCTCGACTTTCGATTCCAGCCCGGCGATCGGCAGCATCGGCCGGGCCATCGAGATCGGCCGCTCGGTGTTTAGCCAAGACGGCGTGCCATTGGTGGTCGGCGCACCGCAGCTCAAGCGCTACACCGCCTTCGGTCATCTGTTTGCGGCCTACCGCGAAAAATATTTCCGTATCGATCGCCATCCCGTGATGAGCCGCCACCCGACCACCCCGATGGATGAATCCGACCTGCTGGTCCATTTGTCGCGCCAGACGGATCTCACCTCAGGGCTGGTCGATCTCGCGACGCTGCAGTCGGCCTTCCGCTCGGAAGCGTTCGATCGCTTGCTCGCCGACAGCACCAACATCGTGCTTTTGGATGTCGACAGCCTGGAAACTCAGGCGCTTGCCGGCAAGGAGATATGGCGTGTTCGCAGGCCGGGCGGCACTTTCGTCGTCGGCTCTTCGGGCATCGAATATGCGCTGCTGGCCGAATGGACCTCCAACGGGAGCGTCCGTGCCGAGCCCAGCTTTTCGCCGCCGGGTGCGGCCGACCGGATTGCGGTGGTCTCGGGCAGCTGCTCGCCGACAACGGAACGACAGATCCGGCATGCTTTGACGGACGGTTTCGATGGGATCGAGGTGGACCCTGTCGAACTGGTCTCGGAGGGTTCCGACAAGGCGATTGCGCGGGCGGTCTCGGCCGGTCGCGCCAGTCTGGTAGCCGGTCGCAGCGTCGTCCTCTACACTGCCCTTGGTCCTTCAGCCGACCGGGGCGCCGAAATCGACCGGCAGGAAGGCGCCCGCCACAAGCTCGGCCGCGGTCTCGGCGAACTTCTTCGCAAGCTGACGATCGAGCAGAAATTGCAGCGCGTGGTCATCGCCGGCGGCGACACGTCGAGCCACGCACTCGGCCAGATGGGCGTCGATGCACTGACGGTCAGGATGCCGCTGCCCGCCTCGCCGGGCTCTCCGCTTTGCGTCGCCCACTCGCGCATCCAGGCAATCGAAGGACTGGAGGTTGCCCTCAAGGGCGGGCAAGTCGGAACTGATCGCTATTTCTGCGCCATCCGCGATGGGCTCGGCGGTTGACAGGTTCGCCCTGCCCTTCCATACAGATGCCGTCAATGTTCTCAGGGCGGGGTGAAAGTCCCCACCGGCGGTAAGGGTTTCGGCCCAAGCCCGCGAGCGCTTTCCGGTTAGCCGGAGGGGTCAGCAGATCCGGTGTGATTCCGGAGCCGACGGTCACAGTCCGGATGGAAGAGAACGAACGGAAGACGGTCCGCTTTCGCGGTTCGGACTCCGTATCGTGCGTCCTGATTCTGGATCGAAACGGAAGGATGGACCCATGAATCAGCATTCCCAGAAAGACTATGAAACGACCCGCGTTGCCGTCATTCGCGCGCGCTGGCACGCCGACATCGTCGACCAGTGCGTCGAGGCGTTCCAGGCCGAACTTGCGGTCCTTGGAGAGAAACGCTTTGCCGTCGATGTCTTCGATGTGCCGGGCGCCTATGAGATTCCGCTGCATGCAAAGACGCTTGCCGAGGCCGGTCGCTATGCAGCGATCCTCGGCGCGGCATTTGTCGTCAATGGCGGCATCTACCGGCATGAATTCGTGGCGAGCGCGGTCATCGACGGCATGATGAATGTGCAATTGTCCACCGGCGTGCCGGTGCTTTCGGCGGTGCTCACCCCGCACAACTACCATGACGGTGCGGAGCATCACCGCTTCTTCTTCGAGCACTTCCAGGTCAAGGGCAAAGAGGCAGCCAATGCCTGCGTGCAGATCCTGGCCGCGCGCGAACGCATCGCCGCGTGAAATGTCCGTCCCCGGGTGGAAATCCCGGTAACACGCTGTACTATCTGCGAAAATACCGAGATCGGAGGATGCAGGTGCAGACCAAGAAGATCATTAATGACGGCAACCGCACCGTCGACGAGATGCTGGAAGGCATCCTGGCCGCGCATCCCCGCCATCTCAAAAGCGCTGAGGGAAGTCCGCGCTCCATCATCGCCCGCGATGGACCTCGCCAAGGCAAGGTCGGCATCGTCATCGGCGGCGGCTCGGGCCACGAGCCGACCTTCCTCGGTTTCGTCGGCAAGGGGCTGGCCGACGCGGCGGCGATCGGCAATGTCTTCGCCTCGCCGCCGCCGGACCCGATCCTCGAATGCGCCAAGGCGGCCAGCGGCGGTGCCGGCGTGCTGTTCATGTATGGCAACTATGCCGGCGACGTGATGAATTTCGACATGGCCGCAGAGATGGCGGCGATGGATGACATCGAGGTGCGCACCGTGCTGACCACCGACGACGTGGCATCGGCGCCACGTGACCAGCGGCAAAAGCGGCGCGGTGTCGCCGGCAATTTCTTTATCTTCAAGGCTACCGGTGCGGCCTGCGACCGGATGCTGTCATTCGATGAATGCGAGCGCATCGCCCGGAAAGCCAACGACCACACTTTCACTATGGGGGTGGCGCTGTCGCCCTGTTCGCTGCCGCAGACCCGCCGGCCGAATTTCGAGATCGGTCCGGACGAGATGGAGATCGGCATGGGCATTCACGGGGAGCCGGGCATCGCGCGCGGAAAACTGAAAACAGCCGACGAGATCACCGACGAGATGCTGGACAAGATCCTCGACGAGATGGCGCCGGCACGTGGCGACAAGGTCGCCGTGCTTGTCAATTCGCTCGGCTCGACGCCGCTGATGGAACTCTACATCATGAACCGGCGCGTGAAGCGTCGGCTGGATGACATCGGCGTGTCAGTTCACGCGACCTGGGTCGGCAATTATTGCACCTCGCTCGAAATGGCCGGCGCCTCGGTGACGCTGGTGCATCTCGACGCCGAATTGCAGACGATGCTCGACCATCCTTGCGACTGCGCCATGTTTCGCGCCGGCTGAAAGCAGCATCCATGACATCCATCGACACAGCCGATCTGAAAACAATGTTCGATGCGATCGCGGTGGCGATCGAAGCCGACAAGGACAGGCTCTGCCAACTCGACGGCGTCATCGGCGACGCCGATCATGGCATCGCCATGGCGCTCGGCTTCGGCGCGGTGCGCGATGCTTTAGCTTTGCTGGACCTCGCGGCGACCGAGCCGACAGCTCTCCTCAACACCGCCGCGAAATCGTTCCTCAACGCCGTCGGCGCTTCGTCAGGTCCGCTCTATGCGACCGCCTTCATGCGTGGTGCGGCCGCCGTCAAGGGCAAGGCTATCCTGACGGACGCGGACGTCATCGCTCTGTTCCAGGCGATGGCGCAAGGCATCCAGGATCGCGGCAAGGCCGAGATCGGCGAGAAGACGATGGTCGACGCCTGGCTGCCGGCGGCGCAAGCAGCGGCGGCCGCGCATGCCTCAGGCAAGACCGTGTCCGAAAGCCTTGAGGCGGCGCTTCAAGCAGCCGAACGGGGCGCCGAGGCGACCAAGGACATGATCGCCGCGAAGGGCCGCTCGTCGCGGCTTGGCGAGCGGTCGCTCGGGCACATAGACCCTGGCGCCGCGTCGGCCGTCACCGTCATCGGCGCGATGCGGAAGAGCTTGGGTTAGCCCAGCTTCGCCGCGTCGAGCCTGTCGATCGCCTGGACATTGCCGGCCGATGGTCCGTTTTCGTCGAACTCCGATGCGAGCCAGGCGTCGACGATCGACTTGGCCAGTTCCGGGCCGATGACGCGGGCACCCATGGTGATGATCTGGGCATTGTTGGATTTCGCAGCGCGCTCGGCGGAGTAGGTGTCATGGGTGAGTGCTGCGCGAATGCCGGGCACCTTGTTGGCCGAGATCGAAACGCCGATGCCGGTGCCGCAAAACAGGATGCCGCGATCGTTCTCGCCGTCGAGGATGGTCTGGGCGAGCTTTTGCGACAGGTCGGCATAGTAGCCCGCCTGGCTGAGGTCGCTGACGGCAAGGCCGGGCTTGGTGGCGAGATGCGCGGCAATAACGTCGAGCAACGGCTTGCCGGCACTGTCGGCTCCAATGGCAATTTTCATTTTTTCTGTCCTTTCCTGTTCGATTGATTCAGATCGCCGCCGAGGCGCGTTGAAGGATGTCGATGTAACCATCCGCCTGCCAGGCGGAGCGGCCAATGAACAGCCCGTCGATATGAGGCTGGCCGATCAACTCGGCGGCATTTTGCGGATTGACGCTGCCGCCATAAAGCACCGGCGGTATGGCCGGCAGAAGATCGCCGGCGATCTTCTTGATCAAGGCCTGCTGCCTATCGGCATAGTCCGCACTTGCCGGAATGCCCTTGTCGCCAATCGCCCAGACCGGCTCGTAAGCAAACAGGATCGTCGCCGCCTTTGCCTGGCCTTCAAGGTATTGCAGCGCGCCATGCACCTGCAAGGCCAGCACCGCATCGGCCTGGCCGCTGTTGCGTTGTGCCAATGTCTCGCCGACGCAAATGAGCGGCACCAGCCCATGCTTCACCGCCGCAGCGGTCTTGAGGCCGACCGCATTGTCGGTCTCGCCGAAATGCTCGCGCCGTTCGCTATGGCCGAGCTCGACGAGGTCGAGCCCGCAATCGGTCAGCATCACCGGCGAGATCTCGCCGGTCCAGGCTCCGGCGTCGGCCCAATGCATGTTCTGCGCACCGACCTTGACCCGCGTCGTCGCCAACGCCTTCTTGACCTCGCGGACCGCCGTGAAGGGTGGGATGACGAAGGGCTGGATGCGGTCGTCGAAGCCGGGGACGAACCCCGCCAGCGCCCTGACGAATTCAGTCGCCTCTGCAAGCGTCTTGTTCATTTTCCAGCTTGTGCCGACCCAGTAAACCATGCGTCCTCCTTCTAGAACCTGTTCCCTAGCGGGATGCGGTTCTATCTTCTTTGACCATGATCTTTTCCGAAAACCGGTTCCCACTTTTCGGGATCATGGTTTAGTCCTTCTCGACTAGTGTTAGCGAAACGCCGGCGCCATCCAACACCTCGCGCATCTGCGATTCCAGTTCGCGACCCGTGAAGACGGCGTCGAACGCCTTGAGATCGGTCAGGAAATGCAGGGCCGTGCGGCCGAACTTGCCATGATCGACCAGCAAATATTTACGCGCGGCGGCGGCCATCATCAGCCGCTTGGTGTGGACCACTTCCTGGTCCTGGTGGAAGGCGGAAGCGCCGTGGATGGCCGACGATGACAGGAAGGCCACATCGGCGCGCAACGATCTCAACGTGTCCTCGGCAAGCAGGCCGAAGAAACCGTGAAACTTCTTGCTGTACTGGCCACCGAGCGCGATCAGGGTGATCCCGCCAACGCCTGCCAGATCCTGGATGACGGCCAGATTGTTGGAGATCACCGTCAGCGGGCGGAGATCCGTAAGGTGGCGCGCGATGCCGCCGGCCGTCGAGCCGTCGTCGATGATCACCGTCTGGCCCGGTTCGATCATCGCCACGGCGGCAGCCGCCAAGCGCTGCTTCTCCTCACCGGCCTGCTTCTGACGGTAGCGGAAATCGCTTTCGAACAGACCGCTCGGCTGGATCGAGGCGCCGCCGCGCACCTTGCGCAGGAAACCGCTTTCCTCAAGCTCGTCGAGATCGCGATGGACGGTCATCTTCGACACGCCAAAGCGCGAGGCGAGGTCATCGACACTGGCCGTGCCGGTGTCCATCAGAAAATCCATGATGCCTTGCCGCCGGCCGTCGCTCTTCATTGTCCAGCCTGTTCCTGAATCCGGCTCGCTGCGAACCGCCGTGGCGGAAACGGCGAGCTGAAACCATTATAACAGAGAAAATCGCATCCATGCCGAATTTTTTGTGATGGTGTTACGTTTATTTGGGATATTGCTCGCTTATGATCGCGGACGTGTAACAAGAATTGCTCCCGGCGCCTTGGCCAAAGGTTGCGGATCTCTGGAAATCCGGCCAGAAGCATCAGTGGGCCGAACCACGACCGGACGGCTCGCAACCATCGGCTTGAAACCAAATACGGGAGACTATTGGGTGGCTCGCATTACATTGAGACAATTGCTCGACCATGCCGCCGAACACGGCTATGGCGTGCCTGCCTTCAACATGAACAATATGGAACAGGGCCTCGCCATCATGGAGGCCGCCGAGGAGACCAAATCGCCGGTCATTCTGCAGGCGAGCCGCGGCGCCCGCGCCTATGCCAACGATGTCGTGCTGGCCAAGCTGATCGACGCGCTGGTCGAAATCCATCCCGATATCCCGGTCTGCATGCATCTCGACCACGGCAACAACGAAGCGACCTGCGTCACCGCGATTCAGTACGGCTTCACCTCGGTAATGATGGACGGCTCGCTGAAGGAGGACGGCAAGACGCCGGCCGATTACGATTATAATTCCGCTATCACGCGGCGCGTCGTCGACATGGCGCATTGGGGCGGCGTGTCGGTGGAAGGCGAGATCGGCGTTCTCGGCTCGCTGGAGATGGGCGGCGGCGAACAGGAAGACGGCCATGGCGTCGAAGGCGCCGTCAGCCATGACCAGTTGCTGACCGATCCGGAACAGGCGGTGCAGTTCGTCAAGGACACGCATGTCGATGCGCTGGCCGTCGCCATGGGTACCAGCCACGGCGCCTACAAATTCTCGCGCAAGCCGGACGGCGCTGTTCTGGCGATGAACGTGATCGAGGAGATCCACCGCCGCCTGCCGAACATGCATCTCGTCATGCACGGCTCGTCCTCGGTGCCGGAAGAGCTGCAGGAGATCATCAACAAATATGGCGGCCAGATGAAGCCGACTTGGGGCGTGCCGGTCGAGGAGATCCAGCGCGGCATCAAGCACGGCGTGCGCAAGATCAACATCGACACCGACAACCGCATGGCGCTGACCGGCGCGATCCGCAAGGTGCTTACCGAGAACCCGAGCGAATTCGATCCGCGCAAATATCTGACTCCGGCGATGGCCGCGATGAGGAAGCTGTGCAAGGAGCGCTTCGAGCAGTTCGGCACCGCCGGCAACGCTCCCAAGATCAAGCCGCTGCCGGTCTCGGAAATGGCCAAGCGCTACAAATCGGGCAGTCTCGACCCGAAATTCGGCTGACGCATTCCGGTTCTAAGCAGGAGCCGCATCGGCTCCTGCTTATCTATCCTGCTCGCGGCAAAATCGCTGCCCTGCCGGTCTCGATAAACGGCGCCCAGTAGTCGACCGACTCGCGGATCATGGCGACGACCTGGTGATCGACCGGCTCACGTTCGCGAAACGACAGTTCGAGGCAGATCTCGTTGTCGATGCCGCCGCCGCGGCCAACCGTCTCCAGAAGTTTTTCCGGCGTGATGCGGCCGTCCTTGTTATAGGCGGCGATGAACGGCCAATGGCCGCCCTTGTTCATCGACGACTGTTTGATGTGGATGATCGGCGATACCCTGGGAAAGGCTTCGGCCCAGGCATAGGGATCGATGTCGGCCGGGTTGCTCGAGGTGACGTCGCCATGGTCGATATCGACCATCATCTTCATGGGGATGGCCATGCCGGCTGCTTCGATCTCGTTGTGCAGGGCCCAGCAACCCTCGATGGTGTGGCCGAATTCGCGGCCGACCGACATCGGCTCCCAGAACAGATAAGTTAATCCGGCCGCCTTGGCGTGCTCGGCGACCTCGCGCCAGCATTCCAGCGCGATGTCGAAAAGCCGCGCGCGACGCTCGGGATCATTGAAATCCCTGTGCGTGAAGATCGCGAACTGGGTGCCCATGCCGCTGGCGCCGAGCTCGGCCGAAATGTCGGCAAAGCTCTTGAACCAATCGACATAGTAGCGGCGGACATCGGCGTCGGGATGGCCGAAATGATTGAGCCGCCCATAAGGGCCGGTCATCCCCGACGTCACGCGCACGCCGGTGCGGTCGAGCGCGTTGCGGAACAGGCGGATGAATTTCGAGATCGTCGCCGCCGGCCAGCCGGGGTTGACGAATTCATGCGTGAGCTGCACGTCCCGGATGCCGATGTCGTAAGCGATCGCATCGATCAGGTCGTCCGGTTCGGCGAAACGATTGACCAGCGGATTGGTGTTGAGGGAAAGCGTAAAGGCCATCAGCTTGCTTTCACCAGCCGGCTCGCGCACCAGTCCTCGAAGGCGGCTTTTTCTGCGGCGGACAGGTGCAGCCCATGCTTGGTGCGCCGTTCGAGAATGTCGGCGGCGGTCAGCGCCCATTCATATTTGAACAAATAATTGGCTTCGCGTTCGAAAAAATCCTTGCCGAAGCACCGCCCCAGATCGGCGAGCGACTTGGCCGCCCCGACCAGAAGGCGCGTCCTGGTGCCGTAGAGCCGGCCATAATGCTTGACCAGCGACGCCGGCATCCAGGGATATTCGCGGCCGAGATCGCCGAGAAACTGCTCGAAGTCGGCATTGGCGATATCGCCACCCGGCAGGTAGTCCTTCGATGTCCACGGCTTGCCCATTTTCGGAAAGAACGGCGCGATCCGGTCCAGCGCGTGCTCGGCCAGCTTGCGGAAGGTGGTGATCTTACCGCCGAACACGGAGAGCAGCGGCGCCTGCCCGGCCGATGCGTCGAGCTCGAAAATATAGTCGCGCGTTACCGCGCTGGGGTTGTCGGCGTTGTCGTCATAGAGCGGCCGAACGCCGGAAAACGAGTAGATGACATCGTCGCGGGCAAGTTCGCGCTTGAAGTAGCGATTGACGATATTGATCAGGTAGTCGATCTCGCTGCTATCAGCCTTCACATCTTCCGGCCGCCCGTCATAGGGGATGTCGGTGGTACCGATCAGCGCCAGATCGTTCTGGTAAGGGTTGATGAAGATCACGCGCTTGTCGCTGTTCTGGACGAGATAGGCCTGCCGCCCTTCCCAGAATTTCGGCACGACGATGTGGCTGCCCTTGACCAGGCGCACATTTCGTTTGGAGTTCTGGCCGGCCACGCGGTTGATGATGTCGTTGACCCAAGGACCGGCGGCGTTGATCAGCGCCCGTGCCCGAACCGTCGTCGTGACGCCGGTTCGGCTGTCGCGCATCTCGACCGACCACAGGCCGTTTTCGCGGCGGGCGGCGGTGCAGGCGGTCCGGGCAAGGATCTTGGCTCCCCGTTCCGCAGCGTCAAGCGCATTGATGATGACGAGACGGGCGTCGTCGACCCAGCAATCGGAATATTCGAAACCGCGCTTGAACGCATCCTTGATCGGCGCGCCTTCGGGCGCGGTGCGCAGGTTGAGCGTGCGGGTGGCCGGCAGCCGCTTGCGGCCGCCGAGATGATCGTAGAGGAACAGGCCGAGCCGGACCAACCAGGCCGGCCGGTCATCCGGGCTGTGCGGCAGCACGAAGCGCATCGGCCAGATGATGTGCGGCGCCGATTCAAGCAGCACTTCGCGCTCGATCAGCGCCTCGCGCACCAGCCGGAACTCGTAGTATTCGAGATAGCGCAGGCCGCCATGGACAAGCTTTCCCGATCGCGAACTGGTGCCTTCGGCCAGATCGTCTTTTTCGCATAGAATGACCGAAAGCCCGCGGCCGGCTGCGTCGCGCGCGATGCCGGCGCCATTGACGCCACCGCCGATGACGAACAGGTCGACGATTTCATTGGCGCCGCTCATCTCGCCGGGTCCTCGGTGCCTGGATTGTGTTTCATGGCTGCCGCGACCTTCAGCATGGATTGATAGGCGGGAGACCGGCGATAAAGCGACGCACCTCTTCGGCAGCCTGCTCGGCGGCATAGGTCACGGTGCGTACGGAGGCACCGGCGATATGCGGCGTCAGCGTGACGTTCGGAAGCTGCAGCAGCGGCCAGTCGGCAGGCACCGGCTCGACCGCGAACGTCTCCAGCATCGCGCTGCCGATATGGCCTGAGACGAGCGCATCGTAAAGCGCGTCGTAGTCGACCAGCGGCCCGCGCGCGGTGTTGACGAAGATCACCCCCGGCTTCATCCGCGCGATGGTGTCCTTGTTGATCAGTCCGCGGGTCTCCTCGGTTACTCGGGAATGAAGCGTGACCACATCGGAGCGGGACAGGAGATCGTCCAGCGAGACCAGTTCGACGCCGCCATTGCGGTCTTCGGCACTCAGTTGCACATAGGGATCGGTGACCAGGATGCGGCAGCCGAAGGCGCGCAGCAGGCGGACAACCTTGGTACCGATATTGCCGTAGCCGATGACGCCGACGATCATTTCGTTGAGCTCGCGGCCGGTGCGGTCGGCCCGGTAGAGATCGCCGCGCCATTCCCCTTTGCGCAAGGCCTCGTGCCCGGCCCGGATCAGCCGCGTCTCGGCAAGGATGGCACCGATGGTGAACTCGGCCACAGCACTTGCATTGCGGCCGGGCACGTTGACCACAGTGATGCCATGGGCCTTGGCGGCGGCCATGTCGATGTTGATCGGGCCGCCGCGCGATACCGCGACCAGTTTGAGTGTGGGCATGCGCTGCATCATGGTCTCGGAGAGCGGCGCTAGCTGGGTGACGAATATCTCGGCGTCGCCGATGAAATCGACCACTTCGTCCGGATCGCCAAAATACTCCTTGACCTTGTCGAGGCCAAGCGCCGCATTGCCGAATTCCATCGGCTCGTCGGGCCAGGCTGCCTCAAGCGTGCGAATGTCGAGATTGTCGCCGCAGGCCTTCTCGATTTTCTCGCGAAACACCTGGGGAAGCATGAAGCGGTCGCCAATGATTGCAATCTTCTTACGCATGCTCGACTTCTCAGTTTGCCCTGGATGCGGCCATCGACCGCCAGACCGGCCGCAGCGCCTCGTGCGCCAATGTGTAGGACGGAACCGTCCGCTCATAGATCGCTGCAAGTTTTGGGTCGCTCGGCTCCGCCGCGCCAAGCAGCGGCGTGACCCATTCGCCGACGCATTCGTCCATCGACTTGTATTGGCCGACGCAGACCGCAGCGATCATCGCGGCACCCGCCGCACCGGCTTCCTCGCGTTGGCTGGTGCGAATGTCGGTGCCGACGACAGCACCCAGGATCTTGCGCAGAGCCAGGCTTCTGGCCGCACCGCCGGTCAGCCGGATTTCGCTCGGCAGCGGCCCCATGGCCGCATAGCAATCGCGTGCCGCGAAGGCCAGACCCTCAAAAACAGCGCGAACCATATCGCCATAGCCGTGCCGCGACGAAATGCCGACGAAGCCGGCCCTGGCGTTGGCATCGACGAACGGCCCCCGCTCGCCGGCCTCCGACACATAGGGCTGATAGAGCAAAGAGGCCGGCTCCGATGACGATATCCATTTATCGACCAGCGCAATCATCTCGCCATTGGTTCGCGTAATGCCTTGCGAAGCGAGAATGCCGGAGGCGAGGCTAAGGACCCAATCGATGTTGAGTGTCGCCGCCATGTTCGACTGCATCTGCGCAAAGACGCCGGGCACCGGCATTGTCATGGTATAGCCGGTCGCCGCCTCGTTGAGCAGCACCTCGTCCGGCGTCTGCGCTAGCCGCATATGCATGCCGGTGGAGCCGATGATGGAGCAGCCGGGCTTGCGCTCGCGGTCGAGCAGGCCGGCGCCGAGCGCGGTGCAGGCCACGTCGACATAGGCCAACACGACCGGCGTACCGGAAAGCAGCCCGGTTGCTTCGGCAGCCGCCGCCGACAGGCCGGCGCTATGCCTGGTGCCGTCGACGATCGGCGGCAGCAGATGCCTGAGATCAGTGACGCCGAGCACCTCAAGCACATCGTCGCAATAGCCACGAGTGCGGAAGTCGCCAAAGGTGAAGGTGCCCTCGGACGGATCGGTGGCGCGTTCGCCGGTCAGGTTGAAATAGAGCCAGTCCTTGCAATGAAATGCCGTCGTGGCATCGGCAAACAAGTCAGGCGCGTTGCGCTTCATGAAGGCAAGCTGCGGTCCCTGCTGGCAGGCGGCCAACCCGCTGCCGGTCTTTTCGAAGCGGAGCCGATCCTCCGGTCGCGCACGGATCTCCTCGACGATCCCTGCAGCGCGCGCGTCGAGCCATAGCCAGCCCTTGGCGACCGGCTCACCGTCCTTGTCGATCAGCCAGGTGCCATCGCCCTGCCCGGTCACGGCGATGGCAATGGTGCGCCTGGCAAGGTCCGGCACTTTGTCGGCAAGCTGGCGCAAGGTAGTCGCGGTATCGGCCCAGGTGCGCGCCAGATCCTGCTCGGCGCCGCCGCCCGGCAAGGTCTCGTACCGGTTCGGCAACGCCGTGGCCGCGAGCTGCCGGCCCGCCGTGTCGAAGGCGACGGATTTGATGACAGACGTGCCGGCATCGATGCCGATCAGCACATCCCGCATCAGGCAAGCTCCATGCCGTGCGAAATGGCCATGCCGCTGGACTGATCGAAGACGTGCAGGTTTTTCGGATCGATGCTGATGCTAATCGGCGCGCCAAGCTCCAGCCGGGTCCGGTCATGCTCGACCAGGACCAGCGAACCGCCGGCGAAATCCGCCGCGATATGCGTCTGATCGCCGAGCCATTGGTTGGCCGAAACCGTGGCCGGCACGCCATCTTTCGAGCGGCGGACGGCATAGGGCCTGATACCGATGACGACCCGCTGCCGTTTGAGCAATTCGTCGCGAACCGAGCCGCTGAACGCGTCCTTGTCATAGTCGAGTGAAAGCCCGTCGGGCAGTCGCAGATTGATCTTGTCGGCAGCCGTGCCGACATAGGCCTCGAAGACATTCATCGGCGGCTCGCCTACGAAAGTGCCGGTGAACAGGTTGGCTGGCCGCTGCTTGAGCATGTCGGGCGTGTCGAACTGCTGCAAGACGCCGCCTTCCATCACCGCGATCCGGTCGGCCAACGCGTTGGCCTCGGTCTGGTCGTGGGTGACCAGGATCGCGGTCAAGCCACGCTCCTTGATGAAGTGCTTGATGCGACCGCGCAGCACGGCGCGAAGCTGCGGCTCGAGCTGGCCCATCGGTTCGTCCAGCAAATGCAGATCGGCCTTGCGGATCAGCGCCCGGCCGAGGCTGGCGCGCTGCTGCTGGCCGCCGGAGATGGAGCTCGGATAGCGCTCAAGAATATCCTCGATCTCGAGCAGCTTGGCGATGCTGGCAACCTTCGCGTCAACCTCGCTTTTCGGCAGCTTGGCCGCCTTCAGCGCAAACGCCATGTTCTCGCGCACGGTCAGCGGCGGATAGAGCGAATAGCCCTCGAACGCCATCGCCACATTGCGCTTGATTGGTGGCAGCGTGTGCACCTTGCGGCCGGCAACCGAGATGGTGCCGCGCGAGACCTCTTCGAAGCCGGCGATCATGCGCAACGTCGAGGTCTTGCCGCAGCCGGACGAGCCGAGCAGTGCGACGATCTCGCCCCTGCCGATTTCCATCGTCAGGTTCTGGACAGCGTGCACGCCCCTATCGATCGGACCGTAGAACTTATCGACGCCGGAAATGGTGAGTGCGCTCGGGCTCATGCCGCTTCTCCGCTGCGCAAATTGACCACGTTCTTCGAGCCGATACGGTCGCCACTGGCACGATCGAACAGCAGGGCGCTTTTGCCGTCGACGGCGATATGGGCCCTGCCCTCGGTTTGACCCGGTGTTCCGCCCGGCCGGGAGACCAGGATCTCGCGGCCGCGCACGGTGCGCACCAGCGTAACGATCTTTTCGTTGAGCGGCGTCTCGGCCTCGACCGTCACCGGAATGGCGCCCGGCGAACTTTCGCCGACGAAGCTCAGCGCTTCCGGCCGCAAGCCGATCACGCAATCGCGGCCGACCGTCGCGTCATAGGCGCCCGTCAGATGGACCTGGACATTCGACAGGCCGACATAGATGCCCTTGGCATCGCGCGACGGCTTGACGTCGAGCAGGTTGATGGTCGGATCACCGAACAGCCGCGCGATCTCGATGTTGGCCGGCTCACGATAGACCTGCTCGGGCGTGCCGAGCTGCTTGATAACACCTTGCGACATCACCGCGATGCGATTGCCAAGCGCCATGGCCTCCTTGTAGTCCTGGGTGACGTAGACGACGGTCGCGCCACGGTCGGCCAGCAGCCTCGGCAGTTCGAGCCGCATCTCGAAGCGCAGTTTGGCATCGACATTGCGCAGCGGGTCGTCGAGCAGGAGCACCGGCGGCGAGCCGACCAGAGCGCGGGCGAGCGCGGTGCGCTGCTTCTGGCCGTTGGATAGCGCCCGTGGTTTATGACTGAGCACGTGACCGATCTTCAGCAGCTTGGCGACGCCCTCGACGCCCGCTTTCATCGCGCTCTGCGATGAGCGCTTGGCCTGAAGCGGCGTGGCAATGTTGTCGAAGGCGGTCATGTGCGGAAACAGCGCGAAATTCTGAAACGCCATGCCGACGCCGCGGAACTCGGCATCGAGGTCGGTCATGTCCTCGCCGCCGATGAAGATCTTTCCCTCATCGGGGTCGATGACGCCAGCGACGAGCCGCAGCAGCACCGTCTTGCCGGCGCCGGACGGCCCGAACAGGACCAGGGTTTCGCCGTCGGCAACGGTCAGCGACAGATTGTCGAGGACAGTCTGGCTCTTATAGCGTTTGACGACATTTCGAAGTTCGAGGCTGGCCATCGGAGCTATCCTTTCACGGCGCCGAGCGACAGGCCTTCGACGAGATAGCGCTGCGCATAGAGGGCAAGTGCCAGCGTCGGCGTGATCGAAAGCACGATCGCCGCCGAGATCTGGCCATACTGGATGCCGGAGGAGGTGATGAAGGCGAGCGCGCCGACTGTCACCGGTTGCTTGTCGGCCGAGGCGAGCACGAGGGCGAAGACAAAATTGTTCCAGGCAAAGATGAAGGCGAGCAGGCCGGCGGCCGCAATGCCCGGGCCGGCGAGCGGCAGCGCGATCTTGCGGAAAGTGGCGAACCAGGAATGACCGGCGATTCGATAGGCATATTCGATGTCGGCCGGGATGTCCTCGAAATAGCCGCGCACGATCCATAGGATCAGCGGCAGGCAGATCAGCTGATAGACCCAGATCAGCCCGATATAGGTGTTGGCCAATCCAAGCTTCTGGAAATAGAGGGTCAGCGGCAGGAGCACCAGAAGCGCCGGCGCGAACCTGAATGATAGCAGCGTGAAGGCGATGTCTTCCGAGCCGCGGAATTTGTGCCGTGCAAAGGCGTAAGCGGCGGGAACGCCGAGCAGTAGCGCGACGGCGACCGAGGTGACCGACAGGAACACCGAATTCCAGAGGTTGCGCATGAAGGCGATGTCGAGCGTGCCGGCCGCCGTCGTCAGCTTCCCGGTGATCAGCGCGGTGTAGTTGGCCAGCGTCGGCTTGAAGACAAGCTGCGGTGGAATCCGCAGGATGGTCTCGTTGGTCTGGAACGACATCATAAGGATCCAGACGATCGGGAACATGAAGAAGATCACGACCAGCGTCAGCGCTATGCCGCGCAGGGTGCGTTCGAGAAGCGAGGTGTGTTCCATCTCAGCCTCCTATGCCTGGCCGCGGGCGCGTTCGCGCAGGCGCAGCCAGTTCTTGATGAAGATGTTCGAGAGGAAATAGGTGATCGCCCACAGGATGATCATCAGCGCCGCCGAGCGGCCGACATTGGTCGACTGGAAGAAGTTGAGGTAGGCCTCGACCTGGAAGACGGTCAGCGTGTCGCCCGGACCGCCCTGGGTCATGGCATAGATGATGTCGAACTGCTGGATGGAATCCAGCAGGCGGAACAGCGTCGCCGTCAGGATGTAGGGCGTCAGCATCGGCAAGGTGATGCGGAAGAACACGAAACTCCTCGGCACGCCGTCAAGTGCTGCCGCCTCGAACGGCTGCGTCGGCAGGCTGCGCAGGCCGGCAAGCAGCAGGATCATGATGAAAGGCGTGTAGACCCAGATGTCGACAAGAACCACGGTGAAAAGTGCGGTAGACGGAGACGAGGCCCAGCGGAAATCCTGCAGTCCGATCAGGCTGGCGAGATAGCTGAGCACGCCGAAGCCGGGATTGGTCATCAGCTTCCACATCAGCGCGGCAAGCGCCGGCGCCGTCATCAGCGGCATCAACAGCATGATCGAGATGAAGTTGTTCAGCGTCGAGCGCTTCTGCAGCAGCATGGCGATGCCGAGACCGAGAAGCAGTTCGAGCAGGACGGTGATGCCCGCATACAGCAGCGAAACCTCAAGTGTGTTCCAGAACCTCGGGTCAGTGAAAAAGGAGATGTAATTGTCGCCCCAGTTGAACTGCCGCGCCCAGGGCTGGCTCAGCCGGTAGCGCTGGAACGAATAGACCACAGATGTGAAGAACGGGATCAGGATGCCGATGCAGACGAGCAAGGCCGGCAGGCTGAGTACATAAGGCAGCACCTTCTTGCTGATCCTGAAGCCGGAAGGCCTTTTTCTTTGCATTGTCGCCGCAGTCATCGTTGCTCACCCGTCATCTCTGTTGCTTCGCCCTGCCGGCCGCCCAGGGAGCTAGGCGGCCGGTGGGCGAGTGGCGGCACCGCCAGTGTTTGAGCATCGGATTTTCCAAAACCGGTTTCCACTTTTGGTCCGATGCTCCAAGGCGCCGCTCCGCAGTGGAATGGCGGGGGGGGGGGGGGGCGGGGGGGGCGGCGCGCGCCCCGGCGGGTAAGTAAGCAAGCCCGCAGGGCCGGAGGACGTGTGAGAAAAAAAAAAGACACCGCGAGCGGCAGAAGATAAGAATATTGTCTATGGGGGGA